>NZ_JBZYWH010000008.1:0-175238 GCF_058932745.1 Hymenobacter sp. FMD4
CATGGCCCGTCCGGCCAGATGGCCCGTCGTCCAGGCGGCCTGAAAATTAAAGCCTCCGGTGATGCCGTCAATATCCAGCACCTCGCCGGCGAAGTGCAGACCGGGCACGCGGCGGCTTTCCATGGTTTTGAGATTGACTTCGTCGAGCGGAATGCCGCCGCAAGTCACAAATTCTTCCTTGAACGTAGTCTTGCCCCGTACTTGCAGTGGCGTGCGCAGCAACAACTCGATCAGGCGGTTTTGCAGCTTGCCCGCCAGCTCGCTCCAGCGCACTTCGGCCCCGATGCCCGTTTGTTCGATGAGCGTGCGCCACAGGCGTTGTGGCAGACCGAACAGCGGGTTGGCAGCTACTATTTTCTTGCCGTTTTCGGTGCGGAAAGTATTCAGCCACTGACGCATGCTTTCCTCGGTGTAAGTGGGTGCCCAGCTGACGAGCGCCGTACCGGTGTACTGCAATTCGTTGAGCCGGCGGGCGCCCCAAGCTGAAAGCTTGAGCACGGCTGGGCCACTCACGCCCCAGTGCGTCACCAGCAGCGGGCCTTCGTATTCGAGCTTTTCGCCGGCCAGCACCACGCGGGCGTGAGGCACGCTCACACCCATCAGATCTTTGAGCGGTGACTGCGGCACATTGAACGTAAACAACGACGGCACCGGCTCGCAGATGCTATGGCCCAGCTGCCGTAGCCAGTCGTAACCAGCCGATTTGGGATTACCGCCGGTAGCCACCAGCAGTTTTTGCACGCGCAGATCCTGCGCCCTGCTGCCGCTGATCTTTAGGCGAAAACTACCGTCCGGCAGTGGTTCAATACTGTCGGCGGCGGTGCTGGTGTAGATGAGTACGCCTGCCCGCTGGGCCGCTTCTTCCAGGCAGCGCGCAATGGTTTCGGAGGAGTCGGTGGTGGGAAACATGCGGCCGTCGGGCTCGGTCTTGAGCCGTACGCCGCGGCGCTCAAACCACTGCACTGTATCCTGGGCACCGAACTGCTTGAAGGGTTCTTTCAGGTGCTTGCCGCCGCGCGGGTAGAACTGCACCAACTGGGCCGGGGAAAAGCAATGGTGCGTGACGTTGCAGCGCCCGCCGCCCGAAACGCGTACCTTGCTCAGGAGCTTGGTGGTTTTTTCGAGCAGTACTACGGTAAGGTCAGGGTTGGCTTCGGCACAGGCAATGGCTCCGAAAAAGCCGGCGGCACCACCGCCCAATACCGCTACATCGGCAGCAATCAAATCTTTCACAGCGCAAAGGTACGGTGGACTAGCCCCTCAAAACCGTGTTCTAGCGGCAGTGGTTCAACGCGGCTATCGGATCGGGATGCAGAAAGTCGTAATGCAGCACCGCCTGCAACTGCTCGGTGCCGATTAGTTTGCCGCTCTCATGGTCGCCGATACGGAACTGTGGCGGTATGAGGCCCAAGCATTGGGTGGCAGCCAGATAGAACTCGCGACGGGTGGGGTGGACCGGCGCGCACACATTTAGAATGTGGCCCCAAGCTTTTTGCTCGATGACGCTGCGAATAACCCCGACGGCATCGGCCAGATGAAGCATATTTATGGCTGCTTCGGGTTGGGGCACGTCGGTACGGCCGGCAAGGAAGCGGCCGGGCGAACGACCCGGGCCCATGAGGCCGCCATAGCGAAGCACTGTGGTTGTCCAGGGCTGATCGGGCTGTTGAAACATCTCTTCGGCGCGTAACAGCGGATTCTCAGCGGTGGCCGTGGCTATGGCATCGGGCTCGTGCATGGTACGCGGCTCATCGGGATACACCCCGGTGGAGCTGATGAATACCACGTGCCGCACCGGCGACTCCAGCAAAGCAGCGGCCACGGGTCGGAGCGCGGCGGTATAGGCGCTGCGGTCGGTGGCGGTGCGGGATGGCGGCACGTTGAGCACCAGAATCTGGGCACGCGTCAGCAGTGGCGCTACGTCGGCCGTGGCGGCGTCGGGGCTGAGGCGCAGCAGGTGCGGCGCGATGCCGGCAGCCTGCAGGGTTGGCAGCTTTTCGGTAGTGGTAGTGCTGCCTGCCACGGCGTAACCCGCTTCGGCCAGCGTGCGGCCCAAGGGCAGGCCCAGCCAGCCACAACCCAGAATAGCAACGGAAGGAAGATTCATAAGACTGCAAATAACAGCGAAGCGCGTAAGTTGGCGCGGCGCATTGCCTGATATGGTAAGAAAAGTATGCGGCATGCATACTAATTCAGTAAAATGCCTTTCTTGCGCCTTGTCATCAGCCACACCATTCCCCTCAGAAATATGGCCTCTCCCTACGCCCAACCCATGCTGCGCGACGGCGCCCTCGAAGGTAAAACCATCATCGTAACGGGCGGCGGCACCGGCCTGGGCCGCGCCATGACCACGTATTTCCTGCAGCTGGGCGCCAACGTCGTCATCAGCTCACGCAAGCTGGACGTGCTGGAAACCACTGCCAACGAACTGCGCGAAAAAACGCACGGCAAAGTACTGGCCGTGCAGTGCGACGTGCGCAAGTACGACGAAGTAGAAAACCTGGTGCGCCGCACCGTGGAGGAGTTTGGCCGCATCGACGTGCTGGTAAACAACGCTGCTGGCAATTTCATCAGCCCTACGGAGCGCCTGTCTAACAAGGCTTTCGACGTCATCGTGGACATCGTGCTGAAAGGCTCCTACAACTGCACCTTGGCAGTGGGCAAGCACTGGATTGAACAACAGCAGCAGGGTACTATTCTGAACATCGTAACCACGTACGCCTCCGTAGGCTCAGCCTTCGTGGTACCTTCGGCCGCCGCCAAGGCCGGGGTATTGGCCATGACGCGCTCCTTGGCTGTGGAATGGGCCAAGTATGGTATTCGTTCGGTGGCTATTGCGCCTGGTCCGTTCCCAACGGAAGGTGCCTGGAGCCGCCTATTTCCCGAGCCGCTGGCCTCGAAGCTCGATCCGGCCGCTTCAGTACCGCTCAAGCGCGTGGGCGAACATCAGGAACTAGCCAATCTGGCGGCGTTCCTCGTGTCGGACTTCGCCGCTTATATCAACGGCGAGGTAATTACCATCGATGGCGGAGAGTGGCTGAACGGCGCCGGCGAGTTCAACAAGCTGGAAATACTGACTCCTCAGATGTGGGACCAGATCGAGAAGACCATGCGCCGTTAATCAAGGCTTTTTGCGAATTCGACGAACGTCACTGATTTTGGACGATTCGTTAAACGCACAGAGGGGGCACTGCTTTAAGCCGTGCCCCCTCTTTTTTAGGGTATCGATAAATGCAGCGCCAACCGTACATCAACAACTGCTGCCACCCTAGCTCCGCTTGCTAAAAGAGATTCGGACAGAAATGGGCTACGGAGTCCATGCCATCGATCGAATCCGCAAAAAGCAGGGGTTAGAGTTTGTACCCTTTGTAATCCTTCCTGAATTCTTCTGCTGGGATGGGCTGGTTCGCCACCACTTGCGAAAATTCAAAGGACTCGAACAAGCCCTTATCGTCCCACACGGCTACCGAGGCGGGCAGCATCGTTTTCTGGTCGATGCACAGAATCGTGCGGCGGCCGTACGCGTTGGGCACTTGCAGCACCTTGCCTTCGGGCAGCGTCTCCGAGTAGTCCACCTTGTTGCGCTCCACGATGCGAAACTCGCCGCACCCAAAACGCTCAGCTACTTTCGAGACCGTTTCGCCGGCCGACGTTTTGTAATTCACGTAGCGAAACTGCGGATAATCGGAGCGCACTAAGTAGCACGGGCGGCCTTGCACCGTGGTGTCGCCAACGTAGCGGAAAGTGCGACGAAACGCATCGGAACGCTGCGGAGAAGCCCGGATCAGGTCGGCGATGGTACCGTAACCGGCGTCGAGTACGGAGTGGTGCTGGCCACGGCGCATCAGGGAGCCATTCGGATCAAGGCTGAGCGTGACGTACGGAAACTTACCGGGGTTTACCCAAGCATCGCCGCCATTTTGGCCCTGCACCCAGAGCACTTCAATGCCCTTGTCGTTGCGCACGTAAATGCGCAGGGGAGCATACGCCACTTTCATAGTGGACATGGCACGTTGGTAGCCGTCGGCATGCCGCTCGTTGGCTTTGGCGGTGCAGCGCAGCGTTTTGAGCTGACTGATGGCCGTGCTAAGACGGCTCAATACGTTCTCAGTGGTTGGTACCACGGTAGCCGGAGCAGCGGGGTGCGGTGCGGTGGATGGAAGCAGCAAAGTGCCTAGAACCAGCCAGAGCATCGGGTACATCATGTGAGCGAATGTAGGGTGGGAGTAAGGCTAACGGAGGCCAATTCAACCGGAGCCACAGCTAGCCAAAGGGTCAATTTAAGCTGATTTTGGGCAAGCGCGAAGCGGTGCTATCGAATACAAATAATTCGTCGATTTCGATCTGCTTCAGAAAGCTATAAAGCGGGAATTGCTCTACGACGGCGCGCACCGCTTCGGCGTTTGGGCCGTGCATGGTGACCCAGCCACGGGAGCGGTCGGCGCTGATGGCGTACGACACGATAATGTTTTCTTCGATCAGGCTGTTGATAAACGCACGATGACGCGGGATGAGCGCAATGAATTCTTCATCGAAAGCATCGGGCAAACGCAGCGTCACGACATACATGCTCATGGGGCAATGACAAGAAACCGTTGCGTGCTTAACGCCGGGTAGGGTAGTAAAGTTGACCGTAGCAGCTCTAGGAGCAATCTTTATTGTCTGACGATTGCGCCGCCCTTCATTACCCATTGTACCCGCCGCAACGCCGCCACTTCCCGCGTAGGGTCGCCTTGCACAGCCACCATATCGGCGAGCAGGCCGGGGCTGATGCGGCCACGGTCGGGAAGGGCCAGTAGCTGGGCGTTGCCGCTGGTCACGCCGCGCAGAACTTCCATGGGGGTAAGGCCGTGGTCCTGCACGAGCAGCTCCAACTCACGCACGTTGTCACCGTGCGTGAACACGCCCACATCGCCACCAATTACCAAGGCAACCCCAGCCTTTCGGGCCGCCTGCATGCTCTGGCGCTTCTGTGTAATGCGCTCCGGTTCGGGCGATTGGCCCCGGCGCCAGCCCCGATACTGCGAAATGGCGTCGCCGGCGGCCACGGTGGGGCAGAGGGCGACGCCGCGCTGCCGCATCAGCTTAAAGACTTCGGGCGTGCCGCCGTCGCCGTGCTCGATGGTCTGCACGCCGGCCAGCGTGGCCCGGCGCATGCCTTCGGGCGTAGAGGCGTGCGCCACCACTGGGCGGCCCAGGGAACGGGCAGTGCCCACTATCAGGTTCAGTTCGTCCTGCGAAAAGGTGGGTACGGCGGGGCCGCTGGCCGATAGGCGGTAGTCGGCGTACACTTTCACCACATCGGCGCCTTTGCCCACTTGCTCGCGCACGGCGCGCACCACTTCATCGGCGCCGCTGACCTCTTGCGCGCCTTGGGGCACGTGCACGTCCACCGAGAGCTTGGGGCCATAGGCACCAGTGGCAACCAGGGCCAACGTAGCTACTTGGAGGCGCGGACCGGGAATGATGCCTTGGTCAATGGCTTGTTTAAGGCCGACATCGGCGTAGCCGGCGCCCTCGCTGCCTAAGTCGCGGGCGGTGGTGAAGCCGGCATGTAAGGTGCGCTGCGCGTGCACCGTGGCCCGCGCCACCCGCACGGCCTGCGACTCCAGCAGCACTTGGTCGTTCCAAGACGTTTCATTGTACGGGTGCAGCAGCAGGTGCGAGTGGCCCTCGATCATGCCGGGCAGGAGCGTGAGGCCGGGCAAGTCGATGGTTTGGGTGCCAGCCGGAACCGACAGCTGAGCTGCCGGACCAGCAGCCGTGATTTTTTCACCTTCGACTAGTACCGCCCAGCCCGGGTGCAGCATGGTGCCATCAAAGACGGCGGCTGGGCGGAGCAACTTTGAAGATTGGGCATGAAGTGCAGGGCATATGCCTAACACAGCCGCAAGCAATACGAGTTGAAGCAGAATGCGCCTTAAAAGGAAGCTATGCATAAGGCTAAACCTAGTGAAGAGGAGCCGCTGACCAACGGAAGTCGCATTGAACAGGAGTCAGCCCTTATGACACCGGTGGTAGATGCTATTCCATTCTTGTCCAGGTTTCTTTTTGCTAAAAGCGCCATTTTGCAAGGATAGCGCGGGCATACGAAGCTATTAGCGCTGGTTGAAGGGGATATTATATCCCAATTTCAGTACTGCTTCCATGTGAATTTTGGCTGTGGAGCCGGGTTGTTCAGTTTGATTGAAAATATTGGTATAGGACTTACTGAAGTCAGAAGCCCGCCGTTCGTTAGTTACGTTCGTGTAAAGCACTTCTACATAGCGTCCGCCCATGCCCATGCCTGTTTCGAAAACCCAATTGTGCCCGAGCTGCCAGATGAACCCTGCCTTGGCAACAAGGCCGATAAGGTTTTTAGTGACATCGGCATGATCAGACGTAATGAACCGACCGGAACGGTAATACACGGCTCCATTACGGCTATAACTCTGCGGTACGAAAAAGCTTTGCAGAGCTAGGTAAGTTTCCCGCTTGGGATGATCCGTATTGGGGGCCAGATACCGGCGCAACTCAACTTTATATTTGCGGTATTCAAAATTGTTTCGTCCTTCCGTGAGCCTGAAGCCGTTGGGGCGCATTCCAGTAAACTGATGCCCGTATTCAACCTCAAAACCCCACTGCGGCGAAAAACGGTATTCTATTCCGCCCTGAAGGCAACTGGTGGTGGGGTCAAATACGGTGAGCGGACTAAACTTGAGCGTCAGTGCCGGGACTTTGGGGGGCGGAACGGGCTCGGGTTCAGGTTCGGCAATAAGAATCTGATAATCTGATTGTACCTGGGCGCAAACTGGGGAAGCCAGCGCCAGTGTGGACGCTAGAATTAAGCAAAAACGCTGCATTAATTGGTCGAAATAGGAGGACGCGTGTAAAGCGTGTTATGGAAAAGACGAAGCTGGGTTGAATCTAGGCTGAAAGATACTCTACTGGTAACATTTCTTGGTCTCCGGAACGTGACCTATGTTGGCTTCTGTAGCCAAGAAATAAGAAACGCCGCCCTAAATGGGGCGGCGTTTTTAAAGTTCAAAAGCGGCCTGCTTAGTAAGTTGCTGCGGCTTCCTTCGCTCGCTTCACTTTTACCTTCTGCTTCTTTGCTTTTTTATCCGATGAAGTACCAGTCGGAACCTCCGCTTGACCAGCACTACCTACCAGCTTCATTTCCTGGACGAGGTGGCCGGCGCCAGCGTATTTGTCCACGATGAACAGCATGTAGCGAACGTCCAGCGTGATGTTGCGCACGCGGTCGGGGTCGTACATGATGTCGGACATGGTGCCTTCCCAGTTGCGGTCGAAGTTGGTACCGATCAGCTCGCCGCGGGCGTTAATCACGGGCGAACCGCTGTTGCCGCCGGTGGTGTGGTTGGTAGCGGTAAATGCTACCGGCACCGTGCCATTTACTGCATAGCGGCCGTAGTCCTTCTGCTGGTACAGCTCCGTGAGGCGCTTGGGAATTTCGAAGTCCACGTTGGTGGGGTCGGCTTTCTTCATGATGCCGTCGAGGGTGGTATAGTACTCGTACTGCACGCCGTCGGCAGGCTGGTAGCCGGCTACTTGGCCGTAGGCCACGCGCAGGGTGGAGTTGGCATCGGGGTAAAATTTACGCTCGGGCTGCCACTGACGTAAGCCGGCCACGTAGGTACGCTGCAGCAGTGTAATCTGGTCCTGAGCCTGGGTGTAGGTAGGCAGCACTTTCTGGCGGTAAGTTGCCACGATGGGCGCTACCAACTGGTAAGCCGGGTCGTTGGTCAGCGCTGCTGCATTGCCTTTGGCTAGCTCATCCAGCACCTTGTTGGCATCGGCTTCGGAAGTCAGCTTACTGCGCGAGTAAAGCGTATTGGCATAGCGGCGCCATGCCTCCGGTGTGGTATTTTGGGTGCGAAGGGCCTTCACATTGTCGGGCAGTAGCTCAGCGGGCGTGCCTTCCACGAAGAGCGGCAGCAGCAAGCCGGCCACCTTCTGATCGGTGGGAGCGGAGTAATTACGGAAGAAGCCAGCAGTGCCTTTGCGGGCCTTATCAATGGCCGTCTGCAGCTCGGCCTGTGGGGCTTTGGCCTGAATCAGATCCACTAGGTTTTGCAGGCTGTTGGCATACGCCAGCAGTTCCACGCCAAGGGCGGCTTCGGTTATGTAGTCGCGGGCTACCACGTAGGGGCGCACCAGCTTGTACTGCTGCTCCAGTTGATCCAAAATCTGACCGTAGGCCGCCTTGCGGGTGGCGTCGCCCTGCTGGGCCCACTGGCGGAACTGTTGTTCCTGCTCCTGCTTGCGCCGCACGGCATCGAGGCGCTTCAAGCCGCGCATCTCACCGATCCATTTTTTCCAGTAATTGGCCAGCGACGCGTACTTCGCGGCGTACTGAATGCGCACCTTGTCGGAGGCTTTCATGTCCTCGTCGAGCATGCGCAGCTTGTTGTCGCGAATTTTGACCTTAATGGGGTCTGAAACCGAGTAGGTTTCATCGACGCCCCAAGAGGTGAGGTACTCGTTGGTGCGGCCGGGAAAGCCGAACACCAGCGTAAAGTCGCCGGGCTGCACGCCGCTCAGCGAGATGGGCAGCGAGTGGCGGGGCTGAAAAGGCTTGTTCTGCGCCGAATAAGGCGCAGGCTTGTTATCGGGGCCGGCGTAAATGCGGAAGATACTGAAGTCGCCGGTATGGCGGGGCCACATCCAGTTGTCGGTGTCGCCACCAAACTTACCGATGCTGCTCGGGGGAGCACCCACAAGGCGCACGTCTTCAAATACTTCCGTGACGAACAAGTAGTATTCGCCGCCGCCAAACATTGGGCGCACGAAGGCTTTGTAATGCGTGCCTTCCACGGCTTTTTGCGCCACCTGCGCACTGCGCTGCTGCACGATTCGTTCCCGGTCGGCTTCGGCGATGCCGGCCGGAATGCCCTGCAGCACCGGCGCCGTCACGTCCTCCATGCGCACGATGAAGGTGGCCGTGAGGCCGGGGTTGGGCAGTTCCTCCGCCCGCGTCTTGGCCCAGTAACCGTGCGTGAGGTAGTCCTTTTCCACCGATGAGTGCTGCTGAATCTGCCCGTAACCGCAGTGATGGTTGGTCAGCAGCAGGCCCTCGTTGGAAATAATTTCGCCGGTGCAGCCGCCGCCAAACTGCACGATAGCATCTTTCAGCGAGCCGCGGTTGACGGAGTAAATGTCTTCGGCCGACAGTTTCAGGCCTTTTTGCTTCATGTCGGCCTCGTTCAGCTGCTTGAGCAGCAGCGGTAGCCACATGCCTTCGTCGGCGCGGGCGGCGGCCGGTAGCAGCAGGAGTAGCAACAAAGCTGCCCGGCGCAAATGGGTAAGGGAAACGGAGAGTTTGGTCACTAAATAATCCTTTGGTGAGGAAATGGGCGAAAATACACCGCCCCGTTGACAACCGCGCCAGGGAATTTCTTGCACATTGCTTCTTCAACGCCCCGAATGCCGAGAGGGTGCCCTTGCTAGCCTGCAGCTTCGCCTCTTCATGCCCTTCACTTTCAGCCACGCTGCCGCCGCAGTACCCTTGGCCCGCTGGCTTCGCCTACCGATGTCGGCCTTGGTGGTGGGCAGCATGAGCCCCGATTTCATCTACTTCATTGAGCTGAAGGCCAACGGGAATATCGGGCACACCTTTGCGGGCTTGTTTACTTTCTGCCTGCCTACGAGCCTGGTAGTACTGTGGCTGTGGCACCGCGTGATGAAGCAACCCGCGGCGGCGCTGTTGCCGCAGTGGGGGCGGTGGCGGATGTGCAAGGCCGCCGCGCAGCCGTTTAATTTTGGTCCGAGCAGACGCTTTCTGCGCGTAGTGGGGGCTGTTTTGGTAGGCGCCGTTTCGCACATCGTTTGGGATGCTTTCACGCACCTCGATGGTTGGGTGGTGACGGCATGGCCCGTGTTGCAACGAGAGGTGCCGTTCCCCTTTTTCGGCTCGATGCCGCTCTTCAAGCTCGGCCAATTCCTGAGTTCGGCCGTTGGTGGGGCGCTGCTGGCCTGGTGGGCCTGGCGTTGGCTGCGCCGCCAACCGGCTGCCCCAGAAACTAACCTTGCATTGCCCCACCGACTGGCTTGGGTGGCAGGCCTCAGCGTAGCCGCGGCTGCCGCGGCCGTGGGCTATGCCCGGTGGCAGGCCGCGCCGCTTTCTTCTTACTTGTCACTGCGTCTTTTTGTGCTCCAAATTATCATCACGGGCTGTACCGCCTTGTGGCTGGGGCTGTTGGGTTTTGCCTGCTGGTACCGCTTGCAGCAGCAAAAAGCCGAGCCCGTGGGCTCGGCTTGATTACTAAAACCGCCGGAAGAGGCCTGCTGGGCTTAGGAATGGCCCATTTCGGATATGGCTACGGCGTTTTGTGCGGAGCTGGCCGAGGCCTCGGGCGTCAGGGCCATATTCATATCCGGTGCTGCATCAGCAGCGCTGGTTGTTTCCCATTCGCGGAAACGGTTGATTTCGGTTTGGAAGTTGCTGATAAACCAGCTGATCAGGCTCAAATCATCCAAAAAGCCCAGCACCGGAATAAAGTCGGGTACGAGGTCGATGGGTGATAAAGCATACAGCAGAACAGCCAGGCCCTTCAGAATAGTGGAGGTTTCTACCTGCCGGTACGTCCCTTTGACGTAGGCCCGCACGAGGCGTACCAGGGTCAGCGCGGCGTCGATGAGCTGCTTGAATTTGTTGTCTTTGCTGCCTTCTACGGCAAGCTTATCGGCCACTTCGTTCAGGATGAGGACCGCCTTAAAGGGACGGCCCAGCAGCTTGCCGGCACGGCCCATAAACAAGCTGAAGAGGGCGTTTTTGGAAATGGAAAAGCCTTTTTGGCTGAGAGAAGACATATAACAGGAGTGTAGGAGTGATGTGCCTCGTGTACGAGTGGGCTTTGGTCGGCGTTGTGCCGGGTACCGATGGGCTGGTAAGTATGCGCAAAAGCCGGTAGGTTGCGGCCCTAGTCAGTACCGCTATGCGCTTGCTCGAACTTCACCTGCTCGCCCCCGATTTGCCCGCCCTGCGCCGCTTCTACGGCGAAGTGCTGGCACTGCCTGTGCTGCAAGCCGCCGCTAACGAGCTGCGCGTCCAAATCGGTTACTCGCTGCTGCTGTTTCGGCCGGCAACGGCTGGCACGCAGCCCTTCTACCACTTTGCCTTGAGTGTGCCGCACAACCAAATAGATGCCGCCTACGCTTGGCTCAGGCCTCGCACGCCGCTGCTGCCTTTCATCGACGGGCAACCAATTGCTGATTTCCCAAACTGGCGCGCCCGGGCCTTTTACTTTCACGACCCCGCTGGCAATATTCTCGAATTTATTGCGCGGTTTGATTTGCCCAACGCCGCCGACCTGCCCTTTTCCTCAGCCAGCCTGCTGGGCCTGAGCGAAGCCGGCATTGTGACGCCCGATGTGCCGGCTACGGCCGCCCATATCACTGCTACCCACGGCATCCCCGACTTTTTTCGCGGCCCCAAGCTGCCCAACTTTGCGGCTCTGGGCGACGATGAGGGCCTGCTAATTCTTACCCAGCAAGGCCGCGGCTGGCTCCCGACCAATCGGCCGTCCGAGCGGCACTGGCTGCATATTATCGGCGAGCAGCACGCGCAACGTTTCGAGCTAACTGATGAGCCGCTAAAGGGCCTTGCTAGCAGCCGCTGAAGGCGAATGGCAAAAGAAAAGCCCCGTTCTGCTACCAGAACGGGGCTTTTGCGTAGCTAAAACCGATTACTGCTTGGCAAACCGCTCCACGTAGGTTTGCTGTGAACCCACCACGCGAACCACGTACAGGCCCGCTTTCAGGCCGCCCACTTTGCGGTTGAGCTGCTCGTTGAGCTGCTCCAAGGAGCCGGTGCTCGAGAAGACCAAGCGGCCATCGGTGGTATGCACCTGCAATTGCAGCGCAGTACCACGCTCGGGTATTTCCAGACGCACCGACTGGTTTACGGGGTTTGGAAACAGGCCCAGCTTGGCCGGGCGGGCCGTCGGCTGGGTGGAAGTGGCCGGGCTGAAGAGGTAGCGCGTTTGTACCGGGTAGTGGTCGGAAGTGGTGCTGCCGTAGCTGGCTACCTGGCCCGCCACATTGGTCAGAATTTCAGCCGAGCCGTTGATGTAATAGGAGTTCATCTCGTTGGAGACGATGACGTGGTCGATAACGTCGCTATAACTTACAGTGGAACGCTTGCCTGCCAAACTGAGCGGCAGCGTCAGGGCCGGGTAGTTTGCTGGGTCGCTGGTGAAGGCGCTGTACGAAGTAACAGTAGTGCTCAGACCGGTGGTAATGGTTTGGTCGAGGTCGTCGTTGAAGTCGCCCAGCAAAACAAAATTGGCCGTGGGATAGTCGCGGTCGAGCAGAGCTTTAAGCGCATCGGCGCCATTCTTGCGGCGGTCGTAGGAGGTAGCGGTGGGGCTGGTATTGGCCTTGGCGTGAATCAGGATGAAATTCACTTGCCGGGTGATGCCGCCCAGCGTCACGTCGGCTTGCATCACGAAGGGAAAGCGCCCCGATGACCACCAATTGTAGGCCTGGCAGTTTTGGGCCTGCGTGCAGCGAAACAGCGCCGTGAAGGTGGGGTTGCTTATCACGCTGGTGCGGTAAATAAAGGCCAGCTTCTGAGAGGTGGCGTAGTCCGGATCGGTGCGGCTATCGGCAAACGAGCCAAAGTCCGACACGCGGTAGGCGTAACCCGGCATTTGGGCCACCAACGCATTCAGACGCATGGTGTCCACGATTTCCACCAGGGCATACACGTCGGCGTTAAGGTTATTCAGAATCGTACGGACGTTGTTGAACTGCTGATTGTCGTTGGTCGGACCCATGGTCGGCGAGCCAAACCATTCTACGTTCCAGTTCACCACTTCCAGCGTGTTGGTGGCGTCGTATGTGTTGCCGGTCAGCGGCAAGATGACCGCGGCGGTGCCGGGAGTGCTCAGGGTAAGCTCGGCGCTGTAGGTGCGCAGGTTCTGGGTAGGAGTGAAGCGCACCGAAATCGGCAGCGAATTGCCGGAAGCCGTAGCCTGCGTGAGCGTGACGGAACTGCCGAAAGCGCCATTGCCCTGTGCCACCTGAAAGGCCGGATCAGAAGACGTGATGGTGACGTTGCCGGTTAGGTTGGAGAAAGTGGCGGTAAAGGTTTCGGTGCTGGTGCTATTCACGGCTCGGTAGCCAAATGCCACGCTGGGCGTGCTGAGGCGCAACGCAGGCGGGGGCGCCACCAAAGAGTTAGTTACGCTTACGTCGTCGAGGGTCCAGCGGGCCCCTTCGTCGTTGGTCGAGCTATACACGAACGCCACGTACACGTCCGCCTGCTTGTAGGCGCTCAGGTCGATGTCACGAGTTTGCACCCAGGGCTCTGTGCCGCGGTTGGCGAAAGTACTGTTCAGGTCGGTCCACGTAACGCCGGCGGCGGTAGGGTCGCCGGTGCCGGAGTAATTCGTGGACACCATCAGCGTCAGCGGTGGCCCGTTGAAGGCAACGCGGCTCCAGTAAGAAAGCAGCGGGTAGGTGGTGCCGCTAAGGTTGAGTGCCGGCGAAATCAGCCAGTCTTCGTTAAGCACGTTGGTGCCGTTGGCAAAGCCATTGATCTGCAAGCCGCTCGGGCTGCTGGCCAGCCCGGTGGGGTCGTTAGCATCGCGGCCGAAGCTGGTGCAGCCCCAGGTTTGGCCGCCTGATACGCTGAACTGCGTCCAGCCATCGGCTAGCTGCGCACCGTTGCAGGCGTTGAAATTGAATACCAGTTGGCTCGGGTCGATGCCCACACCGCTCAGGTTCACCGTGCGGGTGGTGGCGCCAGGGCTGCTATGCGTGAGGGTGCCGGTGAAGGGGCCAGCAGCAGTGGGCGCAAACTGCACATACAGCGTGCGAACCGCCGCTAGCTCGGTGGGCGTCAGCGTGAGCGAACTGCTAAACGCACTGTTGTCTTTCGATACGGTGAAAGGTCCGGTGGCCGTCACGGTTGCATTGCCGGTCAGGTTGGCCGCCGTGAGGGTGTAGGGTTGAGGCGCCGAATTAGTGTTGATGTTTTGATTGCCAAAAGCCAGCGCCGCCGACGATACCGTCAGGGTAGGCGTGGTGGAGCCGGCCGTGCTCCAAGCCAGAGTGAAGTCGTCGATGGCCGTAGTCGGTCGGCTACCCGCGCCCGTGCTGGCTACCAGCGTCACCACCCTGATCCAGACTGGCCCAGCGCTATTGTTAAGCGCGTTGCCGAAGCTGACGTTGATCAGGGTATTTGAAAAGGTGCTGTTGCCGGTGGTGCCAGTGCCGCCGGTTACCGGCGTAAAGGTCGTGGGCGTGGCACCGGTCGCATAATCAACTTGCCAGCTCACTGTGCGCTCTGGCGCGGCGTCGAGCGACTGCAGCCGGAAGCTAAGCTCGAAATCCGTGCGGCCGGTGGTATTAGCGGCCTGAAATACGAAGGCCGCGCCAGGGTCGTAGCCACCGGTGCCCATCTGTCGCACGCCGAGGGCGCGGTTGGTGGCGGCATTTTGGGCGGTAGCGCTGCTGCCAACCGGCAGGCCAGTGGCCGAAGCCAGGTTTTTAAAACCGGCACCTGCAGCGCTCCAAGAAGCTGGTGTCGGTGCAAAGACGCCCACAGTTCCCAGCGTACTAGCCGTGGCACCGGTGTACACCTCGAAGCCGGTGGGCAGGCCATTGGCTAGATTATCGAAGGTTTGGGAGTAGGGGCTGGTGCCTAAGCTGACCTGCGCCCACACCGGTAAGGCGTTCAGCATCAGCAGCAGGCTCCAAAGCAAGCCCAAGCGTAGTCGTTGTGTCATGAAAAAGCAGGAAACGTTGCTTGTAAAGATATTCCATACGTACTGCCCAAGCCTTTAGGGCAGAATTATCATATTGTTTGATCGAGCAATTGGTTGATTCATATAGCTTTAATTCCCTGGTTAATGGGAGCTGAAAAGTGCCGTCGCGCACTTCTGAGGGGCCGAACTAACTTGCCGCACTAGATATGATGACTTCCGAACGCACCACTCGCCCCACGGCCGGAACCTATCCGCCCTACTTTGACAATTACATCAGCCGTGTTGGCGCCGATGCCGACCCGCTCGATATGCTCCGCGCCGAACCCACGGCCTTGCATCAGCTCGTAGCGGGCCTCACCGATGAGCAGGCCACGTTGCGCTACGCACCCGGTAAGTGGAGCATCAAGCAAATGGTGCTGCACATGGCCGATACCGAGCGCATCTTCACTTACCGCGCCCTGCGCTTTGCCCGCGGCGATGCCCAAAGCCTCCCTGGGTTCGACGAAAATACCTACGCCGACCAGTCCGGCGCCGATGAGCGCACCCTCGCCAGCCTGCTCGATGAATACGCCGCCGTGCGGCTGGCTTCTCTGTCGCTGCTCCAGCACCTCACTCCTGAGCAACTAGCGCAGCAGGGCACCGCCAGCGGCCACCCCGTGACGGTGCGGGCACTGCTGTTTGCGCTGGCCGGCCACGAGTCGCACCATCTGCACATTCTGCAGGAGCGCTACTTGCCGCTGTTGTAAATTGATGATAACCAGTCGGCCCGGATGGAATAAGTGTTCCATCCGGGCCGACTGGTTATTTGGTGTAGTAGGGTTCCTTCTCTTTGTCGTGGTAGCGCAGATAGCCGTGTAGCACCAGCTTGATCAGCATGCGGTACGCCCGGCGCTTTGAGACGTTGATCAGCTTCATGTATTGCGGGAGCGTGAGCCGGGCGTGCTGCTGCACATAATCCAGGGCCACTTGTTCGTGATGGTTCAGGGGCAACCGCTCAAACTGGCTGGGCGGCTCGGTAGCCAGCACCTTCTCCGTCAGGTGGGATGTTTGTACGCTCTGGTCGCCCACGCGTACGTATCCGCGCCAGTCGTCGTCGCCTACTAAGGCACGGTGGGGTTTGCGGGTGCTTTCGGCCACTGTCACTACCAGCACGGTGCGCTCATCCGCCTCCAACTCTTCCACCTGTAGCTTAAGGGGCGGTTCCACGTAATGTTCGGCGGCCTGGCGCAATAAATACAGCTCTTCCTCAGGGTCGCGTACACCCACAATTCGGCCATTATCTTCTACTCCCACCAGCACTTTTCCGCCGCGGCTATTGGCCAGCGAAGCGAGGGTACGGGAAATTCGTGTTGGGTGGGTCGTGCGCTTTTTAAATTCAAGCGTTTCGCCCTCACCCGTTGCTATCAATTCGCGCAACCGTTGTAAAGTAAATGCCATCGTGTTAAGGCTGATTATGCACCAGCTAGGATGAAAGCCAATATCAATTGACGTAAGTGCAGCCCAGTTGTGCTTGGCACATAGTTAACTTCAAAAGGAGGGCAGGCGTTTCATTCTGGCTTGCTTAAGCACGAACCATTTTGCCTTGTTTTCGGCGGATAGACTTTGTTAAGCTTGAATCATAGTTATTTGAATAACGTATTCGGCTAAGTGATAACGCCTTTGATCTTGGCGAAGCCTAATATGCCTAAAATAAAAAGAGCCCGACGATATAGGTATCGGCGGGCTCTTTTTATCAAGAAGCGGTAGATGATTAGCCGTTGTTGGCAGCACTCTTAGGCGGACGGCCAGGGCCACGACGACGGCCTTCGCCGGCCTCAGCACCTTCGGCAGTAGGCTTACGGCCTGGTTTCTTGCGCTCCGAAGGCTCATAGGCCGGGTCCAGCAATTCACCAAGTTCGTTTAATGCTGCCTGAACTTTGGTATGAGCGCGACGGATTTCGCGAACCAGGTTTTCGTTGCGGCCAGCATCTGTCAATACTTTTTGCAGGTGCTGAAGGTTAAGTTCGGCCATGTTATGAAAAGGTTTAATGAATACAATTCCTGAACAAAGGAACGAGAAATAAAAAATAAAGTAACGTCAGGGGGTATTTTTTTTGGCAAGCATATCTTGAATAGCCCTTTGCAAGGCTGTAAATGCTGATTTAACGCGCTGTTTAGCCTAGTTAGTAATACCTGATGCGTGGTTACTGACGGAAAATTAGGCGGGTTTTATCAATTATTAATTTCAAGTGCGTTGCGTATTTATCGGAGGATAATAAAGTGAATAGTTATTCGCCGATGCCGGTTTCCTCAACTGAAATACGCCATAGGCGGTGCGCTTCGGCGCGGTTGGCAGCTTTATTAGATAAACTCGACGGCTTACAATCTTTGAAATACATGCCGCTGCACCGAGCGAGATTAGAATTAGTTACCATACACACAATCCGCCTTGCAGCCTGATCATTGGTGCGGGCAAAAGGCCAGGCGAATACCATTAATAGTTGCATCAGCCGCGAGCTGTGCGACCATAAATTGGAACGCACTACGCCAGGGTGCATGCTAAAGGCCGTGATGCCAGTGAATTCGAGGCGCTCGGCTAAGGCTTTGGTGAAGAGGATGTTGGCCAACTTAGAGTCGCAGTAGGCTGTGAAGGCGCTACTGCGGTTGGGATCGGAGCGAGCCGCTACCACCGACTCTATTTCCCCAAGCCGGTGCGCTTCCGAGGCTACCGTAATGATGCGTGAGCCCGGCCCAGAGGTTTCCAACAGCGGCAGCAGGCGGTTGGTCAGTACGAAAGGAGCCAGATGATTGGTTACCCAGCATAGCTCATGGCCTTCCTCAGTAGTGACGAGGTTGTTGGGCAAAACCCCGGCGTTGTTGATAAGCACATCGAGCCGCTCGTAGCGGGCCAGGATTTCGTCGCACAGCCGGTGCACATCGGTCAGCCTGGATAAGTCGCAAAGCAGCAGCTCGGGGGAAGGGGTATCCGGGGCAGCCGAAAGCTGCACGGCGGCGCGCGCCCGCTCGCCGCGGCCGGCGTCGCGGCAGACGAGAAGCAAATGGGCGCCTAAGGCAGCCAGCCGATGAGCCGCTGCCAGCCCGATGCCCGATGAAGCGCCGGTAAGCAGAATGGTGCGCCCCTGCAAAGAGGCAGTAGGTAATCTTGCTTTCATGGTGGAGGGCCAAGCCCAACAGTTCCTGGCCAGAGTATATACGCAAAAATGCCGCCTCCGATGACCGGAGGCGGCATTTTCCTGATGTCAGCGCTGCTTAGAAGGGCAGGTCGTTGTCGTCGTCAGACGCGATGGGAGCCGGACGCTGTGGCTGCGCGTCGCGGCGCAGGCCGGGGTTCTGGTTGGCTGCGGGAGCAGCGTAGCCACCCTGCTGTTGGCCACCGCCCGAAGCACCGCCGCTGGAAGGCTCGATGCGCCATGCTTCCAGGTTGGTGAAGTACAGCATCTGGCCGTTCTTGTTGAAACCGCGGCCACGCAGGTTGAACTGCACACGTACCTCGTCGCCAATCTTGTATTGGTCGATCAGGGCCGTTTTGTCTTGCACCAGCTGAAACTTGATATGCTCGGGATACTGGCCGTCTACGACTTCCAGCACGAACTCGCGCTTGCGGAATTTCTCGCTCACCTGTTGCTCGTCCATAATGTCGTGCAGGCGGCCGGTAGCTTCGTAAGCCATAGTCAAAAAGAGGAGGGATGTTGAAAATTAGTAAGCCAAATCTACGAAAAATAATTCCCCGTCAGCGGCTCGCCAAGGCCCTTTGCTACCGCCTTTTTTGCTCCTATATATAATAAGGAGTAAGCACGCCAAATGCTGCCCAACCCCAACCGAGGCTCGCCGCTGCCGTACTGCAAGCGGCATTTCTTTCTAACTGCATGTCCCACATAGCCCTTGCCCTACATGGCGGTGCTGGCACCATCGCCCGCCACCAGCTCTCTGCCGATGCCGAACTTGATTACCGCCGCGCCCTGCGTAGTGCCTTGTTGGCCGGTTACGATTTGTTGCGCCAAGGTGCCTCGGCGCTCGATGCGGTGGAGTACACCGTAGAGCAGCTCGAAAACTATCCGCTGTTCAACGCCGGCCGCGGTGCCGTCTTTACCCACGAAGGTCACCACGAAATGGACGCTTCCATTATGGATGGCCGAAGCGGTATGGCAGGGGCCGTTACGGGCGTGCGGGCCGTGCAAAATCCAATCCGGGCGGCGCGCCTCGTGATGGAGCGCTCCGAGCACGTATTGCTGTCTTGGCCCGGGGCCGAGGAATTTGCCCGCCAGCACGGGTTGCCGCTGCAGCCACCGGAGTACTTTTTTACCGAGCATCGCTACGCGCAGCTTCAGGAGGCCCTGAGCAGCGGCCGCATTCGGCTTGACCACAGCCACGATGGACCTCTCGATGAGCCGGACAAATTCAACGAAGACCCCAAACGCAAGATGGGCACGGTGGGCGCCGTGGCCCGCGACGCGCGTGGGCACCTAGCTGCGGCCACCAGCACTGGCGGTATGACCAACAAGCGCTTCTCCCGGGTCGGCGATTCGCCCATCATTGGGGCCGGCACTTGGGCCGATGACCGCACTTGCGCCATCAGTTGCACCGGCCACGGCGAGTACTTTATCCGGGCCGTGGTGGCGCACGATGTGGCCTGCCTGATGGAGTACCGCGGACTTAGCTTGGCCGAAGCATGCTA
The DNA here is from genome assembly GCF_058932745.1 of Hymenobacter sp. FMD4. Classification (NCBI taxonomy): domain Bacteria; kingdom Pseudomonadati; phylum Bacteroidota; class Cytophagia; order Cytophagales; family Hymenobacteraceae; genus Hymenobacter; species Hymenobacter sp. FMD4. The sequence continues at coordinate 19,390 of NZ_JBZYWH010000008.1, forward strand.
TGTGGTGGTCAACGACAAACTCGTGCGCACCGGGGGCGAAGGCGGGCTGGTGGCAGTGGACGCAGCCGGCAACATTGCGCTGCCCTTTAATTCCGAAGGCATGTACCGGGCCAGCATCAGCAGCGAGTCACCGCTGTTTGTGGGTATTTATCGGGACGAGTAGAGGCAGGGCCTGATCTGCGCTATATATAATAAGGAGTAGGAGCGGTTTTGCCCACCGGTGGCATTAGAAATTTTGAACGTCACTTTCGGTTGTTGCTGGCGCTGCTTCGTAAAAGATGGTGATTCTCTTCGGAGATTTTTTTGACCAAGCAATTTCAATCATGGATAATCGCACTGAACACCCTAACCGCCAAAACCAAGACGCTCCGCAAAACGATGCACTGAATTCGCCAACTGCCGGCGCCGAAGCGCGTCAGCCGGGCGAGGAGTTTTTCACGCTTCCGGAAGATGGCCCGCACCAGCGCAGTACTGATGCCGAGGTGACCCCCGACCGTGGTACTTCGGAGCCGCAGTCGTTCTTGGACCGCGAAACCAACGGGCAGCAACTCGAAATCAACGAAAGCGACGCCGACAAACACATTCGGCCAGCCGATACCATCAACGGTGGCCTAGCAGAGCACTCATCGCTGCACGACAACAACGACCGCGACACGTACGCGCAATAATTAGTGCTTTTTGCAAAAAGGAAAAAGGGCGGCGCCATCTGGCGCCGCCCTTTTTTATGTGTGAATTGCTACTTACAAATTCGGCGGCGATTCTACCGCGCGTGGGTGCGCCTCCAATGCTTCGTCGTGGGTGCGCTTGTCGACAAAGAACTGCCGGTCGCGAATGTCATACACATTGCCCTTGGCCAACACGTGCATGGTCATGTTCTCAATCGACAGCGCCGTGCCCTTGTCGACCACGGCCGAATTGTTGTGCCGAATGGTATGCCCGTCGATGATAATAACCAAGTTGGAGCCGATGGTCTCGATCAGGTTGCCGTCGTAGATCAAAACGCCGGTGTCTTCGCCCAGCCCGATGCCGATCAGGCGCTCATGCAAGCCTACTGCCTCAATGAGCCGACCAAAGCGTCCGCGCTTCACGAAGTGGGAATCGATGACCACGTTGTGAATCAGGCCCAGGCCGTTACCCATCTTCACGGCGCCTTTCATCAGCGCTTCCGGTACCGAGCCGCCCCGAATCATGATGTGCGACATGGCCATGGCCCCGGCGCTGGTGCCCGCTACTACAAAGCACGGCTCTGTTTGGTAACGCTGCACCAGCAGCTCCAGAAACTGCGTGCCCCCAAACATCTGCTTGATCCGGGACTGGTCGCCGCCCGAAAACATGATAATGTCGGCGGCCCGAAGGCGGTCCAGGTATTCGGGCTGGTCGGTATCCTCGGGCACCCGAATATCCAGCACCCCCACGTTCATGCAGTTCAGCATGCCGAAGGAGGAGACGTAGATGCGACCGACTTCTTCCGGAATCATCGAAGCCGTGGTAATGACTTCGATGCGCGGGTCGGTTTTGCCGCTTTCCATCACGACGCGCTTCAGAATGCCTAGTTCGAAGAAGTTGAGGTAGTACTTCTTTTGTTTGCGGGAATTAGGGTGGGTGCCCTTGTCTTCGTTGCCGCCAATGGCAATCAGCTTACCCAGAGGTTTCGGAGTGCTCAACTATCGGATGGGCCTTTAAGGATGAACGAAAAAACAGAAGGAGCCAGACGCGTGCGCCAGCCCCGCTGACTGTAAGAGTTATGCCAGGGCAGGTCGTCCTACTAACGTATCTAAGGTGCTGGTGGATACGGAATGATAGTTGGCGCGGGCCTTTTGGTAGATCTGACGGGCGCGAGCTTGGCCCGCGGGCGTAGCGAGCAGGGCTTTGTATAGCGGCACCAGGAATTTGCGTCGTCCCACGCGGGTCAGGAAAGTGGCTAAGGATTCGTCGGCTGCGGAGTAGCCAGCCCGGATGGCGTGCGGAAACCATGCCGTAAGGATTTCGGCATTACCGGATTGGGTAAAACCGAAAGCCTCATCCAGTTCCTGCAGCTGCTCGGCGCTGATGTGCTCGGGCAGGCCGTGCAAAAAATGCACCCATTCGTGCGTGCTCCAGTCCTGGGTTTCGAGCGCAGCCGGCGCGGCCCCGTGCCTCCAAGTCAGCAACGCCGCCTCCACACTGGCAAAACGCTCCGACTCCACCGGCGGCGCCACCGGCGGGATACCCGGCGCGTTTATCCATTTGTCGAGCTGTACTTGCTCCTCGGCTCCGGGTACCTTGTCCAGCAACTCGCGGCGCAGGTACTGCAGGAAGCTGTCCGTGTCCATCGACTGAAACGCGTGTTCCGAAAAATACTGCGTGATAAACGCGTCGAGCTTTTCCCGGCCCACGATGCTTTCCAGGGTCAGCAGCAGGTAATTTCCCTTCTCGTAGGCAATTTCATTTAGGCCTTCGTCGGGGTCACGGCCGGCTAACTGTAGGTGAAGGTGGGTATCGGGACTGTCTTTGCCCAATTCGTCAATGGTGTGGTGCAAGCCTGTTTGACCAAGAACCTGCAGCATATCGGCATAGGGCCGCCCGTAGAGGCGTTCCATGATGCGCCGCTCAAAGTATACTGTGAAGCCTTCGTTCAGCCAGAAGTCGTTCCAAGTAGCGTTGGTCACCAGATTACCCGACCAGGAGTGTGCCAACTCGTGCGCTACCAAGCTGGTAAGGCTTCGGTCGCCGGACAAGATGGTGGGCGTGACGAAAGTGAGGCGCGGGTTTTCCATGCCGCCGAAGGGGAACGACGGCGGCAGCACCAGCAGATCGTACCGCTCCCAGCGGTAGGGGCCGTACAGCTCTTCCGCTGCCGCCACCATATTCTCGAGGTCGGCAAACTCGTGGGTGGATACCGGGAGGGTAGTCGGCTCGGCGTAGATGCCGGTGCGGTGGCTTAGGGCCTCAAACCGAAGGTCGCCGACGGCCAGCGCCATGAGGTAAGCCGGAATGGGCTGCGGCATGCGAAAGCTATACTCTCCCGTGTTGGAGCGCCGCTGCGGATTCTCGGCACTCATCAAAGCCAGTAGCTCCTGGGGGCCGCGCACGGTGGCATCATAAGTAAAGCGCACCCCCGGCGAATCTTGGCACGGAATCCAGGTGCGTGCCAGGATGGCCTGCGACTGAGTGAAGAGAAACGGGTGCACTTTACCGGCTGTTTGCTCGGGCGCTAGCCATTGCAACGCGGCGGCCTCGGGCGCGGTGCGGTACCGAATCGTTACCGTTTTTGTGGTCGGCTGCACCTCGATGCGTAAAGCCTGGCCCAGCACGGCATCGGCCGGACCGAGCTCAAACGGAGTAGAGTTGGAGTCACCGTCTAGGGTTATGGCGTCTATGGTAAGGTCGCGCGCATCAAGCCAAAGCTCCCGCCCACCAGCTTGCACTTCTATTTGCCAAGTGGCTTCGCCCAGCAAGGTGCGGGTCGCAAAGTCCACGGTCAGGTCGAGCGAGAGGTGGCGCACTACAGCCTCGGCGGGGCGGGCGCAGCTGTGCGGATCGGAGGCGAGCAGCGAAACGGTCATGTATATACTATGAGGAGTGGGAAGGTGAGTTTAGCAAAGATAGCCGCTAGGGTGGCTGCGTATTATGGCTTTTAGCTACGAGCAGCACCGCTTTTGGCCAGATCAGCAATGAAAAAACACCACTTAGTTGTAGCCGGATTCCGAGTGAAAAGGCCATTCAGACAGCAGGTGTAAGGCTGACGTGGAGGCTCAACAGGTAGTTGTCAAGGTCGATAATTGGCTTTTGGGATAAGCCAAACTATTTAGAAATGTTTCGTTTAGCAGGCATTTTCGGCTATCTTGCCCCGTGGAATAATGCGGCCTGCGGTAACCTGCCGGGGGCCGTTGGAGTACAATTAGGCAATCCGTGCCCGTGGCCCTGAGGTCAGGGATGCCACTGCGGAGCAGCGGAACTGCCGCATTGTTTTTCCACCTTCTCTCATGAAATTCTCGGTTCAAACCGTTTTCCAATCAACCCTAACGCTGTGGCTGGCCCTCTGCCTGTTACTGGTTACCGCATCGTGTAGCCAGGATCAGAAGGAGCGCGTCAAGGATGCAGCGGCTGATCTACTGCCGGGCAGCAGCAAAAAAGCGGGCCCGCAGCCGCGTGTAGATACCGTGTATGTCGAAAAATACATGGCTTCGAAACCGGCGTTTAAAGAAGAAATTGAGTGGGGCAAGAAGTTCTACAAGGAGCGGGACGGCCGGCTGGGCTGGTTTAAAAACCATGAGATTTTGCCTCATGCCGAGCGCATGCTCAGCGTGGTTAACAAAGCCGGTGAAGAGGGCCTGAACCCAAAGGACTACCAGATAGTAGACTTTGATCTGCTCTTTTCCAAGATCAAAGAGGCTCCGGATACTACCGCTCGCAACGCTTTAGAAAAGGAAATAGACGTTGCCTTGTCGGCCACCTACTTTAACTGGGCCGATGATTTTTACCGCGGTATTGCCAATCCGCGGGACGTCAAAAACGTCAGCTGGGGGGTAAAACGCAACAAAATCAAGTTGCATAAAGCCCTCATGACCATACTGGAGGAGCGCGAGAGTACGTATCCGTACTACGAATTCGAGCCCTTGCACCCTGAGTACGACCGTTTGCGCAGCGCCCTGGCTCGGTTCCGCACCATGCAGCGCAACGGTGGCTGGCCTACCGTGCCCGAAGTAAAGCGCCTGCGTCCCGGCGACTCATCTTCCGTGGTGCCGGTGCTGCGCCAGCGCCTGCTCGGCTTCCAGCCCGATGGTACTCCTAATCCAAACGTGTCCGCGCAACCGCGGGCCGTACCTGCAGGCAATAAGCCTGGCCAGCCGGCACCAGCCGGGGCGCGTGCCGTCAACGTGTACGACACCGAGCTGGTAGCAGCAGTGGAAGAGTTTCAGGAACTGCACGGCCTGAATGCCGATGGCAACATCGGACCCGAGACGATTAAGTACATGAACGTTTCGCTGCAGGAGCGCATCGACCAACTCATCCTGAATATGGAGCGGTGGCGCTGGATTCCGAAACGGTTCGAGCCGAACTACCTGCTGGTGAATATTCCGGCCTACCACATGTGGGTGTACGAGAACGGTAAGCCGGCGCTTGACATGCGAGTCATCGTAGGCAAGCAGCTGAACGCAACGCCGGTCTTCAGCGACAAGATGGAGTACGTGGTATTGTCGCCCTACTGGAACGTGCCCTTCAGTATTATTGATAAGGAACTGCGTCCGGGTCTGAGCTCTGACCCCGTTGGCTACCTCAACCGCCTCGACATGGAGGTGGTGAAAGGCTTCGGAGAGAAGGCCACCCCGGTCGATCCGACCAGCATTGATTGGGCTAATCTTACGGAGAAGACTTGGAGGTACACGCTGCGCAAGCGCCCAGGCCCGCGCAATGATTTGGGCGACGTAAAATTCATATTCCCGAACTCGCAGGACATCTACCTGCACGACACTCCGAACGACCAGCTGTTCTCTCAATCCAAACGTGGCTTCAGCCACGGCTGCGTGCGCGTAGAGCGGCCACTGGAGTTGGCGGAGTATCTGCTGCGCAATAAGCCGGGCTGGGACATGACCAAAATACAGGAAACCGTGGCGGCCCGGAAAGAGCAGCATGTGACGCTACCCGAGAAGCTGCCGGTGTACTTGGTGTACTTTACTTCCTGGGTAGACGACAAAGGCAACGTTCATTTCCGCGAAGACATCTACGGTCATGATCAGACCTTGGCGCGGCAATACTTTAGCACGTAACCCGCGTCTTTCCCTCTAAGCCCTGAGTATTACTTGGGCTTACCGCTCTTATATTTCCAAAGCAAAGGCCGCCACTTCCTCATCGGGAGTGGCGGCCTTTGCTTTATAGCTGTTACCTAAGAGTTGTCAATCGTGTGAAAGTTAGTCGTGACTTCACTTCGGTATGAACGATATGAAGTGAGCCAATGGGTAACACTGGCTAATGGTTAAAGCACTCAATGTGGAGTGAAGGCCTGGGGCAGGGGGTATAAAGGTGCGGGAATAGGCAAGGAAGGCTGGTTGTTTACATGTGTAACTTATGTAAACTGCTCCTATGGTTTTGTAAACACGTCAAAGCTTAAGCCATACTGTTTACTTATGTAATAACAATTGTGTTTGGGTTGGAAGACGGCATGATGTGGCATCGATTGATACCTGTAGATTTGTAAACCAATTTTAAGACTCATGGTAGATCGTATCCGGCAGCTGATTCAGGCTCGCCAACTAAGCCCAACCCAGTTTGCAGACACTATCGGAGTTGCAAGGCCTATTGTAAGCCATATTCTGGGAGGGCGCAACAAGCCAAGTTTAGAGGTTATACAGAAGATCATTGCTGCTTTTCCCGATCTGTCTATGCCATGGCTGCTAACTGGTCAGGGCACAATGCTCGCTGCGGCCCCAGACAGGGCTTCAGACGAAACCTCAAGCCTGGTTGCTTCTCTAGGTACTTCTGCTGCGCCAAAACGCTCTCCTAAGGCCTCTAATGCTCCAGCTCCTAACAGGCCTAAGCCAAATACAGCAGAAATGGTAGCAGCGCCAGCTATACTGCCTGCTGCTGTGGAGCAAGTGCCAGCACAACAACCGACTCAGGAAGCTTTGCCCCCAGACTTTCAGCCCAAGAGGTTAGTACCTCAGCATGATATAGCGCCATCAGTGCCTGCTCCTACAGCTCATCAAGTAGCTCCCACACAAGCAAAGACTGTTCGTCGCGTAGTGATTTTCTACAGCGACGGTACATTCAGCGACTATAGCCCTGCTGCCGATACGCACCAGAACGCGTAGAGGAGAGCCCATGGCTTCGTACAACTTGTCAGTGTCTTTGGATTAAGCCCTTGTTGAGCTATAATGGCTATGCCAAAACGCACCTTGATAGGAGGTTGGCTCTTTCTGTGTGTAAAAGCTTTGTTATATGATTGGTTGAAGATATTGAAAGCTTATATAGATGATTCATGGGTGTATTTACGTATTGTTTATCAACTTGTTAAGTAAAGGCGTCTAAAGTCGAAATGTAAGTTTAAAGCCTGGTTATGTGCTTATGTATAGTATTTTTATTGTTCAATTTTGCTTAATGATTTTTGCAGACTAAGGTTGTTGTTTTACAATAAGGGTTGTGCTAACAATATTGACAGCTATTCATGCAGGTTATGTCTTATTTTGCTTTCAAAATGTTGACGCCTCATAAACTTGTTGAAGCCAATTTGTTTAGTTAGCCAGATAGCGGTGTTATGATTGTGTATAAGAGTAAATAAGCAAGCAAAAGGTCTGTCGCTAATTGATTATGAAGTGAAGACTGTGGTTGTGAATTGTAAACGCATGATGGATTTGCGCTCTTTGCGTTTAAGAGTAGGATCTGTAAACGCGCTACTATATTTTATACGGGGCAATGTCCTGGCGTGGACTAGAAAACTGTTTAAAAACCTTATTTGCCGGATTGCAGGGTGGGTGCTTACCTTTGGGGCATGAAGAAGACCTTCCTGCTCGCTTTGTTTGCTGGGGTTGCAGCGCTGGCCACCTCGTGCACGCCTCCCCCGAATGCTGAAAACGACCCTAATGCCGATGCCGCCTACAAGCGCAGCCATCGGGCTGAGGGTTACCGCGAAGCTCAGAGCAGCAACCCAAACGCCATTAAGTAGTGGCGGTAAAGTAGCTGCTGCAGCTGCGGAATAGCCAAATAAGCAACAGCCCCGCTCGACTTTGTGTCGAGCGGGGCTGTTGGCGTTAGTACTACTTATTCCAGTCTCAGACTAAGACCTGAGTGGCTACTGGCTCTGGGGCCGCATGCCATGCAGGCAACTGAATGCCGGCAGCGAGTTGCTCTTCAAGTAAGCGGGCCCAAGTGCGTAGGTACAGCACCACATCGTCGCGGTGGTTGTGGCGGAGGGTGTCACGGCGTTCGAATGGAATGGCGGCCCGAATGGTCGGATCGGATAGCCGTTCCAGATGCGCCAGATCGGAGCGGGTGAAGCCAGCCGCTATCATTTCGTCGATGGTTTCATCGATGGGTAAGCCACTGGTAGGGCAGTAATCGCGCAGCTGCTGGTCCCAGTCGCCGTAGCGTTGCAGGGCGCGAGCGTGAATTTCGCCCTTAGTCAGGCGGGTGACGGTTTGGGCAAGGTGGCCGCAATTGCAGCTGCCCATGTGGCCCCATTGATACGGGGCTTGCGTAGCCAGGCGCTGGGCGGTGGCGCGCAGCGCTTCGATGACGGAAAGCGAACAGTTAGCCATAAGGAGTGCTGTCGATCTGATGAACGGGTGGCCCTTGCTTCAGAGGCTCAGGCGCTACTGTATAAGCGAAGGGCCCCTGAATTTGTTCGCTGCGTTGTCAAAAGCCAACGGGCCTAGCACTTGAGAGCCAAAAAAAGCCACAGCCGCCCATCGGAAGACGGACGGCTGTGGAAGCACTGCGGATCAAATGCGGTGCCTTTGGAGGTACCGATAAGTCAAACGGGCTAGTCGCGGCGGCGCCGACGGCCGGAGCGGCCGTTGGGACGTGGCTTACCGGCCGCAGCCGGGCTAGCGCTGGATTGACCACGGCCGGCCGCCTTTTGGCGGGGTGCGGGGGCTGCAGCCGGCCTCGCCGACTCTTTGCGGCCACCACCGGCGCTGGGGCCACGGCCTGCGCCCGAGCGGGGCGGCCGCCCCGCTGGGCCTTTAGGCTTGGTAATATTCGGGCCCTTCAGCGGTACCGGAGCCACTTCGTTGTTGGCGTAGGAGTGGTTCTCAATCAGCGGAATCTGCTGGTTGATCAGGCGCTGAATGTCCTGTAGGTAGGCACGTTCCTCCAAGTCACAGAAGGAAAGAGCCATGCCTTCGGCGCCGGCGCGGCCTGTGCGGCCGATGCGGTGCACGTAGGTTTCGGGCTCGTTGGGCAGCTCATAGTTAATTACGTGACTCAGCTCGTCCACGTCGATGCCGCGGGCAGCCAGGTCGGTAGCAACCAGCACGCGCGTTTCACCGGTCTTAAAGTTTTGCAGGGCCCGTTGGCGGGCGTTCTGCGACTTATTACCGTGAATGGCTTCGGCCCCGATGCCTTTCGCGTTAAGGCCTTTGGTCACGCGGTCGGCGCCGTGCTTGGTGCGGGTAAAGACCAGCACGCGGCGCAACTCAGGGTTGCTGAGCACTTCCAGCAGCAGGTAGGGCTTGTCGGTTTTCTCCACCAAATAAACGGCCTGCTCCACCTTTTCGGCGGTGCTGGACACGGGCGTCACGGCTACCTGCACGGGGTTGCGCAGGATAGAGTCGGCCAGCTGCTGAATGGTAGGCGGCATGGTGGCCGAGAAAAACAGCGACTGGCGCTGTTTGGGCAGTAGTGGTAGGATGCGCCGGATGTCGTTGATGAAGCCCATGTCGAGCATGCGGTCGGCTTCGTCAAGCACGAAAATCTCCAGGCGCTTCAGGTCGATGTAGCCCTGGCCGATAAGGTCGAGCAGGCGACCGGGTGTGGCCACGAGCACATCCATGCCGCGCTGGAGCGCCTGCACCTGCGGGTGCTGGCTTACGCCGCCGAAGATGACGGCATGGCGCAGCTTCAAGTTCTGGCCGTAAGTGGCAAAGCTTTCCCCGATCTGGATGGCCAGCTCGCGGGTAGGCGTGAGAATGAGGGCCCGCACGGCGCGTGAGCCGCTGGGTTGGTTCTGGGGCTTGGAAAGGTGCAGGCGCTGGAGCAGCGGCAGCGTAAAGGCGGCGGTTTTGCCTGTGCCAGTCTGGGCCACGCCGAGCAGGTCGCGCGAGTCGAGCACGTGCGGAATAGCCTGCTGCTGGATGGGGGTGGGGCGTTCGTAGCCGGATGCGTGCAGGGCTTTTAGTAGCTCTGGCAGCAGGTGGAGGTCGTCAAATGTCAAAATCAACAGAAAAAAGAAATGCGGCTTAAGGGGTATAGGGCAAACATTGGCCCGCATATTTGGCGTAAAGGCTCACTCAAGCCTTCCCAAATTGTACCCCATGAAGATTACAAAGGTAGAAACGGTTTACGACGGCTTCTATAAAATGCGCAAACTGACCCTGCAAGACGGCGACGAGCAGTTGGTGCGGGAACGGTTTGAGCCCGGCCGCGCCGTCGCGGCCCTAGTATTTGACACCAACAAAGATCAATACGTTTTCGTGCGCCAATACCGGATTGGTGTGGAAGGCGAAGTGCTGGAAATAGCAGCCGGCATGATCGATAAGGCTGGCGAAGGGCCGGAAGCCACCATTCGCCGCGAGATAGAGGAGGAGCTCGGCTATGAGGTCGACAAGCTGGAGCACATTGTGGACATGTACCCCTCGCCAGGCGCCAACGCCGAGCAGATTATCATCTACTACGCCGAGGTAAGCCGCCGTAACGGAGAAGGTGGCGGCGTCGAAGGCGAGCATGAAAACATCACGGCCGTGTACCTAAGCTGGGACGAAATGCTGCGCGAAAAGATTCAGGATGCCAAGTCGCTAGTGGCTGTGCAATGGGCTCAGCTGCGGCGAAAATAGATATGCCCAAATGAAGAATAAACCTGGATTAGAAAGCAAAGCAAATATAGCCTTCTAATCCGGGTTTATTCTTTTGTATAAGTTATGATTACTGCGTATTTACCACGTAATCAAAGCGCTGCTGCAGTTTTTCGTCCTTGATGCTGACCATTACCGAACCCGGTTGCTCGGTCTTAACAAATGGAATAGTGCGGGTGCTCATGTATAGGTCGCGGTTCCAGAAGCGGCCGGTGCCGGGCGTAAGCTGCTGGCTGAGGAGTTCCTTTCCGTCCTTGGTACGGGCCGTGACAGTGAGCAAGCTGGGGTCGGCATTCTTGGCGCCTTTGCGGTGCATGGTAATGACGAGCGTACCGCCAGCAGGCAGCGCGTTGAGGCGGCGCTGGTAGGTGGTATCGGCCCAGCTGTTCATTTTCTTCAGCTCGTTGATTTCCGTGAGCAACTCGGTGTAGGGGCGGTAGGCGATGCGCGTGAAGGTGCCCTCCACTTGCTGCTCATCTTCCGTGTTCTTGGTCACGTTCTGCACATACTGGCACTCGCTGTCTTTTTTGGGCAGCATGTACTTTTTACGCTCCACGCCAGGATCGGATTGGGCGTGAGCCGCCGCCCCGAGGGTCAGCAGGGTAATCAGGGTAAAAAACTTCTTCATAGCAAATCAAGCCGACGCAAAGGCGCGCCGTTCAGCCGACAAAAATAGGCAACTTCCAATGCCGGACCACGAGGAAACACGGCCTTTGAACAGCGTTTTGTCCAATAAGTGGATATAAAGGCGGCGTAAACCCGTTTTACACCTCAACGGCTTCGGCGTAGCTTGCACTTGCGCTACGCGTGCTTTATCGCCCTTACCATGCTCCTGACCATCAGCACCACCCGTCACCCCGCCACCGACCTTGGCTACTTGCTGCACAAGAACCCCGCCCGCATGCAGGCTGTGGAGCTGGCTTACGGCCGCGCCCACATCTTTTACCCCGAGGCCACGGCGGAGCGCTGCACTGCGGCTTTGTTGCTCGATATCGACCCGGTGGGCCTGGTGCGCAACCACCGCGGCCCGGCCGGGGAGGGCTTTGCACTGGAGCAGTACGTCAACGACCGGCCATACGTGGCCTCTTCGTTTATGAGCGTAGCCATTGCCAAGGCGTTTAACACTGCCCTCAGCGGCACCTGCAAGGACCGCCCCGAACTGCCCGATGAGCAATGGCCCTTCGAGGTGACGGTAAGCGTGGTACCGGCCCCCTCTGAAACTTTGCTGCGGCGTTTGTTTGAGCCGCTGGGCTACGCTGTAGAAGTTGAAAGCTACCCGCTCGACCCGGCCATGCCCGAATGGGGCGAGAGCCGCTACTTCACCCTGCGCCTGCGCCACGCGGCCTTGCGGCTACGCGAGGTGCTTAGCCACCTGTACGTGCTAATCCCGGTGCTCGATAACGATAAGCACTATTGGGTGGGAGAGGCCGAAATCGAGAAACTGCTAAGCAAAGGCGGCGAGTGGCTACCGCGCCACCCCGAGCGGGAATTTATCACTAGGCGCTACCTGCTGAATCTGGCGGCTTATACGCGGCCGGCCCTTGAGCGCCTGCTCGAAGGCGACGAAACAGACATGCCCGACGCAGCTGCGGGCGAGTTGCTGGATGAGTTTGCTGATTCCCCAACGGGCGCTTCCGCATCGGCCGCGGGCAACGCTGAAGCAAGCGCCGAGCGTCGCAACTTGCATGACTTGCGTTTGGAGCACGTAGCCGCCGAAATTGGCCGGTTAGGTGCCAAGCGCGTGCTGGATCTGGGCTGCGGCGAAGGCAAGCTGCTGCGCCTGTTGCTGCAAAACCGCGGCATCGAGTACGTGCTGGGCATGGACGTATCGTATCAGGCCCTGACGCGGGCCCAGGACCGCCTCGGCGTGCTGGATATGGCCCCGCGCCAGCGGCAGCGACTCGACCTGATTCAGGGTTCCTTGCTTTACCACGACCCGCGCCTCGCTGGGTTTGATGCCGCCGCGGTGGTGGAGGTTATCGAGCACCTGGACGAGGGCCGGCTGGCCGCGTTTGAACGGGTGGTTTTTGAACGGGCCAAGCCGGGCATGGTATTCGTGACCACGCCCAACGTGACCTACAACCAGAAATTCGAGAAGCTGCACGCCGGCGAGTTTCGCCACTCCGACCACCGCTTCGAGTGGACGCGGGCGGAGTTTGAGGCTTGGGCCACGGGCGTGGCCGAGCGCCACGGGTACCGCGTGCGCGTGGAGCCGCTAGGGCCAGAAGAGGCTGAGGTAGGAGCGCCCTCGCAGCTGGCGGTGTTCGAGGTGCTGAGCGGAGCAAACTAGCCGGCTGGTACGGCCCCAAGTAGTGTGACGTAAGTACTATGTCATGAGAACCATGACAGGCTTATGCTTTCCGGTACATTACTCCACGGTCTGCACTCGTTTACTTTCGGAGCGGTACTTGACCATTTGCCTCCGTATTTTTGAAGTAACCCTTGCCTATTGCTACGCCCATGTTCCTGAAGGTATGTCTGTCGCTCATGCTGGCGCTGAGCTGGATGACGCTGTACGCGCAGACGCCTTCCGCGCCTACCACTTACACCGACGCCAAAAAGGGCTACCGCGTAGCCTATCCGGCGGATTGGCAGATAAAGGAAGGCGAGGGCCCTGGCGCGCCCACTGTGTTCTATGTCGGACCCAATCGGCTCGCGCCTTTGGCGGATGTATCCTTGCTGGTGCGCCAGCTGCCGGCGGTGCGTCGCAATCAGAATTTGCTGACTACGGGCGAGCCAGACTCGTTGCGCCGCCGCATTTTGCGCTTGCCCGAAGGCCGCGTACTCATGCTGGATGCGCACGATGAAGACGGCTACCAGGAATTGCGCTTCGACTACACTTACACCCCCGAGGGCGGTACCCGCACCCGGGTAATTGGCCGGCGCTTCTGGCGCAACGGCTACGACTACCGGCTGGAGTACCGGGCCGCGGCCGATCTGGATGCGCGCATCCGTTTGCAGGGCCAGTTGCTGCTCGAGTCGTTTGGCTTCGTGGGCGGGGCGGCAGCACCAGCCAGCCCCGCGACCCGCCCGGCACCCGCCCGCCCAGCACCAAGCAGCGCCCCATCCTCCACGGCGGGGTGCGACGACAAAATGTACGGCATTGCGGCGCTGCGCTACCGCAACGGTCAGTGGGAAGACGATTGCCGGACCATCCACGAGTTTTCGGTCGCCAACCCTGCGGCCTCACCCAAGGTTCACCGCCGGGTGCTGCCTTTCCAGTCCTACGCCCTCACCAAGGGCTTCGACAACTGCTTGTACTCCGTTACCAAGGCGCCTACCGATCAGCCCGAATACTTGTACCGCTACAACCCGGCCACACGCCAGGGTAGCTACACTACCTGGCAGCTACCGGCTCAGGGCTCCGAAAACGTCTGGATTTCGGCCGCTACCGATGAGCGCGGCGACCTGTATTTCATCACCTCCGATGGCAACCTGCTGGTGCGGGTAAATCCGCGCGACAACAGCGTGAAGGTGCTGTGGACCACCGACCCCGTGGCGCGCGCGCCTTACTATCCGGCCATTGCCTTCTCTGGTGCCGGTACCCATGCCAATTTTAGCCTCGACGACGCGGGCACGCTCTGGCAGGTGTACAGCACCGATGGCTCCCTGCTGCGCATCGATCTGAAAACCCAGCGCGCGTCGCCCGATCTGCTGCCCGTCGACGGTCTGCCCGAGCGCGGCGGCTACAGCGACGTGCTGATTCAGCAGGGGGCCGGCGGTCAGCGCGTGATGTACCTGGCCGGCCCGAAAGCCCTCTACCGCGTGGATATGCAGCGTCGCCGCGCCACCCAGGTGCGCCGCGGCAGCTACACCGATTTGGCTGGCTGCAACCTATTTCAGGCCAACGAAACGCCGCCCGCTGCCCCTGCGGCACTGGCCACCGCTAGCTGGCAGGGGCGCGTGCTCGATGCCAGTACGATGCTACCGCTTTCGCAGGCGCAGTTCCGCTTGCGCATGGGCAGTGCTGCGGAGCAAACCGTGCCGCTCACCGAAAACGCTGCCTTTGCCTTGTCGTTCACCCCGGGCCAGGTCTATCAGGCCCAGGTGGAAATGCCCGGCTACCTGCCCCTCGATAGCGCCCTGACTCCCCGAGCCGGCGCCACGGCCCAAGACGTATTGCTGCGGCCGCTTACCATCGGGGCCACGCTGCGGCTGGATCGGGTGCAGTTCGCGCAAGGCCAGGCCGTGCTGCTGCCCGAATCATTTCCAGCCCTGGACGGCTTGCTGGCGCTGATGACAACCAATCCGCGCATGACCATTGAGCTGCACGGCCACACCGACAACGTCGGCTCGCCCAAGAAGAACCTCGAACTCAGCGAGCAGCGCGTGGAAGCGGTGAAAGCTTATCTGGTAGAACGTGGCGTGTCGGCCGCGCGCATCAGGGGCATCGGCTTTGGTAGTACCCAGCCGCGGGCCAGCAACGAGCGGGAATTTACCCGCAAGCTCAACCGGCGAGTGGAAGTGCGCGTGACCGGGTCGCGCTAGAATAACCGCTCGTACGGCGAGCCAGCATGAGCACCACTGGGGCTATAATCCGGGCAGAAGTGGGCTATTCTGCTTTAGCGGGGACTACTCGGCTTACGGGGGCTTGGGACCAGCGCCCCCGGCAGCTTAAGTCCGTGTTCGGCGAGCAATTGCTTCATACGGACGCCGGTGTTGCCCGTGTCCCACACCGCGCGCTTGCCCGTAAGGCTGCTGATGATTTGGTCGTGAATAGCGGAGTTTTGGAACGCTAGCGCCGCCCGGGTCAGCATGTACATATGCTGGCCGTCGTTTTCGATGCGGTACACGCCGTCGGCATCATGATAAGTAGGGCGGGTGCTGGCCAGTCTCTCCAGTATGGCCGGCTGGGCAGCTGCCAAGCGGTGTTCGGCTGCAAAGTCCAGAAACGTTTGTAAGAGCCCGTTCTCCGTACGGCCAATGTTTTGGGCGCACACCTGCTCGAGCTGCGGGCTGTTTTGCTGCTTGAGGTGCTGCAGCATGGCCCGGATGATTTCCTCGTTGAAGTAAAAATCGGGTGGGCTGCCGTACCAGCTTCCTTGTAAGAGGCCCCGGGTAAAGCCGGCCGCGGCTTCCTGTGGTCGGTCCCGGGCGAGGCGCTCGGTAAGTGCCAGGCTGGTTGTCTTGTGCCGCACCCAGAGGTCCAGTATTACTTCCTGGTACACGGGGGCGTACTTCTCGGTGAGGCACTCGGCTACGGTTTCGGGAACTGCCTGACTGCGGCACAGCTGGCTTAGCAGGGCAGCGGAGCGCGCATCCTGATAGCTAATTAGGGCCAGGTAGTAGTCACGATTGGTTTCGCGTCCGGCGTGTTGTTCCAATAGCGGCCAAAACTCCGGGTGCGGAAACCAGGAAACCGCTCTGAACGCCCGAGGACCAAACCCGGCAATCAGGCTTACATCCGTGGCTTTGCGGTACTGAGCCAGGGCCACCAGGGCCTCCTCCGAGGAGTCGCGGAGGCACACGGCACGCACGGCGGCGTAGTTGGGCGGGTAGGCGGCATTGTGGGCCAAAGCAAAAGAGAGAAGCGGGTGCGCAGGCTCCCGGCGTAACAGCAGGCTATCCATGCCGCGGCGCTGGCGGGCGAAAAACACGCTGTCGGCAATGGATGCGCCTTGCACGCGTGCCGACACCCGCCGGTATAGCACGGTTGCGAGGTCCTCCGACGAAGCCTGCTTCTGGCGTAAACGGCTCCTATTGGAATCTGCGGCTCCCCAGGCATCTTGGTCGGTGGGGGCAGCTGCCGCGCCCGCGCCAAAGTGCAGGCTTTGCGGATTCTGCAGCCACTGGCCAAACAACTGCGTGAGGCGCGGGTAGCGGGCATCGGCGAGGGCCCAACTGGCGTAGCCGCTCACGGCCGGGTGGGGGTGGCGGCTCAGCGCCACCTGCTGCGCCTGCGACGTGGCCGCTCTCAGCTGCCTCAACAACTCGTCTTGCTGGCCCACCCCGCGGTAGCCCATATGGGCACTGCCGGGCTCCAGCGAGGCCTGTTGGATTTGCTGAACCACCCGCGCTGCCTGGGCCGTTAGCTTCTGTGCGTGGCCGCTGGTGAGGGCGCTCAGCATCAGCGCAACCGGTAGTACAAGTAATTTCATGGAGTGAAAGCAGAGCCCTTGCCAGCCGCTGGCTTTTGTTTAAGCTGATTGGACCAGTAAAGATACCTGCGGCTCTGCATCTTTGCGCTATGCCCCTGACCACCCTTCGCGTCCCCGAACTCTCGCTTATCCTGCTCATCGGCACCACCGGCTCCGGCAAAAGCACCTTTGCCCGGCGGCTGTTTCGCAGCACCGAAATCGTTTCCTCCGACCACTGCCGCGCCCTCGTGGCCGATGACGAGAACGACCAGGCCGCCACGCCCGACGCCTTCGACCTGTTGCACTACCTCGTGGCTAAGCGCCTGAAGCGCGGCCTGCTAACGGTGGTAGACGCCACGAACGTGCAGCCGGAGTCGCGCAAGTCCTTGGTGGAGCTGGCGCGGCAGTATCACTGCCTGCCCGTGGCTGTGGTGCTGGATGTACCCGAAGACGTATCGGCTGAGCGCAACCGCCTGCGGCCCGACCGCCAGCAGATGGGCCGGCACGTGCTGCCCATGCAGCGCCAGCAGCTGCGTAAGAGCCTGAAGCGGCTGCGCGAGGAGGGCTTTCGGCAGATCTACCACCTGCACGGCCCGGAGGAAATTGACGCGGTGCAGGACATCTACCGCGACCCGCTCTACAGCAACCGCCGCTTCGACCACGGCCCCTTCGACATCATCGGCGACGTGCACGGCTGCTACCAGGAACTGTTGGAGCTGTTGGCCGAACTGGGTTACCGGGTGGAAAACGAACCGGTGCAGGACGTGCGCGACCTGGGCATCCGCGTTACGCCACCCGAAGGCCGCCGGGCTTTGTTTTTGGGCGATTTGGTCGACCGCGGCCCGGCTTCACCACCAGTATTGCGGCTGGTGATGAGCATGGTGCGCAGCGGAGCCGCGCTGTGCGTGCCCGGCAACCACGACATCAAGCTGCTGCGCCACCTCAACGGCAAGAACGTGGCCGTGAAACACGGCTTTGCCGAGACGCTGGAGCAGTTGGCCGCCGAACCGGAAGCCTTCAAAAGCCAGGTGCGGCAGTTCATCGACGGCCTCGTCAGCCACTACGTGCTCGACGACGGCCGCCTAGTGGTGGCCCACGCCGGCATGCGCGAGGAAATGCAGGGCCGCGGCTCCGGCGCCGTGCGCGCCTTCGCCTTGTTCGGTGAAACCACGGGCGAAACCGACGAATTCGGCCTGCCCGTGCGCTACAACTGGGCCGCCGAGTACCGCGGCCGCGCCATGGTGGTGTACGGTCACACGCCCGTGCCCCAGCCCGAGTGGCTCAACGGTACCATCGATATCGACACCGGCTGCGTGTTTGGCGGGCAACTCACGGCCCTGCGCTACCCCGAGCGTGAGCTGGTATCGGTGCCGGCCCATGCGGTGTACTGCGAGCCGGCCCGGCCGCTGCACCATGCCCAAGTGGCAGAGGATGCGGCCCAGCTTTCGGCTCAGCAGCAACACGACGAGCTGCTGGACATCCGCGACGTAACCGGCAAGCAGCAGATCCGGACCCAGCTGGCGCATTCGGTGACCATCCGGGAGGAAAACGCCATTGCGGCCCTGGAGGTGATGAGCCGCTTTGCTCTCAATCCGAAGTGGCTGCTGTACCTGCCGCCCACCATGAGCCCCTCGGAAACTTCGGCGCTGCCCGATTTGCTGGAGCACCCCGCCGAGGCTTTCGACTATTACAAGCGCCAGGGCGTAGAGCGCGTGGTGTGCGAGGAAAAGCACATGGGCTCCCGCACTGTGCTGGTATTGGCTCGCGACGAAGAAGCCGCCCGCCGCCGCTTTGGGATAGTGGGCGAGGGATTCGGCAAGTGCTACACCCGCACCGGTCGCAACTTTTTCACCGACCCCCACCTGGAGCTGGCTTTCCTCACCCGCGTGCGCGACGCCTTCACCGCGGCCGGCTTTTGGGAGCAGTTCAGCACCGATTGGGTGTGCCTCGATGCCGAGTTGCTGCCGTGGTCGGCGAAGGCACAGGAGCTAATCAAGAACCAGTACGCCGCCGTGGCTGCCGCTGCCACCGCCGCGCTGCCCCAAGTACAGCAGGTGCTGGAGCTGGCCATAGCCCGCGGCCTCGATGGCTCCGAGGCCCTGCTGAGTCACTACACCGCCCGCCGCACCGCCGCCGAGCAGTACGCCCAGGCCTACCGCCGCTACAGCTGGCCGGTGCATTCGTTGGCTGATCTGCGCTTGGCGCCCTTTCACCTGCTCGCCACCGAAGGCCGCACCTACTTCGATAAAGACCACCAGTGGCATATGGAAACGCTGCGCGCCCTATGCGCTGCCGACCCCGGCCTGCTGCTGGCCACCAACTACCGCGTAGTCAGCTTGCAAGACCCCGCCGCCGTGGAAGAGGCTATCAACTGGTGGACCGACCTTACCGAGCGTGGCGGCGAGGGCATGGTGGTCAAGCCCTTTGATTTTATTGCCCGTACCCGCCGCGGGGTGGTGCAGCCTGCCCTGAAGTGCCGCGGCCGCGAGTACCTGCGCATCATTTACGGCCCCGATTACCTGTTGCCCCAGAACCTGGAGCGCCTGCGGGAGCGGGGCATCAAGAGCAAGCGCAGCCTCGCGCTGCGGGAATTTGCGCTGGGAGTGGAAGGGCTGGAGCGCTTCGTGGCGAAGGCGCCGCTACGCGAGGTGCACCAGTGCGTGTTTGGCGTACTGGCGCTGGAAAGCGAGTCGGTGGACCCGCGGCTGTAACAAACTTAACAACCGGAACGCCTGCGTAGGGCACGACATGTCGCGTCTATGCAGGCGTTCCGGTTTTCAACCAGGCATTTTACTGCCCCATGCTCTTCTCCCGCGCCGCCCGGAACTCCGAGCCGGCCCGCCACTGCGGAAACGTAGTTTCACTGGCCAGGCGCTGGCCCACGCGGTAATACAGTTCGGCGTCCTGGGCAATGCCCATCAAATTCCAACTCGGGTCGAATTGGTCGGCAGGCTTGTGATACATGTTGGTGGTGTAGTTCTGGCGCTGCTCGGCAATGTATTCCTTGCCGCGGGTGCGGCTTTCGTAGCCGCCGCTGGCGTAGAGCGAGGGGACGCCCACGTGAGCAAAGTTGAAGTGGTCGGAGCGGTAGAACATGCCGGTTTCGGGCGTCTGGTCGGGGAGGAGGTAGCGGTCCTGTTCCTTGGCGGCAGCGCGGGCGTAGTCCTCTAGCTCCGACTGGCCGTAGCCGATAACGGTGAGGTCTTTCATCGGTCCGTAGGGCCAGAGCATGTCCATGTTCAGGTTGGCCACGGTCTTGTTAAGCGGAAATACCGGGTGCTGGGCGTAATAGGCCGAGCCCAGCAGGCCTTGCTCTTCGGCCGTTACGGCCAGAAATACGATGCTGCGCCCGGGCTTCTGCGAAGCTTTCTGAAACGCTTCGGCAATGCTGAGCAAGGCCGCCAGGCCGGTGCCGTCGTCCACCGCGCCGTTGTAGATGGAGTCGCCGGCAATGGCTTTGCCTACGCCGAAATGGTCCCAGTGGGCCGAGTAGACGATGTATTCATCGGGGCGCGTGGTGCCGGGCAGAACGGCCAGCACGTTTTTGCTGGACTGGCGACGGAGCTTGTTCTGAATGCTGACCGACACGGTAAGACCGCCGAGCGGGCGCGGGCGGAAGCCGGGCTTGTTAGCGGCCGCGTAGAGCTGGTCGTAATTCATGCCAGCGGCCTGAAACAGGCGCTTGGCGGCATCTAATGACAGCCAGCCCTCAATCGCGCACTTATCAGCCCCTTTGTTGGCTGTCTGGGCGCGCAGCTTCGGGCTGATGGCCCCGCTCAGCACCACCGACCACGGGTAAGCGGCCGGCTTGGTGTCGTGCACGATGAGCACGCCGGCGGCCCCTTGGCGGGCAGCTTCCTCGTATTTATAGGTCCAGCGGCCGTAGTACGTCATGGCCTTGCCCCGAAACAGGGTGGTGTCGTTGCCGGCGTTGCCGGGGTCGTTTACCAGGATTACCACGGTTTTGCCCTTCACGTCGAGGCCGGCGTAGTCGTTCCAATTGTACTCGGGCGCTACCACGCCGTAGCCAGCAAACACCAACGGTGAGTTAGTAAGGGCCACTTGCGGCTGCTCACGCTGCGTGAAGGCCACGAAATCGGTTTTGTACTGAAAGCTCAGGCTCTTGCCCTTGCCTTTGATTTGCATGTTAGCTGCGGGCGTACCGGTGATTTCCACCAGCGGCACTGGCTGGAAATAGCTGCCATCGGGGCCGGGTTGCAGGCCGAGCCGCTGAAACTGCTCGGCCAGGTAGCGCGTGCTGCGTTCTTCGCCCTCGGTAAAGGGCTTGCGGCCCAGCATTTCATCGGAAGCCACGGCCTGCAGGTAGTGGCCAATGGTGGCTGCACTGATGGCTTCGGCTGGGGCTGCGGCGGGCACGGTTTCGGCGGTTGCCGTGGTGGGAGCTTCAGTGGCGGTAGTGGACCGGGTCTGGCAGCCGGTCAGCAATAAGCCCACAAGGCCGAGAGGAGCGAGGCGGTGCAGCATGCGGTGGTAAGAAGGAGTGGGTAGCATGGGAACGGGGTGTCTGGCAGGTTGTGGTTCAAGGTAATGGTTGTCAGCGGAAGACGTGGCGCGTGGGTAGCGTGCATCCCAGGAAAAGCAAAGCGCAGATGTCCTTAACCTTCCCATCATCAAACCATGACGGAAGCATAACCCGCAAGTAATCATCAGGTCATGGCTACGGCCGAATTTCGGACCTGGAGCAACCCTGGCCTGATATGATACGCATTCATGATGCATCGGCTTCTCCGGCCTGGCTGCGCCGGATTGGCTACGGACTTTTCCAACTCGCCCTCCTGGTAGCGTACCTCGCCGGCTCGCTGGCCGCGTGGAAGCATGGCCTGCACGGCGCCGGCCGCCAGACGTGGTGGCCCAGCCGCCCCGTACGGTTCAAAACCCACCCGGCATGAAGCAGCGCCGCCTCAAACGCCGCCGCCTCGACGTGGCCGTGATTTCCGACGTGCACCTGGGTACCTACGGCTGCCACGCCCCGGAGCTGCTGCGCTACCTCAAAAGCATTAAGCCCAAAGTATTGGTGCTCAACGGTGACATCGTGGATATCTGGCAGTTTAGCAAAAGCTATTGGCCGGCGGCCCACATGCGCGTGGTGCGCCACCTGGCCCACATGGCTGCCAAGGGCACCCGCATCCACTACCTCACCGGCAACCACGACGAGCTGCTCCGTAAATTCGCTGGCACCCGCCTCGGCGCGTTCAGCATTGACAACAAGCTGGTGCTCGACCTGCCCCACGGCCGCACCTGGCTGTTCCACGGCGACGTGTTCGACGTGACCATGCGCCATTCGCGCTGGCTGGCCAAACTCGGCGCCGAAGGCTACGACCTGCTGATTCTTATCAACCGCCTCGTCAACTGGGGCTTGCAGAGGCTGGGCCGCCCGCGCGTGGCCTTGTCCAAAATCGTGAAGGACCGCGTGAAAAGCGCCGTGAGCCTCGTCAGCGACTTCGAAACAACGGCCGCTACCATCGCCGCCGACAGTGGCTACCAGTACGTGGCCGTCGGGCACATCCACTGCCCCGAAATCAAGGCTATCGGCACCGAAAAAGGCAGCGTAACCTACCTGAACTCCGGCGACTGGGTCGAGAACCTCACCGCTCTCGAATACACCACCGATGCGGGTTGGCTCCTCTACCGCTACCAAGACGATGCGCGTATGCACAACCAAGCTGAGCCCGAACCCGACGAGTTGGACCAAGCAGCCGATGCGCTGCCTGCCACCTTACTTGATGGGCTATTGGCGGAGATGCGCTTGAGCGGGGCCAGATAGGGCGGAGGAGCCATTAGGATTCAGAGCGTTATGTCTCGATAAGCTCGACGCGACGCGCTTTCAAGGTCGATCAGAACCACATTAGTAAGGGCTGTCGACCACCCCAGCCAAGCCTGTGGCTTGGCGTCCCCTTCCTCAGCCGAGGAGGGAAGTTTATTCAACGACATTCACTTTTCATCTTGCCTCGTATTCTCTACGCCATTCAGGGCACCGGCAACGGCCACCTCAGCCGCGCCCTCGATGTGGTACCCTTGCTCCAGCAGCGCGCCACCCGCCTCGACGTGCTGGTGAGCGGCCCGCCCGCCGATCTGCCATTGCCTTTTCCGGTGCGCTTCCGCTGTCACGGCATGGGGTTTATCTTCGGCAAGAAGGGCGGGGTAGACTTCGTGCGCACGTTCTGGCAGCTGAAGTCGACCAAGCTAATGCGGGAAGTAAACCAGCTGCCGGTGCAGGACTACGATTTGGTTATCAGTGACTTCGAGCCGGTGTCGGCGTGGGCGTGCAAGCTGCGGCAGGTGCCCTGTGTAGCCCTAAGCCACCAGAGCGCCGTGCTGCACCCCGCGGCCCCTGCCCCCGATAGCTCCGACGTGATGGGCCGCGGCGTGCTGCGTCACTACGCGCCCAGCACCGCCCAATACGGCTTTCACTTCGACCGCTACGCGCCGGGCATCAGCACGCCCGTCATCCGCCAGCAGGTGCGCCAGCTGCAGCCCCAGAATGACGGCCACTACACCGTGTACCTGCCTGCTTTCGATGAGGAAACGCTGGTGAAGCGCCTGCGCTACCTTAGCCGCTCGGCGCGCTGGGAAGTGTTCAGCAAGCATAGCCACACCGAATCGGAGCATGACAATGTGCTGGTACGCCCCGTGAGCGGGGCCGCCTTTCTCGACAGCCTCAGCCGCAGCGCCGGCGTGCTCTGCGGCGCCGGGTTCGAAACACCCGCCGAGGCCCTGTTCCTTGGCAAGAAGCTGCTGGTGGTGCCCATGAAAAATCAGTATGAGCAGCAGTGCAACGCCGCCGCGCTGGCGCACTTGGGCGTGCCGGTGGTAAAAAGCCTTAAAGACAAGCACCTGGCTACCCTCGACCACTGGCTGCACCATGGACACACCGTACCGGTGGATTACCCCGACGAAACGGCCGCCGTCATCGATCAGCTGCTGCTGGAGCAGTTGCCGGCGGGCGTCAGGCCGAGGAGCAACAGCAAGAAAGAACGACTAGCGCCCCTCATCTAAGAAGGGTAGCTTTCCAACCGTACCGGCAGCCAACCACTGCCCGCTGCCGCCGTTATCCCGTGCATGTCTGATTACCTCGCCGCCAGCCTGCCGCCGGCTTTCTTTCCTGCCACTACCCCGAGCGCTTTTAGCCGGGCCGATTTTGGAGACGATTTTCGCTGGGGCGTAGCCGCGGCGGCGTACCAGACCGAAGGGGCTTGGAACCTCGACGGCAAAGGGCCGAGCATCTGGGACGCATTTGTACGGCGCCCGGGCAAGATCAAGCGCCGCGAGCATGCCGATGTTGCCACCAATTTCTACCACCGCTGGCCGCAGGATCTGGACCTTATGCGGCAGCTGGCCATCGATAATTTCCGCTTTTCCGTGGCTTGGTCGCGGGTGCTGCCCACGGGCACCGGCACCGTGAATCCGAAGGGCCTGGATTTTTACGACCGGCTTGTCGACGGCTGTCTGGAGCGAGGCATCACGCCTTGGCTCACGCTCTATCACTGGGACCTGCCACTGGCCTTGCAGCAGCGTGGCGGCTGGCAAAACCGCGCTGTGGTGGGCTGGTTCACCGATTACGCCGAACTGATGGCTCGCCGCCTCGGCGACCGGGTGCAGCACTGGATGGTGCTCAACGAGCCGATGGTGTTCGTAGGTGCCGGGCACATGTTGGGCATTCACGCGCCCGGCCGGCGGGGCCTTGGCTCCTTTCTGAGCAGTACCCATCACGCCGCGCTGGCCCAGGCTGCAGGCGGCCGCGCCCTGCGCGCCGCGCTGCCCGCTACGGCCCGCATCGGCACCACCTTTTCCTGCTCGCAGGTGACGCCCTGGCGCCCCGGCCTGCCCCGTGACGAACGCGCCACCCGCCGCGCCGATGCCCTGCTCAACCGCCTGTTTGTGGAGCCCGCGCTTGGCCTCGGCTACCCCGTGGCTGATTTGCCCCTGCTCGGCTGGATGGACCGCTACATGCTGCCGGGCGACGAGGCCCGTTTGCCTTTTGACTTCGATTTTTTGGGCGTGCAGAACTACACCCGCGAAGTGGTGCGCCATTCGCCTTTCGTGCCTTTGCTGTGGGCCACGCTGGTAGGGGCCGCCCGCCGCCGGGTGCCGCACACCGTGATGGGGTGGGAGGTGTATCCCGAAAGCCTGCACCACATGCTGCACCAGTTTGCGGCCTACCCGAACGCGCCGCGTCTGCTGGTAACTGAAAACGGCTCGGCCTTCCCCGACGAGGCACTCACTCCCAATGGCCGGCTGTTTGATCCGGCGCGCATGGCGTTTTTGCAGGCCTGCATCGGGCAAGTGCTGCGGGCCCGTCGAGAGGGAGTGCCGGTGGATGGCTATTTCGTGTGGTCCTTTACCGACAATTTTGAGTGGGCCGAAGGCTACGGCCCGCGCTTCGGGCTGGTGCACGTGGATTATGAAAGCCAGCAGCGTACCGTAAAGGACTCGGGGCGGTGGTACGGGGACTTTCTGGCGGGACAGTCCCTGTCGACCGGTGAAACTGCGGCTCTGAACGTCAGCAATTCTCCGCTTCAGCAATCCGTCTGAGTTTCTGACCCGGGTGTTTGATGCTGCCTACAGCTTACCTCAGCAGGCTGAATGCGGCTATTTATTGCCCCTTTAAGAACTCAATCGTGAATATTTGATGCTGTAAATCAGTACAGTGTGAAGAAGGTATCATAAGTTTCAATAATTATTGAAACTTATGATACCTTTGAGGCGAACAAGGATCAGGGCTAACCCTGGCCCGCCTGAAACGCCTCTAGCTATGACTCCCATACGCATCATTCTCGCCGGTGGAACTGGTTTTCTGGGTCAGTGCCTCATGCGGCATTACCTCGACCAGCCGGTGGAGCTAGTGGTGCTGACGCGCACGGCGCGTGCTCCGCACGACAATGTGCGCTACGTGAGCTGGGATGGGCGTAGCGTGGGAGAGTGGGCGCAGGAGTTGGAGGGCAGCCGCCTACTGATAAATCTGGCTGGCCGCTCCGTCAACTGCCGGTACACCCCCGAAAACCGGCGGGAAATAGTGGATTCGCGAGTGCAAAGCACTCGTGTGCTGGGAGAGGCCTTGCAGCATTGCGCCACCCCGCCGCCCTTGTGGATCAACGCCGGTTCGGCTGCCTTTTTTGGTGACCCCGGCGACCGGGAAGTCAACGAGTACAACGCGCCCGGATCGGGCTTCTCAGCCGAAGTCTGCCAGCAGTGGGAGGCCGCCTTTGCTGCCGCCGACACTCCCCGTACACGGAAAATATTCTTGCGCATCGGCTTAGTACTGGGCCTGCCCGGCGGCGTGTTGCAGCCCTTCGTGCGGGTGGCGCGGTGGGGGCTAGGCGGCACCATTTGGCGTGGTACACAGGGAATTACCTGGCTGGATGAAATCGATTTTTGCCGGCTGATTGATTGGCTGGAGGAGCGTCCTGCGGTGCAGGGCGTCGTCAATGCCGCCGCGCCCAATCCGGTTTCTAATGCCGAGTTCATGCGCGAGCTGCGCCGGGCCGTGAAGGCCCCCATCGGGCTGCCAGGCTGGGCGCCGCTGGTTCGGGTGGGCACCTGGCTGCTGGGCACCGAGCCCGAACTGGTGCTGACGGGCCGTTACGTCACCTCCGAGGTGCTGCGCCAGCACGGGTTTGCTTTCGACTTTCCGCACTTGCGCGGCTCGCTCCGCCGCATATTTCACTAAGGCTTCGATACTGCCCGCCATTCGCTTGTAAGCTTCGGCTGAAGGCTCAAGCTAAACTGCAGCTCCACTGACCAACGCCAGCTCGTTACCAAGTCTACGCTGGATCTGTGCTCTTCCCAGGCACCCAACCCCAAGTACTAAGCACCAGATATATGACCCTCGAAGAGGCCAAAGCGCAGTTTATCCATACCTGGGGTACCTCGGGCGCCAGCTGGGGCATCAACCGCACCATGGCCCAGATTCACGCCCTGCTGCTGGTATCGGCGGAGGCGCTGAGCACCGAGGACATCATGGCGCAGCTGCAGATCTCACGCGGTAATGCCAGCATGAACGTGCGTGAGCTGCTCGATTGGGGCCTCGTTTACAAGGAGCTGCGGCCGGGCGAGCGGCGCGAGTTTTTCGTTGCCGAAAAGGACATGCTGCAGGTTACGCGCTGCGTCATCCGGGAGCGGAAGCGCCGCGAGCTGGACGCCATGAAGCGCAGCCTGGATCAGCTGGCCCACGTCGCCGGCGACGCCTCTGACCCCAACTACCGCGAGTTCAACCGCACGCTTACCGACATCCAGCAGCTCGCCGACGGCGCCGACCGCGTGCTGACGGTGATGATGAAGGCCGAGCGCAACTGGTTTTGGGACAAGTTTTTGAAGCTGTTCGTGTAGAACGGCGCGTCATACACCTTACCCGCTTGCATCATGGAAACCGATGAACGGCCGGAAAATCCGGCCGACGGGCACACTACGTCCCAAGCTTTCCGGCGCTGGCTGCTGCACACGCAGCTTGGCTGCGTCACCCTATCCGTAGCCGCCACGGCCCTGCTCGGCGTTTTGCTCACCGCGCTTTCGGCCAATGGCTTCGGGCAGTACGGCGTCATGCTGTTTGTGGCTTCGCCCTTTATCTGCGGCATGGTGGCCAGCACCACCTTCACTTGGCTAAACCCTAAGGAAGAAGGAAGTAACAACGGCATCACGTTTTGGGTCACAGTAGTGCTGGCCATGCTGGCGACCCTGGCGCTGCTCGTCTTTTCGGCCCTGGAAGGCATTATCTGTGTGCTGATGGCTGCTCCTTTCTCGTTGGTGCTCGGCTTGCTCGGCTCGGTGTTTGGCCAGCTGTTGGGCGCGGCACTGGGGCAAACGCGCCGGGTCTCAGTGCTGGCTGTGGTGGTGCTGCTGTACCCCGCCGGGCAGCAATACGAAGCACAGCGCCCGGCGCCCGCCGTGCCCACCGAAGTCACCACGCGCGTGCTGGTGCAGGCCTCGCCCGAGCGCATCTGGCGGGTGTTGACGCAGCCGGTGGCGTATCCGGCCGAGGTCGGCTGGCTGTTCCGGGCCGGCGTGGCGTACCCCCAGCGCACCGCCATCGGTACCGATGCGCAGGGGCAGCGGGTGCTGGAGTGCCGCTACTCGCAGGGCGCGGCTACGCTGCCCATTACGGTGTGGCGGCCGGGGCGGGAGCTGCGCTTTGCGGTGCGCGATACGCCCGTTCCCATGAAGGAACTGAGCCCGTATCCGCGCATCCATGCGCCGCACCTGCACGGCTATTTTCAGGTGGAAAGCGGCACGTTTCGGCTTCTGCCGCAGCCCGATGGCCGCACCCTGCTGGAAGCCCGCACCGTGTACCGCCACAGCATCGGACCCCGGGCCTACTGGCAGCTGTGGAGTGATTACCTGCTCGATGATATGCACGCCCGCGTGCTTTCCGCCATCCAAACCCAAGCCGAACATGAGTAGCCGCGTAATGGCCCTGCCCCGCGCCCGCCGCCGTACCCCGGCCGATCTGGCGCCCGCGGCTGAGTTGTTCTGCCCCGCGTTTGTGCGGGCCTTGTTCAATCAGCTAGCCGCCGCTTACCGCTGGCACGAGCTGTTTTCGTTGGGCCTGACGCGCATCTGGCGCCGTCAGGCCGCGGCCCTGTTGCCCCAGCAGCCGCAGCGCTGCGTGGTGGATTTGATGACGGGCACCGGTGAGATGTGGGCGGCGCTGCAGCCCCGGCTCCGGCCCGATGCCGAGCTGCACGCCGTTGATTTTTCGCCGGCCATGCTGGCGCGGGCCGAGCAGCGCCGGGCCGCAGCCCCCGCAGCCCCGCTGCCCAGCGGCGCGGCCGATGCCGTGGTGTGCGGCTTCGGGCTGAAAACTCTAGAAGTGGGCAGTTTTACAGAGTTGGCTCGGGAGGTGCGCCGGCTGCTGCGGCCAGGCGGGACGGTGGTGCTGCTGGAGCTGACGGTGCCCCGCCAGGGCTGGCGCCGGGCAGGCTTTCGGCACTACCTGCGGGCGGTGCTGCCGCTGTTGTCCCGGCTGGGAAGGGGGCAGGCGGCCATGCACCGCTACCTACCGTTTTACGCGCAGTCGTTTGCCAACCTCGATGCCGTGGAAGGCGCGTTTCACCTGATGGGCTTTGAGCAGGTACGACAGGTACCCTTGCTGCTGGGCTGCGCCACAGCGCTGGTGGCTGAGTGGCCCGGCGACGAAATATTGCCAGTTTACAATTCAATAACCGGCGCGTAATACGCTGGCAACAGGGCCAAAATAGCTTTGGCGCTTCATTCAACTACCTGTTGCTGATGCGCCAGAACTTGTACTTAGTACTACCTTCCACTCTGTTATTGCTGGGGTTTTCGGCCGGCAGTGGCCACGCCCAAAGCTCCCGCCAGGGCTTCGAAGGCACCACCGCCGACACCTGGACCTACACCGCCACGCCGGCCAGCTACAACGTGCCGGCCGACAATGACCAGTGGGCCGTGCTGCCCAACGTGGGCACCACCGGCTCGGCCGGCGTGCAAGCCACCCCGGCCGCCGGCGCCCACCTCTGGGGCATGCGCGACCTGGAAGGGCCCGCTACCAATAATGCCGCTATCTGGCACTACTTGGATTTTGCGCCGGTAGCCATTCAGAGCGGGAGCGGGGCAGCTACGGCGGTGTCGTTTAAGTACTTCTCAAACGCCTTCGACAACCCCGACTCGCTGGCCTATACCGTGGTATTCGACAACGGCACCACCTGGGCCGCGCCGCGCACGTTCACCCAGTTAAACAAAGATACCCGCGCCTGGACCACCGTCACGGTGCCGATTCCGGCCGGCAGCACGCACGTGCGCTTGCGCCTCGCGGCCAAGCAAAACGGCAACGACGACTGGGCTGCCTGGGACGACGTGGCGCTAACAGCTACTCCCGCGCCGGTGCAGCTGCCCACGCTGCGCTTCGCCACCGCCACGGCCGTGGTAGATGAGGCAGCGGGTACGGTGAGCATTCCGGTCAGTATTCAGGATGCCAACGCCTCGGCCACTACCGTGCAGGCCGTGTTGGTGCCCACGCTGAGCACGGCTACGGCCGGGCAGGACTTCACCTACGCCACCGCCCAAACGCTGACCTTCCCGGCCAATAGCACTGCCCCGCAAACGCTGACCATTCCCATCGTCAACGACGCTGTGGCGGAAGGAGCGGAGTACTTTACCATCCGCCTCGAAAACCCCACCAACGGCCGGGTGCAGCGCGACGCGCGGGAGTACCTCGTCTATATTAAGGACAACGACG
This sequence comes from Hymenobacter sp. FMD4, assembly GCF_058932745.1. Taxonomy (NCBI): domain Bacteria; kingdom Pseudomonadati; phylum Bacteroidota; class Cytophagia; order Cytophagales; family Hymenobacteraceae; genus Hymenobacter; species Hymenobacter sp. FMD4. Next base: position 49,164 of record NZ_JBZYWH010000008.1, read on the forward strand.
CGACGGCCCCGCTGCGCGGCCGCAACCTCACGCTCACGCACCTGGGTAGCTATCAAAACGGCGCCGCCGGCACCAACTCGGCCGAAATCGTGGCGCACGACCCTAGTACCCGGCGACTGTACGTAGCCAATTCTATCGGCGGCAAGCTCGATATCCTCAGCTTCGACAACCCGGCCAACATCACGTCGGTAGCGTCTATTGATGTGCGGCCCTACGGCGGCATCAACTCGGTGGCCGTGCGCAACGGCTTCGTGGCCTGCGCCATGGAGGCCACCAACCCGCAGAACCCCGGCACCGTGGTGTTCCTGGATCAAAACGGCGTGTTCATCAAGCAGGTAACCGTGGGCGCCATGCCCGACATGATTACGTTTACGCCCGACGGCCGCTACTTGCTCACCGCCAACGAAGGCGAGCCGAATACCACCTACACCAACGACCCGGAAGGCTCGGTGTCCATCATCGACTACACCGGCGGCGTAAACGGCGTGACGCAAGCCAGCGTGACCACCGTGGGCTTCACCAGCTTCAACGGCCAGGCGGCTGCGTTGCGCACGGCCGGCGTGCGCCTGTTTGGCGGTACCGCTACCAATCCTTCCTCGGTAGCCCAGGACCTCGAGCCCGAGTACATTGCCGTCAGCGCCGATTCGCGCTTTGCCTACGTGACCCTGCAGGAAAACAACGCCATTGCCACGCTGGACCTCACCACGCGGCAGTTTACCGGCATTCGCTCGGTGGGCTTTCAGGATCATAGCCAGGCCGGTTTTGGCCTCGATGCTTCGGATCAAACTTCGGACATCCTGATTGCCAACTGGCCGGTGCGCGGCATGCGTATGCCCGATGCCATGGCCTCGTTCCAGGTGCAGGGCGTGGATTACCTGCTGACCGCCAACGAAGGCGACGCCCGCGAGTACACCGCCCTGGAAGAAGCCGTGCGCGTGGGCGCGGCCGGCTACGTGCTCGATACCGTAGCTTTCCCCAATCACCGCCTGCTCAAGCAAAACCACGTGCTGGGCCGCCTGAACGTGACCAACAAACTGGGCGACACCGATGGCGACGGCGACTTCGACGAAATCTACGCTTTCGGGGGCCGCTCGTTTAGCATCCTGAACGCCCAAACCGGCGCCCTCGTGCACGACAGCGGCGATTTGCTGGAGCGCGTCACCAGCACCGACGCCACCTTCGGCGCCATTTTCAATGCCAGCAACACCACCGGCAACCCCGCCCGCAAGAACCGCTCCGACGACAAAGGTCCCGAGCCCGAAGGTGTGACCACCGCCGTGCTGCGCGACACCACTTACGCCTTCGTCTCCTTGGAGCGCATCGGCGGCGTGATGGTGTTCGACGTGAACAACCCCGCCCAGCCCCGCCTGGTGGACTACGTGAACAACCGCAGCACCACCGCTGGCACCGGTGACCAAGGCCCCGAAGGTATCATCTTCGTATCGGCGGCCAACAGCCCTACCGGCCAGCCGCTGCTGCTGCTCGCCAACGAAGTCAGCAGCACCGTGAGCGTGTACCGCGTGCAGCAGCGCGGCACCGTAACGGCGGCGCGCAGCGCACGCAGCCTCGAGCCGCTGCGCATCTTCCCCAACCCGGCCCAAGGTGGCGAGGTACGCCTGAGCCGCCCCGTAACCGGTACGCTGGTGGATGCGCTCGGCCGCCCGGTGCGCCAGCTCGCCAAGGCTGACCGCCTCGAAACCCAGGGCCTCACCGCCGGCGTGTACGTACTCCGTACCGATGATGGCGCCAGCAGCAAGCTGGTGGTCCGTTAGAGCCCCGGAGTGGCGCTGAGTGGTACTCTGCGCCACTTTCCGACCAACGTTTCAGTAAGTTCAGCACCCCGGCCAGATTGGTCGGGGTGCTTTGTTTCCGGAAGGTTACGCGCTATGCGTTAAGTATTTGTGATTCGCAGTAGAATAACGCTAGGGTAAATGACGGGTAATGTGCTATGCGGTGCTTTGTGCATCGACTAACCCTTACCAAACCTTATGTTCTTCGCCCAACGTGTTGCGCTGCGCCCCGTGGCCGGCCTGATGCTGCTTGGCCTGCTGGCCAGCTGCAACAACGATGACGACAACCCCAATACCACCGTGGAGCTGAAGGCACACTCCGTCACGCCTTCGCTGGTAAAGCCGCTCGCCGGCTTCGAAAACCTCGACATCTTCCCGCTCATCAGCTCCGACGACCAGCTGCCCGAGTCGCCAAACTTCGTTTTCGGTGCCCAGCCCGACGGCGCGGCCCTGCTGAAGAACCCCAACGGCGAGGGCTACGTGATGATCAACAACCACGAGATTCTGTGGTCGGTGTCGCGCGTGTACCTCGATAAGTCGTTTAAGCCCGTGAAAGGGGAGTACATCGTGGATGGCGACGGGGGCATGTTCCGCCTGTGCTCGGCTACGCTGGCCACGCCGGAGGAGCACGGTTTCGGGCCGCTGTTCCTGACGGCCGGCGAAAGCGGCGCCGAGTCGCTGGTACACGCCATCGATCCGCTCGGGCCCGCCGACAAGAAAAACCGCTCCCGCGTGTTGCCCGCCTTGGGCCGTGGCAGCATGGAAAATGCCGTGCCGCTGCCCAAGGACGCTTTCCCCGGCAAGACAGTGATTATCATTGGTGAAGACGATACCGACGGCCAACTGCTGGCTTACGTAAGCGACGCCCCCGGCGACTTGCAGAACGGCAAGCTCTACATGCTCAAGCGCACCAACAACGACCCGGTGGAAACGAACATGGCCCCCAGCACGCAGTACGACGTGGAGTTTGTGGAAGTGGTAGGAGCCAAAACGATGACCGGCGCCCAGATGGCCGCTGCCTCGCGCACGCTCAACGCTCTGCAGCTGGCTCGCGTGGAAGACATGGACTACCGCAAAGGCGGTGGCGCGCACGGCCGAGAAATTTACTTCACGGCTACCGGTGTAAGCCAGGCCGATAAGGTGACGCCCGTAACCGGCAAAACCATGTGGGGCCGCGTGTACAAGCTGAACCTCGACGCCAATAACCCGCTCCGCGGCAAGCTGGAGGTGGTGGCGCAGGGCGACTCCAATCCCGGCAGGAGCCTGGTGAACCCCGACAACATCTGCGTGACCGACAACTACGTGTACATCCAGGAAGACGGCGACTCCTTCTACCGCGAGACGCGCCACGACGGCCGTATCTGGCAGATGAACATCGCCTCCAAGAACCTGGTGCCAATGCTGGAAATGAACCACCGCCGCACCGAAGCCGCGTTCAACCAGAAGTACAATCCCTCGAACGACCAGCGCCTGAGTTCCTGGGAGTACGGCGCCATGTACGACATCTCCGACATCATCGGGGTGCCGAACACCTTCGCCGTCAACATTCACCCGCACACCTGGCAGGATGCCAAATTCCTGAACGCCGACGGCTCGGGCCTGTCGACAAACCGGGAAGGCGGGCAGGTGCTCATTATCCGCGGCGTAGCCAAATAACCTGATTACGGTACGCTTCGCCCGAACCCGTCGTCCACAGGGGCGGCGGGTTCGTTGCGTAGCAGCACGTTTTTATCCAATGACCTTCAATACAATAGCAGCCAGTTGGCGCCGTGTTGTCCTGTTGCTGGCGCTGGCCGCCTGGGCCGTAGTGGCCTGCACCACTTCGCCGCAGCGGCAAGCCCCACCAGCCCCGGCCGCCGCCGTGAAAGCCTTGGTGCAGCAGGATTTGCAGGTGCTGGCCACGCAGGTAGAGCAGCAGTTGCTGCCGCTGGCGCAGGCGGGCCGCTCTACCGATTCTTTGCACCGGGTCTTCGAAGCTTGCCGGCTGCGTTTCAAGCGGGTGGAGCCTTTCACCGAGTACTTCATGCCCGGCCTAAGCCGGCTGCTGAACGGTCCGCCCTTCGAGGAAATCGAGGTGGAGGAAACCCGCGCTTTCGAGGCCAGCGGCTTTCAGGTGGTGGAGGAGTTAATCTATCCTGAGTTCGACCCCGCCTCTCGTGCCGACCTCGTGCGCGAAGTGCGCAAGCTGCTCCGCGAGGTTCGCCGCGCCCAGGCGCTCTGGGAAGCTCAGGAGCTGACCGACGCCCACGTGTTTGATGCGGCCCGGTTGGAGGTGTTCCGCGTGGTGTCGTTGGGCATCACCGGTTTTGATACGCCGCTCTGCGGGCAGGCCCTGCCCGAAGCCGCTGCCGCCGTGGCGGCGTTGCGCCTGGTGCTGGCCGCCTACGCCAGCCCCGATTCTCCGAACCGTGGGGCGTGGCGCGCACTGGAACAGCGCCTGCAAGCCGCTGAAACCTACCTGCGGCAGCCCGTCGGTTTCAACGAATTTGACCGCCTGAACTTCATCACAGCCTATGCCAACCCGCTGAGCCGCGAGCTGTTGCAGTTTCAGCAGCAAGCGGGTGTGCCTGTCTTTGAGGAGCGCCGGGCTTTGCGCCCTTCGGCCGCTACGCTGTTTGACTCGGCCGCTTTCGATGCTGATTTCTACGCGCCCACGCAGGAAGCGCTGAGCACGCCGGCCAAGGTCGCCTTGGGCAAGAAGCTGTTTTTCGACGCCTCACTTTCCGGCAACGGGCGGCGCTCCTGCGCTAGCTGCCACCAGCCCGACAAGGCTTTCACCGATGGCCTCGCCCGCAACACCACCTTGAGCGGCGGGCAAATAGCCCGCAACACACCCACTCTGCTCAACGCCGCTCTGCAGGCCGCGCAGTTTTACGACATGCGCTCGGCCACTCTCGAAAACCAAGCCGCCGACGTGGTCGGCAATCCGCTCGAAATGCACGGTTCCCTGACCGATGCGGCCCGCCAGCTGCCCCTGCAGCCCGACTACCAGCGCCTGTTCGCCGAGGCCTTTCCGCAGTCCAAAAACCAGATCGGCCCGCAGCACCTGCAAATGGCCCTGGCCAGCTATGAACGCTCCCTCGTGCGCCTCAACTCACGCTTCGACCGCCACCTGCGCGGCTCCCAAGCCGTGCTGACAGCTGAAGAGGCTCTGGGCTTCAACGTATTCATGGGCAAAGGCAAATGCGCCACCTGCCACTTTACGCCACTGTTCAACGGCACCGTGCCGCCCGCTTTTACCCACGCCGAATCAGAAGTGCTGGGCGTGACCATGTCCAACAAAGACCGCCGCCTCGACCCTGACCTCGGCCGCTACGCCCACACGCGTTTCGAGCAACTGAAACACGCCTTCAAGACGCCTACCGTGCGCAACATCGCCCTCACGGCGCCTTACATGCACAACGGCGCTTTCGCCACCTTGGAGGAAGTCATTGACTTCTACAACGAAGGCGGCGGCGCGGGCCGCGGGCTGAGTGTCGACAACCAAACGCTGGCGGCCGAGCCACTCAACCTCACGACTGCCGAGAAGTTGGCCCTAAAAGCCTTTATGCTTTCCTTAACTGATGGTGCCCCAGCCCCACAGGCCGAGGCATTGTAAGGCGTAGAAACGCACTGCTTCGCGCCTTATCCCTATTGCATACTTAATGGCACCGCATGTGGCCGCCTCGTAAGTTTCGGGGTGGCCTCTCGTTTCTGACGCGATGAACCGAGCTTCCAACGGCTACTTTTGCCCGTATGCAATCCACCATCCGTGTCCGCATCCAAGCCGAACTGCTCCGCCTTGAGAAAGAGCACCACATTCGCATCCTCTATGCCTGTGAAGCCGGTAGCCGGGCCTGGGGCTTTCCCTCACCCGATTCGGACTACGATGTGCGCTTCATTTATTGTCACGCCTCCGAGTGGTACCTGCGCTTGGACGAAGGACCTGATACGCTGCACCTACCCATCAGCGACGAACTGGACCTGAGCGGTTGGGAGTTGCGCAAAACCCTGAAGCTGCTACGCGGCTCCAATGCGGCCTTGCAGGAGTGGCTGCAGTCGCCTACGGTGTACCACGAGGTGCTGGATTTTTGCGCCGCCGTGCGGCCGCTGCTGTCAGCGTGCTATAATCCGCTGGCGGTGTTGCATCACTACCTTGGCTTGGTGCGCCGGGGCATCGAAGATGACTTAGTCGGCAACGACGTTCGCCTGAAGCGCCTGTTCTACGCGCTGCGTTCGGCGTTGGCAGCGCGCTGGATTCGGGAGCGGCCCGGGGAGGTGCCTCCGATGGAGTTCCAGCCGTTGCGCGCGATGTTGCCCCAAGAGTTGTCCCAGTGCGTGGATGACTTGCTGCGCCAAAAAGCCGACGCCAACGAGAAAACCACCATAGCGAAGCCTGCCGATGTAGCAAATTTCTTGAGGGCTGAGTACGAAGCGGCGCAGGCCGCCCGCACCACCTTGGCACCGCCCCGGCACCAGGATCCAACCCCCGAGCTTAACTCCTTATTTCAGCAGTTACTAGCTAAGAGTTGATTCTGCCACTCCACCTTTTGCACTTGTCACCACGTCCTCTGCGGGCTAAAAACTATACCACTGCCCCGTGACCATCCCTAACCTGCGCCAGCGGGGCCTTATCCTCTTCGAAGCCGTAAGCGGCAGCCGCGCCTATGGCACCAATCTAGCTCATTCCGATACCGACCTGAAGGGCGTGTTTCTGCTGCCCAAAGCCGAGTATTTCGGTCTCGATTACTTGCCGCAAGTGTCCAACTCCACCAACGATGAGGTGTTCTATGAGCTGCGCCGCTTTGTGGAGTTGGCGCTCAAAAACAACCCCAACGTGCTGGAGCTACTTGCTTCGCCGGCCGATTGCGTGCGGCAGCGCCACCCGCTCATGGAGCCGCTGCTGCGCCCCGAGCTGTACCTCTCCAAGCTCTGCCGCCAGACCTTTGCCGAGTACGCCGTGGCCCAGATCAAGAAAGCCAAGGGCCTGAACAAGAAGATCAACAACCCTGAGCCGCCCGCGCGCAAATCGGTGCTCGATTTCTGCTACGTGACCGTGGGCGCCGGGGCCCAACCTGCGCAGAAATGGCTGGAGCGCCAAGGACTGGATCAGCAGCAGTGCGGCCTAGCCAACGTGCCACACTTGACTGATCTTTACGCCCTGTTCGTAGACCGCTCGCCCGAAGGTCGCCTTGGCTACCGTGGCCTCCTGCGCGACGCCGAAGCCTCCAACGACGTGCAACTCTCCGCCGTGCCGAAAGGGGAAGAGCCGCTAGCCTACCTTTCGTTCAACCGCAACGGGTATAGCACTTACTGCCGCGTATATCGGGAATATTGGGACTGGGTAGCGAAGCGCAACGCCGAGCGCTACCAGAACACTGTGCAGCACGGCAAAAACTACGATGCCAAGAACATGCTGCACGTTTTCCGCTTGCTTCAGATGGCCGAAGAAATTGCTACGAAAGGCGAGCTGCGCGTACGCCGCCCCAATCGTGACTTTCTCTTGCAGATCCGGCGCGGTGAGTTTGAGTACGACGAGTTGGTGCAGCAGGCTGAAGTGCTGGTAACGCGGGTAGAAGCCGCCTTTGTCGCCAGTCACCTGCCCGACGAGCCCGACCGCGACGTCGTGGAACGGCTGCTGGTTGAGACTCGCCAGCGTCTTTATGATGAAGTTACTAATTGAGGGCAGCTTATCGTTCCGCACAAAACCAGAAGGGCCTTCCCCAGCAATGCTGCCGGGGAAGGCCCTCGTCGTAACGGCTAAAAGTAACCCGGGTGGAGTCGGGGATGGGCGCCGCCGTTAGAAGCGCGTGGTGCTGTGCGTGGTGCGCGTAGTGCGCGCCGGAGCGCGGAAGGTCTTGGTGTTGCCGGATTTGCGGCTGCGTTGGCGCTTGGAAAATTTCCAGCCTTTGTAGCGCTTGTAGTTCGGGCGGTGAGTGTACATGCGGCCCTTCATCTTGGCCTTGGCGTATGAGCTGATACGGGCCGCTTCGGCCGGAGCAACGCTGCTCACCAGCAGCGCGAAACACAAGAGCAGAATCCGGAACATGGTACAGAGTAGGGGTTAGTGTATTGATCAGAGTCGAATTGCTATATGAAAAATGTGTGCCAATTCCGACGACGAACAGCAACTATAGGTAGATGAAAGGTGCTCTCGAAGTTCGAGAATTAGTTGGTTTTATAAGTTATATATTTGAAAAACTGATAGTTGTGAATTGATAAGAACGTGTTTGTTCCGTTGAAAAAATTTGAAACAAGTTGGGCATGAGTTCAAAAAGGAATAGATGAAGCGCAGATCTTGACCCTGGCGGTGTATTCTTATAAAATTTAGCCACTTGGCCATCAAGCGGATGCTGGCAAGCGGCCCCTGAAACAATAAAACACTTGCATTGCTTCGGATCAGCTTTTTTTATACCCTGCGGCTTGCTGAGCTTGCCTGAGTTTTATTAATGGCTATGTCAGCACACCAATCCCAACTTCTATCTCAAGTTCGGTCTGCCCTGCTTGGGCTGGCCGTCGGCGACGCATTGGGCGTCCCCGTGGAGTTTGAAAGCCGTACCCGTCGCCGCCTCGATCCGGTGGTGACCATGCGCGGCTACGGCACGCACAAGCAGCCGCCCGGCACTTGGTCCGATGATGCCTCGCTCATGTTCTGCCTGGCCCAAGCCATTGCCGATGGCTTCTCCGTTGGACTAACGGCCGAATACTGCTGTCGTTGGTACTACCAAAACTTCTGGACGCCCCACGGTTCAGTGTTTGACGTGGGCATCAGCACCCGCGAAGCCCTGGCGCGCCTCCGCGCCAACCCAGACCTAATTCTTGCTGGCGGCACCGACGAGTACAGCAACGGCAATGGCGCGCTGATGCGCATCCTGCCCCTGGCTTTCTACCAAGCAAACTTGCCCTTGGAAAGCCGTTTTCGTCTTATCTACGACGTATCGGCCATTACCCACGGGCACATTCGCTCGGGCATTGCGTGCTGGTTGTACCTGGAAGTAGCTCGCCATCTGCTTGCTGGTCAAACGCCTGACGAAGCCTATGCTCTCCTCTGTAAAGAGGCCCCTGAGCAGTTGGCGCAATTGAACGTTACGGAGTCGGAAAAGCAACAGTTTGATTACCTGTTGGACGGCTCGTTGGCGGATTTGCCCCGACAGAACATCCGCAGCGGGGGCTACGTGATGCACTCTCTCGAGGCGGCCCTGTGGTGCCTGCTGCGTCACGAAACCTACGCCGAAACCGTGCTGGCCGCTGTCAACCTCGGCGACGATACCGATACTACTGGTGCAATTACAGGCGGTTTAGCCGGCCTCTACTACGGCGAAGCCGCCATTCCGCCCGAGTGGCTGACCGTCCTTGCTCGCCGCTCCGACATTGAAGACCTGGCTGCGCGCATGGCTGTAGCCGTTCAAGCCTGATCGGTCGAGCAGAGGTAAAATCATGAAACAAAGTGCCCTGTCCTGAAGGCATTGTTTGCTTTCGATTGATTGCTCAAAACCAAAAGGCCCCGCAGGTATGCGGGGCCTTTTGGTCTAGTCGATTAAGAAAAGCAGAGGGGGCTTATTCCACCACCACGCCCATCTTACCGAACTTGTCGATGCGTTGCGAAATGCGCTCATCGGCCGGCAGTGCTTCCAACTCGTCGAGGCACTTTACCAGCGTCTTTTTCAGCGTCTGAATCATGCGGGCTGGGTCGGTGTGGGCGCCACCCAGGGGCTCTTTCACGATGCCGTCCACTAGACCGGCCTTCAGCATGTCTGTCGCCGTAAGCTTTAGGGCCTCAGCCGCTTGTTCCTTATAGTTCCAGGAGCGCCACAGAATGCTGGAGCACGATTCCGGCGAAATCACCGAATACCAGGTGTTTTCCAGCATCAGCACCCGGTCACCGATGGCAATGCCCAGGGCCCCGCCCGAAGCGCCTTCGCCGATGATGATGCAGATAACCGGCACCTTCAGCATGAACATTTCCTTCAGGTTGCGGGCAATGGCTTCGCCTTGCCCACGCTCCTCGGCCTCCAGGCCCGGGAAAGCACCCGGCGTGTCGATCAGCGTCACGATGGGCTTACCGAATTTCTCGGCCAGCTTCATCAGGCGCAGCGCTTTGCGGTAGCCCTCCGGATTGGGCATACCGAAGTTGCGCATCTGCCGCTGCTTGGTGTTTCGGCCTTTCTGCTGACCGATAAACATCACCGTACGGCCGTCCAGCTCGGCAAAGCCGCCCACCATGGCCTTATCATCGGCCACGGTTCGGTCGCCGTGCAGCTCCACAAACTTCTGGCTCATGCCCTCAATGTAGTCGAGGGTATAGGGCCGGTCGGGGTGGCGTGAAAGCTGCACGCGTTGCCAGCGCGTGAGGTTGGCGTAGGTTTCCTTTTTTAGGGCCTTGATCTTGGTTTCCAGCGCCTCAACAGCCTCCGATACATCAACCTGGCTTTCTTGAGCCAGTTTCTGCATCTCGCGGAGCTTGCCTTCGAGGGCGGCAATGGGTTGTTCGAAGTCGAGCAGCATAGCCAAACGGAGCGGAGCAGGTCCGCCGCGCAGTCGTTCTTAAACGGTGAGGAATGGGGGAGGGCAAAGGTAAGCGACGGAGGGCAAGCGCGCAGCCGCAATTTTTTAGAAACGCTCGTAAAATTTTTGTCGCTGGCAATCAGAGCTGAACAGCGCTGGGGGTAACAATTTGGTAAAAACTTTGCCCCGGGGCTTGCAACGAGCTTCAATGCCCCTCTACCTTTGCAACGCAATCGGGGAAACGCCCCGGGTATTGCAACCCTGGTTCGGTAGTTCAGTTGGTTAGAATGCCGCCCTGTCACGGCGGAGGTCGCGGGTTCGAGTCCCGTCCGAACCGCATCAAGCGCCCCGCAGCACCTGCTGCGGGGCGCTTTGCGTTTGTGCCCCGTGCAACTGAGCTAGGTTCGGTGGCTAGTTCTAGGCCGGGCTAGAATGTTCGGTGCCTCAAGTATTGTCTCCTGTCGGAGGTGTGGGTTGGCTTTGGGAAACGTTCAGCAACCGCTTACCCACTGGGTAGGGTGACTAAACAGGAAAGAGCACCACCTGAAGATGCTTTGTGCAGCTAGCTACGAATAATTTTGCTGTTTTTTAGGCAACAGCCCCACTGCTTCTCAGATACTTGGGGTTTAAATCGGCCTTCGCAGGGCCTGAGACGGTAAAAAATATTTGCAGTGTAAATTCAGCCTACTACCTTTGCAACGCAATCGGGGAAACGCCCCGGGTATTGCAACCCTGGTTCGGTAGTTCAGTTGGTTAGAATGCCGCCCTGTCACGGCGGAGGTCGCGGGTTCGAGTCCCGTCCGAACCGCATCAAGCGCCCCGCAGCACCTGCTGCGGGGCGCTTTGCGTTTGTGCCCCGTGCAACTGAGCTAGGTTTGTTCTTGCGGAAGAGGCTCGCATAGTTGATGGCTTAGTTACGGGTGGCAGCGCGTGTAGCTACTTCAACCAACACGCCACTGAGTAGGGCTTGGCAGCTAGGCACGAAAAAAGCCCCAGCCCGAAGGCCGAGGCTTGCACCATTATTCACCAAGTGCATTAGCTGCACAGCGACAAAGGTAGCGGGGCATTGGGTAGGGCGCCATCACATAAATGGGTGAGTTGGTGCACCATTAGGCCACTGGAATTAGGCGCTCTTGCCGGGCAGGTAGCCTGCCTCCATGCTTATGGAAGAACGATTGAATGGCCCTTTCCAGCCATTGTTGCTCATTCAGATTCAAGCCAGTGGAGTGTCCGCGCTTGGCCGCAGGAAGCGAAATGTAGAGCTTGGCACCGTCCCGGGCGGGCTGAGTGTACACGTACATGGCGGTTTGAAGGGCCAGCGCACTAGTCCATCGTTCAAAACCGAGCGCAAGTAAGTAAGAGTCATCCATGGGAAATGTAGCCCGGGTGCAGTTGTTCTTAAACCGGTAAAGTAACGCAGCGTACGCCGGCTGAGGTATCACATGATGATGTGATGCAGGGCTACCACCCACGCCAGGTTGTAACTAAAATTGTCGGTGCCCTGCAGCCTGGCTGGTTTGTGGGCAGATGCGGGCGTTTGCGCATCTTGCGACCATGAATGTATACACCCTCGATACCGGCCTGTTCAAGCTCGATGGCGGCGCTATGTTCGGCGTTGTGCCCAAATCCTTATGGAGCCGGCAGTACCCGGCCGACGATAACAACATGTGCACCTGGGCTATGCGCTGCCTGCTGGTGCAGGACGGCAACCGCCTGTTGCTCGTCGATAACGGCATCGGCAACAAACAGGACGAAAAATTCCGGGGGCATTTCTATCTGCACGGCGAAGGTTCTCTAGAAAGCTCGCTGCGCCAGCTGGGCTTTACTGCAGCCGATATTACCGATGTGCTGCTGACGCACCTGCACTTCGACCACTGTGGCGGCTCAGTGGAGCGCACCGCCGACGGCAAGCTGGAGCTGGCTTTCCCGAATGCTACTTATTGGTCGAACGAGGCGCACTGGCAGTGGGCCGTGCAGCCCAACGCCCGCGAAAAGGCATCTTTTTTAAAGGAAAACATCCTGCCCATTCAGGAAAGCGGCCACCTGCGCTTTATCGACCCCGCGCAGGGAGTACCCGCCGAACTGCCCATGTTGCGCGACATCGTATTCGCCGATGGTCATACCGAAAAAATGATGGTGCCGGTGCTTAACTATAAAGGTCGCCAGCTGGCGTTTATGGCCGATTTGCTGCCCTCCACGGCGCACTTGCCCATGCCTTGGGTGATGAGCTACGACGTGCGCCCGCTCCAGACGCTGGCGGAAAAAGAAACCGTGCTGCAACGGGCTGCCGACGAACAGTGGGTGCTGGTGCTGGAGCACGATGCCCACACCGAGGCCTGCACCGTACAAATGACTGACCGCGGCGTGCGCTTGGCGGAGTCGCTGAAAGTGGCCGACTTATAAAGCTTCAAACGTACCGTGACAAACCGAAAAATAGGCCTGGCAATGTCGGGTGGTGCGGCGCGCGGTATTGCGCACCTGGGTACCCTGCAAGCACTTTACGAGCTGCAATTGCCCATTGGCGCCATGTCAGGCGTGAGTTCGGGAGGGGTGGCGGCAGTGTTTTATGCGGCCGGCATCCCGCCGCGTGAGGTGCTGCGCCTGCTTTCCGATACCCGTTTTCTGCGGCTGGTGCGGCCGGCTTACAAGCGCGGCTTGCTCAGCCTAGCCCTGCTGGAACGGCTGTTTGCTGCCCACTTGCCTGGGAACCAAACCTTTGCTGACCTCAGCATTCCCGTCACGCTATCGGCCACGGACCTGGCTGCCGGCAAAACGGTATTTTTCAGCGAAGGCCCGCTGGTGCCTCCGCTGTTGGCCACTGGGGCGGTGCCGGTGCTCTGCCAACCTATCGAGTACCAAGGGCGCGTATTGGTCGATGGCGGCTTATTAAACAACCTGCCCATTGAGCCACTGCTGGACCAGCCCGACCTGGCGCTGGTAGGTGCGCACACCAACGTCGTGAATACCGAAGCACCGCTGACGTCTATCAGGCATGTGGCAGAGCGCACGTTTATGCTTGCCATCGGCACTAACACAGCCCCGCGGCTCAAGCAGTGCGAACTGGTACTGCAGCCGCCAGAGTTGCGCCGCTTCCGCGTCACAGATCTACGCCACGCGGCTGAGCTCTATGCTATCGGCTATGAGTATACCCTGAGTCGAGCGGCCGATTTGGAAGCCTTGCTGGCTTAGTCCGGAATCCAATGCGGATTTTGGCTAGCTTTGACGGCTTTTTTACGGTTTTCTTACCCGCTCCAGTATGAACGGCTTTTGGCTGGCGTTTTCTAAGTTTTGGTTTAAGTTGGTCGGCTGGCGGCTGGCCTCGAGCGTTCCGGCCGACATCCGGCAGGCCATGATGATTGCCGCGCCGCACACCAGCAACTGGGACTTTATGCACGCCCGCGCCGCTTTCTTCCTGATGCGCCGCAACGTACGCTTCACGGTAAAAAAGGAGTGGACCGAAATTCCGGTGCTCGGCAAGCTGATGATGAGCCTCGGCGCCTTGCCCATCGACCGTAGCAAAAACAACAGCATGGTGGATGCCATGGCTGATCTGTTTAAAAAATACCCTGATCTGATCATTCTCATCACGCCGGAAGGTACCCGCAAATACCAGCCGCGCTGGCGCCGGGGCTACTACTTCGCAGCTCAGGCAGCCAATGTGCCCATTTTGCTGGGTTACCTCGACTACGCCAAAAAGGAAGCCGGCGTAGGCCCGGCGGTATATCCTACCGGCAATTACGAGGAGGACGAAGAGACGATTAAAGCCTTCTACCGCACCAAAAAAGGCAAGTTCCCGGAAAAAGGGATTCGCTAGCCTTGGCTGATGCAGGCCTGAAACGCTTGGTGAAACTCCGCAAGATTCGGGTTGAGCATGGCAGATTCGGCGGTTAGATTTGTACAGCTTCTAACCTGCCCACCCTATGTCAGCCGTCGTCTCCTGCCCTGATTACCAGCGTATCACCCAGGCCATTCGGTTTCTGGAAGACAACTTCCGTCGGCAGCCTAGCTTGGAGGAAATAGCCGAAGCCGTTCACCTGAGCCCGTTCCATTTCCAGCGGCTATTCAGCGAGTGGGCGGGCATCAGCCCTAAGCGCTTTGTGCAGTACCTCACGGCCGACTTTTTGAAGGCGCGGCTGGCCGAGGCCGGAAACCTAAGCCAAGTAGCCGAGGAGGCAGGCCTGTCGGCGCCCTCGCGCCTTCACGACTTATTTGTGACGCTCGAAGCCGTGACCCCGCAGGAGTTTCGGACTGGCGGTGCGGGCCTTCGGATTCGCTACGGCGTGCACCCGACGCCCTTTGGCCCGGCCTTATTAGCTGCCACTGAGCGGGGCGTATGCGGCCTGCACTTGCTGGCTCCAGACCAACCTGATGCCGCAACAGCGCTGTCGGCTTTGCAACGGGCTTGGCCACAGGCCGAACTGGTGCCGGATCAGCAGTGGACAGCTCCGTTACTGGCGCGGGCGTTTGCGCCGCAGGCCGGCCAGCCGCTACACCTGCTGGTGCGCGGCACCAATTTTCAGGTGAAAGTATGGGAAGCTTTGTTGCGCGTACCCAGCGGGCAACTGGTGAGCTACCAGCACGTGGCGCAGGCCATTGGGCAGCCCAGAGCGTTGCAGGCCGTTGGTTCGGCAGTAGGGGCCAACCCGGTAGCGGTGCTGATTCCTTGCCACCGCGTGATTCGAAAAGAAGGCGCGCTGGGAGAGTACCGCTGGGGCTCGACCACCAAGAAGGCCCTGATCGGTTGGGAAATGGCCCAAACTGAGCTGCAAGCCGCCCAACTTGCGTAGATTGGGCAGCGGCCCGTACTCCGCCGCTGACTTTCAATCTGCCCGCCCCATGCCCGAAAAGCTTCAAACCCTACTGCTGATCCTGTTCGGCCTGATTTTCTTCGTGGTGCGTATGTGGCGCAAGGCGCAGGAGACCATGCGCCGCGACGCGCAGGAGCGGAAGTTGCCCAGCCCCGATGCGCGCCCGATAAGTACCAAACCGGTGCGGCCGCCCGGTGCCCCAACGTTTGAGGACCTGATTCGTCAGATGCAGGAGCAGAACCAGCGCGGGCAGAACCCGGCACCGCCCGTGGCCCGTCCGGCGCAGGCTGAACCAGTAGCGCGGCGCGCGGAACGGCCCACGGTTTCGCAGCCACGCACGTTGGAGGCGCCGCAGCCACAGGCACGCAGCCTAGAAGAAAAAGCGCTTACTCGCCCGGCCCGAAGTCTGGAAGCACCCGTGCGGGAGGTGCGCCGGGCAGCGGCCATGCCCAGAGCAACTGCAGTACTTAACAACGAAGATTACTGGAGCCGGCCAGCCCAGCCGGTGCCTCCTACGCCTTCGGGCGCGGATGTGGCGGCAAAACTGCGTAACCCGGCCGATTTGCGTGCAGCATTTATCTTGGCCGAGGTGCTGCAGCGGCGCCACGACTACTGACATTGTCAGCGCGTAGGTGGTTTGAGCCAACAAGCCGGAGCTATTCCTGCGTCAGCGCGTAGGCCAGCAGATTGGCGCCCATGCGGAGCGCGGCTTCGTGCTTTTCGATGGGGTCCTTGTAAATTTCTGGGTCTTCCCAGCCGTTCCCAAGATCGCATTCATAAGTGTAAAAGCACACCAAGCGGCCTTTGTAGATGATGCCAAAGCCTTGAGGGCGTTTGCCATCGTGCTCGTGAATTTTTGGTAAGCCCTTTGGGAACGGAAACTTCTGGTGGTAGATGGGGTGGGTGAAAGGTAGCTCGACAAAGTCCAGCTCGGGAAATACTTTTTTCATCTCCGGACGGATGTACTTGTCCAGCCCGTAGTTATCGTCGATGTGCAGGAAGCCGCCACCGGTAAGGTAGCGGCGCAGATTTTTGGCTTCGGCGTCAGTGAAGGTGACATTGCCATGGCCGGTCATGTGCACAAAGGGATACTGCAGCAATTCGGCTGAGCCGGTTTCCACCACGGCTTCTTCCGGGGCGATATTAGTCTTCAGGGCTTGGTTGCAGAAGCGGATGAGGTTGGGTAGGGAGGTCTTGTTGCCGTACCAGTCGCCACCGCCGCCGTACTGCAGGCGCGCAATCTGGAAGCTATAAGGTGCCGCCGGACGGGCTGCCGTAATGGGCAGGAACAACATCAGCAGGCACAACAGGCGCAGGATTACTTTCATAGAGTACTAATCAAAAAAGGTCGCGGATGGGCGCCGCTCCGCAAATCAAGCTCGGGTGGTTTACACCTCCCAGCATACGCTAACGACAAACTTAGCGCTGCACTAATTCCCGGGCCACATGCACCGTATGGCAAGCCGCCAGGGCGGCGGTTTCGGTGCGCAGCCGCGTCTGGCCCAGCGCTACGGGCCGAACGCCCCGGCCAAGTGCCAGCTCGATTTCGTCCGGGGTAAAGTCACCTTCCGGACCGATGAGGATGCAGCAGCCAGCGCCGGCCGCCGCCACTTGAGCCAGTTCCGTTCGCGCGCCTTCGGCCAGGTGGGCAATAAACGCATTTTCGGGCGCCAGCGTCCGGACAAAAGCCGCGAATTCGGTCAGTTCATCCAACTGCGGCAGCCAAGCCTGCCCCGATTGCTTCAAGGCACTGACAGCAATACGCTCCAGCCGGTCCAGCTTCAGGTCGCGGCGCTCGGAGCGGGCGCAGCGCAGGAAGCTCAGCCGGTCGATGCCGATTTCGGTGGCCTTCTCCACCAGCCACTCCATGCGGTCCAGGTTTTTGGTGGGCGCTACGGCCACGTGCACGAAATACGGACGTCGCGGCACCTGCTGCTCCTGCACTATGCGGAGCTGGCACCGCTTGGGGTTATCGCCGGCTACCTCGGCCTGGAATACGCCACCCCGGCCGTTGATCAGCTCCACGGCCTCGCCCTGGCGCAAGCGCAGCACGCGGATGGCATGCTTGCTTTCGTCTTCGGGTAGGGTGTAGGTGAGGCCGGCGAGGTCGGGAGCGTAGAAGGTGTGAGGCATGAAGGCAAAGGTAGATTCTCAGTAGGCTAGGTATATAAACATTACTGCCAGATGGCAAAGCCCCCGCCTGAATGCGCGACCAGCAACCGTCCTCCTTCGTTGACAGGTACCCCGTTGCTGAGCTGCCATGGCTCAACCGTTTGCGAGGCTGATGAGGTGCCAGTAACCGTTAAAATTTGATTATTAGCGAACTGTATAACTAAATCAGCTTCAGCAGAGCATCGTACTTCCACTACTTGCAGTCAGTTAATCTGATGCATAAAAAGAAGTAAAAGCTCTTCAACAGACAAACCTGCAGGTTTTTGATAAGGCTCTAACGTCAAGTGCGTATCCAAGCTTAGCCAAGGGTCTTCGCCTTCGTCCGTTCTGAATTGAATGAAGGGAATCTGGTGCCAAATGCCATAGCTTTCAACACAGCTGTTGAGCAAAACCGATCGGCAGAACTCGTTCGCAACTGCGGTTATTTCATCCGGCAGATCAGGTTCAACTTGTGACATATTTGATTCAGCAGCGAGAACAACGCGAAGACCGGAACTGTAACCCTGAGCACAAGGAACCATCCCGGTCTTCGAAAACTAAAAAAACATTCAGTAGCTTACTTCAGCGCCTTATTCAGCACCTCGGCCAGCCGGACGCCGCCCTGTTGCATGCGCAACTGCACCGTTTTGATGTTGGCGGCATAGTACGCGTCGGATAACTCACTGCCGGCCTGGGCTTCGGCGTACAGCTTCTCGCTGAGCTGGTACGACTCGAACAGCCACTGCTCGATGCTGGAGCGGCGCCACTGCTTGGCGTCACGGCGCTCGGGGCGGCCGTAGGCGGTAGCCATCTGGTCGGGCGTCTGGCCTTGCTGCCGAATCATTTCGCTGTCCCACACGCGGTGCAGGTTGGAGTCGTGGTCCTGGTAGCGCAGCTTGATGTCGTTTCCGCCCTTGTCCTCAGCCCGGCTGATGTGCATGGGCTGGTGCACGTCGCCGACGATGTGCACCACGAACTTCAGCGCCTCTAGGCGTTTTTCGCGGGGCTGCTGCCTGTCGGCGAGCAGGCGCAGGTTGTCGTTGAGAGCCTGGTAGGCGTTTTGCTCGGTTTTAGCCTTGAGCTGCTGGGTGTAAGCTGCGTAATCGAGGCCGAGGGGCTGGTTGACGAAGTGCCAGGGGGCCGTGTGTTTGTACTCAGGGGAGTTACGGACTTCGTCGGCCCAAGTAGATACATCGGCTAGGTTGGTGTTGCCGAGCAACTGACGGATTTCCCGCTTGGCTTTGCGCGAGAGGCGCTGTTCGGCAATCAGCCCGACGGTGCGGTGCCCTTCGCCGCCCCAGGCCCACAGGTGTAGCGGCGCAATAAGTAAGAGGGCGAAAAAGGAAAGGAGCAAGGAGCGCATGGGAATGGCAGCTAGGACGGGGCGGAAAGGTGCGGCTGCGCTAAGCAGCCGCTAATGGAGTTGCAAAACACGCGCTTTTCTGGCACCCGTTGCACGCAAATGCCAGCGTGAGCGTGCGGAAAGAAGCTTCTGGCTGAGAATCAGCGGTTCCGAAGGTGGAATTTTTGAATCACAAACTGACTGGAGCCGTACGAAAAAGGATACCGCATTATTAAACCCACATCTAATGGCACTCAAACTAAAAAAACTGAGCGAGCAAGTTATTGTCATCACCGGGGCTTCGTCGGGTATCGGGCTGGTGACGGCCCGTATGGCGGCCAAAAAGGGCGCTAAGCTGGTGCTGGTGGCCCGCAGCGAAGAAGCACTGCGGCACCTCGTCGACGAAATCACCCAAAGCGGGGGCCAGGCAACGTACTTGGCCATTGACGTAAGCCAACCAAATGCGGCGCAAGCCATTGCGCAAAAGGCGCAGGCCTCGTTCGGCGGCTTCGACACTTGGATCAACAATGCCGGCGTGAGCATCTACGGTAAGGTGGAGGAAGTGCCTATAAACGACATGCGTCAGCTGTTTGAGGTTAATTTTTGGGGCTTGGTCAACGGTTCCTTGGAAGCTGCAAAGCACCTCAAAGCGCGGGGTGGGGCCATTATCAACGTGGGCAGCATCTTGTCTGACGTTACGGCCATTTTGCAAACCATCTACTCGGCCAGCAAGCACGCCGTGAAAGGCTTTACAGACGGCTTGCGCATGGAGCTGGAGATGGATGAGGCTCCTATTTCGGTGACGCTCATTCAGCCCGCCGCTATCGACACGCCATATCCTGTGCATGCCAAGAACTATATGGAGCGCGAAGCCAAACACGCTCCACCTGCCTACGCCCCCGAAACGGTAGCCAAAGCCATCCTGCACGCTTGCGCCACGCCCGAGCGCAGCGTTGTGGTGGGAGGTGGTGGCCGCGCCTTTATCGGTATGCAGCGCTGGACGCCTGAACTCTACGATAAATTCATGGAGACGTCCTTTGTCCATCAGGAAAAAGCCGATTCCCCGCCGCGGCCCATCAAGCAGAATGCGCTCGACCGTCCCATGGGCGAGCTGCAGGAGCGGGGCAATTACCCCGGCCATACCCGCGAAACCAGCTACTACACCGAGGCCGTCACCAGCAAGAGCCCGGTGCTCAAAACCGCATTGGCGGTAGGCGCTGGCCTGGCGCTGGCTACTTGGCTAAGCAAAACGCGTCAGCGCAACAATACCTACGCGCCCCACAGCTACGACGCTAATGGCCAAGGGGAAGCTGGCACTGCGCCGTGGCAAGATGATGCGGCCAAGCGGCAAGATCCCATTACCACCGCCGGCTATGACCACCGCTACTCTCAAACCCGCCGCGACGACCTGCCATAAGCTCGTCAGCGCGCCACGAAAGGGCGGCTCCCGATCCGGGAGCCGCCCTTTCGTGCTTTAGGAGCATGAAGAAGCAGCGTTCATGCATGTTGCGTTAGAGACACTTGGGTGACTTCTGAATATGCCCGGGCAGGGGCGTTTTCCAACAGGTGCTTCAGCCGGCGCATGTACCGCCCCATCATCCAGCTGCTGTACCAGCGCAGAAACCATAGCGGCGGCGCAAAACCCAAGGCCCGTTGCACCACGAGCTGCTCAAACTGCAAGCTGTAGGTAAATTCCGTGAGTTGTGGGCCAAGCGAGCGGAAGGAGCGCTCTACATCTGTCCAGGTTGAGCTAGCGGCTACGGCAGTGCAGCGCATGTAGTGGTCGGGCTCGTAGGCCACGTACCCCAAGTGGGTAAGTGCGTGGGGAAATTTAGCCGATAAATAAGCGTCTTCTACCGCAATGGTTCCTACTGCCGGACTCGGGGTATCGAGTTCGGTATGATTTATTTCCGCGCGCCATCGGGCATCGTTACGTAGGTCGGCCCCAAAGGCAAATGCCTCGGCAATGGGTGTCCGAATAATGATGCGCCGCTTGACGGTGACAATCGGACTAGTAGGAAAAGCTGGCTGCATGGCGGTAAGTACACATCGGGAAAGGGAAGGGAGCCGGCAGAAAAGGCGCCAGAACTATCTATGATGCTGACAAAGGTGGTTGACGAGTGCTGTAGCATCAACCGCACAATGATGTGACAGCCGTCAGAAGCACCTGGCGCACTGAGTCTGGATTTACTGCACCAGCATCGTTGAAAACCCGCACCATAAACCTAAGACTATACTGAACCCTTCGGTAGCATCCCCATTATATGCTATACCTGATCTTGGCAAGGGGCTATACCTTCAGGCATTGCTAATTGCTTGACAGTAAACTCAAAGCCATGTCAGACAAAAAAATCATTGTCGTGTTTGGGGCTACCGGCGCCCAGGGCGGCGGCCTTGCCCGCGCCATTCTACATGACCCCAACAGTGAATTTACCGTGCGGGCCGTCACGCGCAACCCAAACTCCGAGAAGGCGCAGGCCCTGGCTCAGATGGGTGCCGAGATGGTAGCCGCCGATATCGATGATCCGCAAAGTATGCAGCTGGCTTTGGCGGGCGCTTACGGAGCCTTCTTCTTGACGTTTTTCTGGGAGCATTTCTCGCCCGAGCGCGAAGACGAAGAAGTACGGAACATGGCAGCGGCCGCAAAAGAAGCCGGTTTGCAGCATGTTATCTGGTCGACGCTGGAAGACTCCCGCCAATGGGTGCCGCTTAGTGACGACCGCATGCCCACCCTCATGGGCAAGTACAAAGTCCCGCATACCGATGCCAAAGGCGAAGCCAACCGCTACTTTACCGAAGCCGGCGTGCCCACCACCTTCCTGCTGACCTCCTTTTATTGGGAGAACCTGATTTACTTCGGGCTGGGCCCGAAACCTGGGCCGGACGGCTCCTTGGCCATTACCTTCCCTTTCGGCGACAAGAAGCTATCAAGCATAGCCGCGGAAGACATCGGCAAGTGCGCCTACGGCATTTTTAAAAAGGGAGCAGCCATGATTGGCAAAACGGTAGGCATTGCCGGTGAACAGCTTTCCTTTCAACAAATGGCCGATTCGCTTACCAAAGCATTGGGCAAATCTGTGAGCTACAACGAAGTAACACCGGATGCCTATCGTAGCTTTGGTTTTCCGGGCGCCGAAGATCTGGGCAACATGTTCCAGTTTCAGCGCGATTTCGCCGAAGTGTGCCTGCAGTCGCGTGATGTTCAACTCTCCAAAGAGCTAAATCCTTCGCTGCAATCCTTTGACGCTTGGCTCACCAAGAATGCCCAATTGCTGCCCTTGCAATGAATGCTGGTGACGGCCGGGTGTTCTTCGCATTAGAAGCATCCGGCCAGTACTTTTTTCTTAAGGAGCCGAGCTTGCTGCACCAGCCAAGGAGCGTCACAGCTATATTAGTTGATTAATTACTGACGAATTATGATCGAGCAAGAACGTCTGGACAAACTTCGGCGTTGGGCGGCCGACCCCAACGCCTACGCTACCCTCCAGCCTAAGCTACATTACTATGATCATCCGCACGGTTACCTGACGTATCGGCGGGCGCTGGCGGGTAATGTCGTGCTCGGTGACCCCATTGCCGACCCTGCCAAAGTGGGAGAGGTGCTGGCCGATTTTCTCAAAGCGCATCCCAACAGCGTTTTTGGGTACCTGAGCGAGGCAGGCGCTACCGCGTTGGCCCGGGTGCCCCGGCGGCGCATGCGGTTCGTACGCATTGGGGTAGAGCGTTGCATCGACCTGACCGATCAGTCCTCGTTCTCCCCAGCTATTCAGGGCGCTTTGAAGAAGGCGCGTAAAGCCAAGCTGGAACTGCTGGAGCGGAATTTGTCGCAGACGGGGGCCGAAGAATTAACTCAGTTGCAGCAGATCAACGAGCAATTCATCAGTCTTTCTCCCTCCAAAAAGGAAATAGGATTCATCTCGCGCGCCATGAAGTTTGCGCAGGAGCCCGATGTACGCTTTTTCTCCATCCTGGCAGGGCCGGAAAGCAAGCCCATTGGCTTTCTGGTGCTTGACCCTTGGTACGAAGGCGGTAAGCTAAAAGGCTACCAACTCCACCAGTTCCGGCTGGGGCCTACCAAAATTTGGGGCGTGTTTCTTTCCGTCGTGGCCATGCTGGTGGAATTGCTTCGGGCCGAAGGGCACTCGTGCCTGTCCTTGGGCGGCTGCATCGGCTTTGCCGGCACCGATGCCCAACCGCTGCCCGCCTCCCGCGTGTACGACTACTGCCGCGACACCACCTTCCGCCTGATAGACCGGTTTCACCCGCTCACCAACCTGTCGCGAAACAAGTTTGAGTTTGCTGGTACTGATATGTACCGCTACCTGGCTGCCCCACACCGACTACCGCTGGTGCCGCTAGTCAGGCTGGCCCGCGCCAATAATATTCTTTGACTCTAGGCTATAAAAAAGGCCCCGCCGGCATGCCGGCGGGGCCTTTTTGCTTCTTATGTTGGGCTCTTAAGCGTTGGCCACAGCCTCTACTTTCGGAGCGCCAGCCATGATTTCTTCGCTAGCGAAATCGGCAAACTTCTGGAAGTTGGCTACGAATTTCTCCGCTAGCGAAGCGGCCGTCTTGTCGTAAGCCTCTTTGTCCTCCCAGGTATTGCGCGGGTCGAGGATTTCGTTGGGCACGTTCGGCACCGATGCCGGAACTTCCACGCCGAAGATGGGGTGCTTCACAAACTCTACGTCGTTTAGCTCGCCATTCAGGGCAGCCGTAATCATAGCGCGGGTGTAGCTGAGCTTCATGCGCGAGCCCACGCCGTACGAACCACCAGTCCAGCCCGTATTGATCAGCCACACATTTACGTCAGAGTGCTCTTCCATTTTCTGGCCCAGCATCTCGGCGTACTTGGTGGGGTGCAGGGGCAGGAACACTTGGCCGAAGCATGCCGAGAACGTAGTCTGCGGCTCCGTTACGCCCATTTCCGTACCGGCCACCTTGGCGGTGTAGCCCGACATAAAGTGGTACATGGCGTGCGACTTATCCAGCTTGCTGATGGGCGGAATCACGCCGAAGGCGTCGGCCGTCAGGAAGAAGATGTTTTTCGGAACGCCAGCCACCGAAGGCTCGATAGCGTTGTTGATGTAGTTGATGGGGTAGGCGGTGCGGGTGTTTTCCGTTACCGACTTATTGGCGTAATCCACGGTGTGCGTGCCGGGGATGAAGCGCGTGTTTTCTACGATCGAGCCGAACTTAATGGCATCCCAGATTTCGGGCTCCTTCTCGCGGCTCAGGTCGATAACCTTGGCGTAGCAGCCACCTTCGAAGTTGAAGATGCCGTCTTCGCCCGGCATCCAGCCGTGCTCATCGTCGCCGATCAGGCCACGGTTCGGGTCAGCCGACAGAGTCGTTTTGCCCGTGCCCGACAGGCCAAAGAAGATGGCCGTGTCGCCGTCCTTGCCCACGTTGGCCGAGCAGTGCATCGACAGCGTGTTTTTCTCGTGCGGCAGCAGGTAATTCAGCACCCCGAAGATGCCCTTCTTCATTTCGCCGGCATAGCCCGTGCCCCCAATCAGAATCATCTTCTTGGTAAAGTTCAGGATGGCAAAGTTGCTCTGGCGGGTACCGTCTACGGCGGGGTCAGCCTCGAAGCCGGGGGCGCAGATAATGGAGAAGTCGGGTGTCCAGCTGGTGTCAGCGCCTGCTTCGGGGCGCAGGAACATGTTGTAGCAGAACAGGTTGTGCCAGGCCATTTCGTTCACCACGCGCAGCTTCAGCTGGTAATCGGGGTGGGCGCCGGCGTAGGCGTCACGTACGTAGATCTTCTTGTCGGCCAGGTAGGCCACCATTTTCTCGTGCAGCTGATCGAATTTCTGCGCGTCAAACGGAATGTTGATGTCGCCCCACCAAACGGAGTCGGCGGTATTTTCGTCCTTCACAACGAAACGGTCCTTGGGCGAGCGGCCAGTGAACTTGCCCGTGTCGGCCATCAGCGCGCCCGTATCGGTCAGCGTGCCTTCACCGTTTTTGAGCGCCTCTTCTACTAGTTCAGCAGGCGTCAGGTTCAGGCACACCTCTTTGGCTTGGCTGATGCCTAGCGGTTTGAGACGGTTCATTGCGGCGGTGGAAGCAGAGGTTTCCATCATAAACGCAGAGAAAATGGGTAAGAAAAAGGTGGGAATGGGAGAATGTTGAGACAAAAATAGGCGAAAATCCGAACCGCCGGCTCTAGGCAGCCAGATTCGCATGAGGGTCTCGGGGCGGGCGCATTTACGCCAGGAGGCCCTATTCAGTTGGGAAAATTTGTTAGATTTACCCGTAAGCCCCCAGCTGTATATAGCTGCTGCCGGGCTTTTTTGTTTCTTCCACCATTCCTCACCAATCTTTATCCCCCACGCACTCATGCAAGTAGCAACTGCTCAGGCGCCGCCGACCCCGACGAGCACCAAGCACCCGCCCGGCCTGTATCTGCTGTTTTTCACCGAAATGTGGGAACGGTTCAGCTACTACGGCATGCGCGGTTTGCTGGTACTGTACCTCACCAAAACGGCCGTTCAAGGCGGTTTGGGCATTCCTAGTGCCAGCGCCACGCTCATTTATGGCTACTTCACGGGCTTTGTGTACTTCACGCCCATCATCGGCGGTTACATCGCCGACAAGTTCATTGGTCAGCGCCGAGCTATTCTTATTGGTGGCATCACCATGGCTATTGCCCAGCTTTGCCTGTTTATGCAGCCGGGCTTATCCACCGAAGCGGCTGTTTTTGGCATGCCTTGGCCTACAGCGCTAGGTCTGCTGTTGCTAATCATCGGCAATGGCTTCTTTAAACCGAATATTTCGACCATCGTTGGTAAGCTTTACCAGCAGGGCGACCCGAAGCGCGATGCTGCCTTTACAATCTTCTACATGGGCATCAACGTGGGCGCATTCTTCGCTCCGCTGGTGTGCGGCTACCTTGCCGAAGACCTGTTTGCTACTAAAGATGCTGCCGGCGCCATCACCAGCTACGGCTTCCGCTACGGCTTCTTGGCTGCCGGTATCGGCATGATCCTAGGTCAGTTGGCCTTTAACCTGCTCGGTAAGAAACTGCTCGGCGACGTGGGGCTGTACCCCGAAGGCCAAGGTGCCGACAACAAGAAAGTTGAAAAAGTCCCGCTGACGAAGGAAGAAACCGACCGTATGGCCGTGATTTTCATCATCACGATTTTCGTGGTGTTCTTCTGGGCCGGCTTCGAGCAGGCCGGTTCGTCGCTCACCTTGTATACTGATAGCTACATCGACCGCGAAGTATTTGGCTGGACTATCCCAACTTCGTGGTTCCAGTCGGTAAACCCGCTGTTTATCGTGGCTTTTGCGCCGGTTACGGCTGGCATTTGGTTGAGCCTGGGTCGCAAGGGCAAGGACCTCAGCATTCCCGTTAAAATGGGCCTAGGCATGATCTTGCTGGGTGCGGGCTTCCTGTTCATGGTAGGCGCTGTAATGCAGCGTGGTGGCGACGTACAAGACACCACCATCAAAGCCAGCATCCTATGGCTACTTGCTACCTATTTCTTCCACACCATCGGCGAGCTGTGTTTGTCGCCCATCGGCCTCTCGATGGTGTCGCGTCTGTCGCCGGTGGCCCTCACGTCTATGCTCATGGGCGTGTGGTTTTTGGCGCCTTTCGTGGCCCAGATTGCCGGTGGCTACATCGCCGCTTACGTGGAAGAATTGGGTGCCTTGAAGGTATTCGGTCTGATTGCCGGCTTTGTAATCCTGGCTGGTCTCGTGCTGATTGCCATTTCCAAGAAGCTGTTCCACATGATGCACGGCCGCGGCTAAGCATCGATAGCACTAACAACGAAACAGCCCCGCCGGATGTATCCGGCGGGGCTGTTTCGTTGAAAGCACCTGGAGAGTGCCAGGGCCTACTGTTTCTCGGCCAGCATGCTCAGCAGCAGCGGCAAGCTGTGCAACACTGAGCCAAAGAAGAAGCCAGCCGTTAGTACATGCACCATACGGTGGCGAATGCGCAGAAAAATGAACTGCTCAATCAACCGGCCGAGCCAGAACAGAATCATGCTAACTAGTAGAAAACGCCCGATTCCGGGTGTCGTCAGCGCGGTCGGGAAAAAGAAGCACAGCGCGGCAAAGACCAGAAACACGTACATCAGCCGCAGGTTCAGGATCTGCATGATGCCCCGGTTGACCGGTTTGATCTTTTGCAGTTGCTTTCGCCAACCAAACAAGCGCCAGAACATGGCGTGGAAAACGAAAAACAGCAAATTGTAGGCACCGCAGGCGTAGAGAAGTAGCTCAGACATAGCTGTGGACTGGTAATGTCTTTACGCAAGCAAGCTAATACTGAGACACCTTAGCGGTGCTGCCCTGAGCAGTATTTCAGGGCCACAACAAAAAGCCCCGCCGGACCAAGTCCAGCGGGGCTTTTCTTACCAGAGCGGTTAGCTCAGGCGGGCTGATTACATCATGCCGCCCATGCCACCCATGCCGCCCATGCCAGCAGCGCCGGCACCGGCTTTCTCTTCTTCGGCTTCTTCCGAAATCACGCATTCAGTCGTAAGCAGCAGGCCGGCGATAGAGGCCGCGTTTTCGAGGGCCAGACGGGTTACCTTGGTCGGGTCGATGATTCCAGCGGCCATCAGGTTCTCGTAACGGTCTTCGCGGGCGTTGTAACCGAAGTCACCTTTGCCGTCACGCACTTTCTGTACCACTACCGAGCCTTCGCCACCAGCGTTGGCCACGATGGTGCGCAGGGGAGCTTCCAGCGCCGTGCGGATGATGTTTACGCCGGTACGCTCGTCACTGTTGATGGTGTCAACGGCTTCCAACGAATCCAAGGCGCGTACGAGGGCTACGCCACCGCCGGGTACCACACCTTCCTCAACGGCGGCGCGGGTAGCGTGCAGGGCATCGTCTACGCGGTCTTTCTTCTCTTTCATCTCTACTTCAGTCGAAGCACCGATGTAGAGGATAGCTACGCCGCCCGACAGCTTGGCCAGACGCTCCTGTAGCTTCTCCTTGTCGTAGTCCGACGTGGTGGTTTCGATCTGAGCTTTGATCTGACCTACGCGAGCCTGAATTTCTTCTTTGCCGCCGCGACCATTTACGATGGTCGTGTTGTCCTTGTCAACGATGATCTTCTCAGCTTGGCCGAGGTAGTCGAGGGTAGCGTTGTCCAGCTTGTAGCCGCGCTCTTCGCTGATAACAGTGCCGCCCGTCAGAGCTGCAATGTCTTCCAGCATAGCCTTGCGACGGTCGCCGAAGCCCGGAGCCTTTACGGCAGCAATCTTCAGCGAGCCGCGCAGCTTGTTTACTACCAGCGTAGCCAGGGCCTCGCCGTCTACGTCTTCAGCAATGATGAGCAGGGGCTTGCCCGTCTGCACCACTTGCTCCAGCACGGGCAGGAGCTCCTTCATGGTGCTTACTTTCTTGTCGTAGATCAGGATGAAAGGCGAGTCGAGCTCCACTTCCATTTTCTCCGCGTTGGTCACGAAGTAAGGGGAGAGGTAGCCGCGGTCGAACTGCATGCCTTCTACCGTTTTAACTTCGGTTTCGGTGCCGCGAGCTTCCTCTACGGTGATGACGCCTTCTTTGCCCACTTTGTCCATGGCATCGGCAATCATCTGGCCGATTTCCGCGTCGTTGTTGGCCGAAATGGTGCCTACTTGGGCAATTTCCGACGAGTTTTCAATCTTCTTCGACTGAGCCTTCAGGTTGGCCACTACGGCGTGTACTGCCTTGTCGATGCCACGCTTCAGGTCCATTGGGTTGGCACCAGCAGCCACGTTCTTCAGGCCGGCGCGGTAGATGGCCTGGGCCAGTACAGTAGCGGTAGTGGTGCCGTCGCCGGCTTGGTCAGCGGTTTTGGAAGCTACTTCCTTTACCAGCTGAGCGCCCATGTTTTCAACCGGGTCTTTCAGCTCAATTTCTTTGGCTACCGTCACACCGTCTTTGGTGATGGTGGGCGCGCCGAATTTCTTGTCGATAACCACGTTGCGGCCTTTCGGGCCCAGGGTCACCTTTACGGCGTTAGCCAGTTTATCTACGCCGGCCACCAGCTTGTTGCGGCCTTCGATGTCGAATTGAACGATTTTAGCTGCCATAGGGCTGTGCTACGATGTTTGGTCTGAGGTAAAACTTACAGAATGGCGAAGATGTCCGACTCCTTCATGATGAGGTAGTCCTGACCGTCGACGGTAATTTCGGTGCCGGCATACTTGCCGTACAGCACCTGGTCGCCTACCGATACCTGCGGCTTAACTAGCGTGCCATTTTCGGTTTTGCCAGCGCCTACGGCTACCACTTCACCACGCTGCGGCTTCTCTTTGGCCGTGTCGGGGATGATGATGCCAGATTTGGTTTTTTCTTCGGCAGCGGCCGGTGCGATAATCACGCGGTCGGCCAGCGGTTTGATGCTAATAGCCATCTGCTGGTTTGGGTTTGAACGGTATGATGACAAAAAAGGAAAAGCGACTTAAGAAGAGTCGGCAGCCCGTGGGCACTTCTTGTGCCAGCCTAGGCAAGAGTGCCAAAAACTGACAGAATGAACGCCTCTAGGAACTTTTTGCCGGATAAATGGCACCGCTCCCTGACAGAGTTGGCAGAGTGATGGCAGACTCAGTGGCCGCAAGTATAGAAAACTAAACCCTCGAAAAAGCCACCGGCGGCTTTTCGCTAGTGCGAAAAGCCGCCGGTGGTAAGGCCGTTCCGAACAGGATTATTACTGGCCCTGGGCCGGAGCGGGCTGCTGAGCAGGAGCTGCTGGGGCGGGCGTTTGCTGGGCTGGAGCCGTAGCGGGTGCCGCAGTGCCGGCTCCACCAGGAGCGGGTGCACCTGGCGTAGTGATGGGCGCGGCGGGCAAACGCGTCTCCAAAGCTTTTTGCTGGTTTACGCTGCGCATCGGACCGGCGCTTTCACCGCTCAGCACTACGTGCGAGCCGAGCGACAACACGATCAAGGCAATAGCAAAGCCCCAGGTCAGGCGCTCCAGTAGGTCGCCGGTGCGTTTTACGCCCATGAGCTGAGCGGTACCGCCGGCCGAGAAGCCGCCGGCCAATCCGCCGCCCTTCGAGTTTTGAGCCAGCACCACAAGGGCTAGCAGGAGGCATACGAAGAGGGCAAGGACAATAATAGCGGTGTACATCTACTCCGTCTGTTGGTTCAGTAAGTCAATTTGAGCGGCAAAATACGCCTTTTTTTCCGGTTGGCGCTGCATTAGCTGCTCGTAAATTTCAATTGCCCGAGCCTTTTTGCCCTGTTTTACCATGATTTTGGCAAGACTTTCGGAGGCCAGACTAGGTGGTGCGCTGGTGCTGCGCACCGACAAATCGGTCTGTGGAGCTTCAGGCGCTACAGCCCGTGACGCCGCATTTTTGATCCGGGGCTGGGCCCGCAGAAACTTGTCGATCAGGGCGATAGAGGTGGGCGGGGGAGGCGTTGCCGGTTTGTGGTCGACGATATGGCGCAGCATTACGGCATCCGGATGCCACAAACTGGCTACGGGCAAGTTGTGCGTCAGTGGTGCTTCGCGCTGGGTCAGGCAATAGCCCAAGCGGCTGCCTGCCGATAGTGCGTAAGCCAGGTGTTCGTCGGCTTGAAATGGCGGAATAGAGTCCAACGCATTTTCGGCTTGATCATCATTGAGGCCCGGTAGCTGGTATACTGGAGAAGGAATCCGGGCTTCGGCCAAGCCAAACTCGAAACGGGAGCTACCAGCTTCTACCGGCGGACGGATGGGCGGAGCGACGGCCGGCAGTTCCTCCGCAGCATAAGCAACTTCTTCTGCTGCGACCAGCGCAACGGGAGCAACCGGTTCTTCGGCGGCGATGGGCTCCGATACCAACTCTGCCTGCGGAGCAGTGCCAGTTGCTGTATCGGCTTCTACTGTCTCTGGCAGTAGCTCTCCAACTGCATCGTTGTCCGCTTGCTCTGCTGTAACTACGTCTACTTCCGATACTTCCGAAGTCGGAGCCTCTGCAGCTGTTTCGGCAAGCTCACTTTCTTCCTCCGACGGAATATGCGTTGTGGAGCGGAATGCTTCGCCATTATCTGATTCAATGTCAGCTTCATCGGGAAACGCGTCGTCCACTGCTGATTCCTCAGCATAAGTGCCTACCGGGGCTTCCTCTATCGTCGGATGGTCTGCGAAGGCCGGGTCAGTCTCTGAAGAGGAAGCTGCATCTTCCGCTAGCTCGTCGGGCAGTTCCGAAACCAACGGCTCATCGGCAGGTGCCGTGGGCGCCTCGTGGTTGGGCTCGGGCTGCTCTGCTGCGGCCACATCGGCTTCTGATTGGGTATCGCCGATAACAGATTCAGCCGCATCAACGGTTGAATTATCAAGCGGAGCGGGCTCGATAACCTCCGCTGGGTCTGTAAGGAAATCAGAACCCGCCGCAGGAGCTACAGGCTCTTCCTGGGGAAAGGCTAGCGCCGATGGCACCGCAGTGCCGGCCTCAAAAGTAATTGCCGAGGCGGCAACCGGCACGGGCATTTCGATCAGGCGGCGCAGTAATTCGCGGTCAGCAGCGTAGGTGGCGGCGCGGCGCAGGCGCTGGCTGGCGAGCATGCTGCCGCGGTCGTGTGCTGCTTTGGCGAGCAGCAAGTGCGCCGTTTGACAGTAGGGGAATGCCGCCGCGAGCTGCTCCAATTCCCGGACTTCGGCCTCCGAAATGCCGGTCACGTGGTCCAGGATATTAAGCAGCGAAGCGCGGGTCATCGGCGAAAAAACAGGAGTGGGAAGCGAACTGACTGAGAACCAAAGTTATCGAAGATCAGTGGCTTAAATAATCAGAAAACAAACCCGTTGCGGGGTCGCAACAATACAGCAATTTAGCCATTTAACCACAGCCTTGGCCCATTCTTACCAGTTCGCTACCGACTTGTTGAACACGTCGGTGATAATGCGGTCGGTAATGCGGCGGTTGGCTACCGGGTCATTGACGATGCTGGCTACATTCTCGGTAGCCGCAAAGTCGGCGTTGCTCTGAAAGGTCTGCTCAAAGTCCTGCTTGGGGTCCTTGGTATTGGTGAATCGGACCCGAATCTGAATGGTCAGGCGGTTGATACCAGCTTGGTCACGCCCATCCTGGCTTTGAATAGCGGCGGGAGCGAAATCGTAAGCAATGATCTGCCCTTCAAATTGCAGGTCTCCGTCGCGCTGTACCACTTTTAATGTGGTGTTGCGCTGGAAGTAATCCTTGATGTCCTCCGTAAAGCGCTGCGACAGAAATGAAGGCCCATTGGCCGCATTGTTCTGAAACTGCGCCACCGAAATCGTCTTGTAAACGGCCGGGTCGATGGTCGTGCCGGTAAAGGAATAGATGCCGCAGCCCGCCAGCGGCAGCATGCTCAGCAGGAGTGCCAGCCACAACCCTAAGCTCTGGGCGCTGGTTAACTTATTCCAAATCATACTGCTTGAGTTTGCGGTACAGCGTGCGTTCCGAGATGCCCAGGTCCTGAGCCGCGTACTTACGCTTGTTGTGGTGCTTTTTCAACGCTTTGATGATCATCTCCTTTTCCTTGGCTTCCAGCGAGAGGCTTTCTTCCTCGGTTTCGTGCGTAATGTCCTCTACACGCTGCACTTCGTCTTCCTCTTCGTCGTAGTCGGCAGAGGCTTGGGTGTCGATGATAAATGAATCGGCGGGCTCGGTCGGACGGGCCAGACGGCCGCCTCCTTCATAAGGTGCGACGCTCAAGCTGCTGAAAAGGTGGCTGTTCTGCCGAACTAGTTCCTGCGCTTGACTGCCGTCGCCGCGGGCCGAACCAGCGGCAATTTCCAGCACCAGTCGCTTCAGATCGGTCATGTCGCGGCGCATGTCAAAGAGCACCTTGTACAGCAGGTCACGCTCCGACACGCCTTGGGGCGCGGTACCATCGGCGGTGGCGCCCAGCAGCATCGGCAGGTTAGAACTCTGATCCTGCGGCAAGTACTGGCGCAGGCGGCGCACATCTACTTCGCGGTCAGTTTCTAGCACCGAGATTTGTTCGGCTATGTTCTTGAGCTGACGAATGTTGCCGGGAAAGCGAAAGCGCTGCAGCTCCTGCACAGCCTCAAACGAAAGTGTGATGGGCTTCACGCGGTAGCGCTCCGCAAAGTCGGTGGCAAACTTGCGGAACAGCAGGTAAATATCGTCGCCCCGTTCGCGCAAGGGCGGTACCGTGATGGGTACGGTGTTGAGGCGGTAGTACAGGTCTTCGCGAAACCGACCTTCGCCCACGGCGTTGAGCAAGTTCACGTTGGTAGCGGCTACCACGCGCACGTCGGTTTTCTGCACCTTCGAGGAGCCAACGCGGATGAACTCGCCGTTTTCGAGCACGCGCAGCAGGCGAGCCTGCGTACCCAGTGGCATTTCCCCGATTTCGTCGAGGAAAATGGTGCCGCCGTTGGTTACCTCAAAGTAGCCTTTTCGAGCTTCCGTCGCACCCGTGAAAGAGCCTTTCTCGTGGCCAAACAGCTCAGAATCAATGGTTCCTTCGGGAATAGCACCGCAGTTCACAGCGATAAACTGCCCGTGTTTGCGTGGCGACAGGGCATGAATGATCTTCGAAAATGATTCCTTGCCCGAGCCGCTTTCACCCGTGATAAGCACGGTCATGTCGGTAGGGGCCACCTGAGCCGCCACTTGAATGGCGTGATTCAGCGTCGGGGCATTGCCAATGATGCCAAAGCGCTGCTTAATGCTTTGTATTTCGGAAGGGGTCAAGTGCGGGGGTGGTTTTCGTAGAGTAGACGAAAAGCGGCAACAAATATTTTATGCCGCGCCAAAAACAACTGTCATCCTGGGGCGGAGACCAAAGAGATTAAATACGTTGGGCGTTGAGTATCAAACTTCAACAATTCAACGCATCCGGGCTCTTGGCCTCTGCAAGGATGACAGGAGCGTAATTACTACTCTACTGATTCGCCCAGCAGAGTAGTACTAGTGCATTCGGTCACGAATACATTCACGTAATCACCTTTTTGGTAGTGCTTGCGCGGGAAGATGACAACCTTGTTCTGGTCGTTGCGGCCGCTCAGGTGCTCGGTGCTGCGTTTCGACACGTTCTCCACCAACACACGGTGCACTTTGCCGACGCCCATCTGGCTGCGGATCAGGCTGTGCTGCTGCTGACGCTCAATGATTTCGGCCAACCGACGCTTTTTTACGTCCAGCGGAATATCGTCTGCCAGCTTGCGGGCGGCCAGTGTGCCGGGGCGTTCTGAGTAGAAGAACATATAGGCCATGTCGTACTTCACATGGTCCATCAAACTCAGGGTCTCCTGGTGCTCCTCTTCGGTTTCGGTGCAGAATCCGGCAATTATGTCGGTGGAAATGCCGCAGTCTTCGCCCAAGATGCGCCGGATGGCAGCTACGCGGTCGAGATACCACTCCCGGTCGTAGGTGCGGTTCATCAACTGGAGCACGCGCGAGTTTCCGCTTTGCGCCGGTAAGTGAATGTAGTTGCACACGTTGTCGTACTTGGCCATGGTGTGCAGCACCTCATCGGTGATGTCCTTGGGGTGCGAAGTAGAGAAACGGATGCGCAATTCGGGGCTTACCAGGGCTACGCGCTCCAGCAGTTGGGCGAAGTTTACGAACTCCACTCCATCCTCGGACTGCCACTTATAACTGTCTACGTTCTGGCCCAGTAGCGTGACTTCCTTAAAGCCTTTGTTGAAGAGGTCTTCTGCTTCGCGCACGATACTATGCGCATCTCGGCTCCGTTCGCGCCCGCGGGTGAAAGGCACCACGCAGAAGGAGCACATATTGTCGCAGCCGCGCATGATGCTGATGAAGGCTGAGACCCCATTGGAGTTCAAGCGCACCGGCGTGATATCGGCGTAGGTTTCCTCGCGACTCAGCAGCACGTTCACGGAGCGTTGGCCGGTATCTACCTCTTTGATCAGACGGGGCAGGTCGCGGTACGCATCGGGGCCTACTACGAGGTCCACAATTTGCTCTTCCTCCAGAAACTTGCTTTTCAGGCGCTCGGCCATGCAGCCCAGCACTCCCACTAGCAGACCTGGACGCTTGCGCTTGTGCGCGTTAATCTCCTTAAGGCGCTGACGCACCGTGATTTCGGCCTTCTCCCGGATGGAGCAGGTGTTGAGCAGTACCAAATCCGCTTCGGCCAACTCATTGGTCGTATCAAAACCCTCGTCGTAAAGGATGCTAGATACGATTTCAGAATCGGAGAAGTTCATCTGGCAGCCGTAGCTCTCGATGTAAAGCCGACGCTGCCGACCCGTATGGGTCGGTTCGGTCACGCGCACATCGGCGGGAAGCTGCTCAGCGGTGCTAGGAGCGGCGGCCTTATCTAGGAAATCAAGCGTAATGATGGGTTGAGACATGGCCTCGAAGTTTCAACAGAAGGAAGGCAAAGGTACGGCTTGCCAATGAGAAATGACAGTTTGGCAGAGCTTTCAAAGGGATGAAGGGCTAAACGCTTAGGTGGCTGATCGTTTTGTAAAATCAACCGTGTAGGCGTATAATCATTCAACAACTCCGGTTTCCAGCACTTCCAGCAACGCTTTGGCTTTCAACAGGCACTCATCGTATTCGCGTTCCGGGTCGGAGTCGTAGGTAATGGCCGAGCCGACCTGAAAACTCAGGTAACCAGTGCTGGCGCGGTACTGTAGCGAGCGAATAACGACGTTGAAATCAAAGTCACCGGAGGGCCAGAGGTAGCCGATAGAGCCGCTGTACAAGCCGCGACGGGTCCGCTCGTACTGCTCGATCAATTGCATGGCGCGCACCTTGGGGGCACCAGTCATGGAGCCCATGGGAAAAGTGGCGCGCAACACGTCGGCCAGCGAGGTGCCAAGCTGCAGCTGACTTTGCACCGTCGAAATCATTTGCCAAACGTGCCGAAACGGGTATAAGCCAAACAATTCAGGCACGCGAACTGTGCCTGGCTGGCTCACGCGAGCGAGGTCATTGCGCACTAGGTCCACAATCATCAGGTTTTCGGCGCGTTCCTTCTCGTCGTGTAGTAGTTGCTGACGGCGGGCTTCATCATCGGCAGCGGTAGTACCGCGCCGGATGGTGCCTTTTATCGGCTGAGAGAGCAGCTGGTCGCCTTCGCGGCGGATAAACCGTTCGGGTGAGGCGCAAAGTAGGTAGCGGTCTTGCCACTTGTAAAAGCCGGCGAAGGGTGTAGGCGAGGCTGTTAGCAGTCGATCAAGCAAATTGACCGGGTCAATGTCAACACCCTCGGCGTAGAATTCCTGACAGAGGTTGAGCTCGTATACTTCGCCATTAAGGATGTCCTCCCGAACGAACTCTACGGCCTTTAAATAATCGGCCTTGGGTAGACGGGGCCGCAGCGGCGGTAGCGGGGCAAGCCGCGACGGGCCAGGCAAGGGCAGCTCGATAGCCGCATAATCGGCTGCGGTCAGGCCGTGCGTTTCTGTAGTTCCATCGGGACGCCAGCGCAGCCACTTGTCAGGCAGAAAAAAGTGCAGCAGTGGCCACTGTAGTCCATCTGGGTGGCGGCTGTGGAGCAGCGGCTCGACCTCGTTCTTGAGGTCGTAGGTCAGTAAGCCGCAACGCGGGGCGTCGGCAACTTGCTGCTGCAGCCAGGTATCCAGCTCTGCCAAGGATGCAGGTCCAGCAGTAGATTGCGTGCTCACGGCCAGCACGTGCTCAAAAGCGCCGCCCGCGCAGGCGGTATCAGCGGTGGGCACGAAATAGGCACAATACGGAAACTGGGCTGCCCAGCGCAAAGCCTGGGCTGGGGAAAAGGCAGGCGTGGGCATTATTTTAAGCTGGCCAGTGCCACTTTTGCTTTAGCGTCGGTGCTGGTTTTGTATTCGTGTTTGCTGTAGCTCAAGGCTTTTTGAAAATACGCTTTGGCCTGTGCGAGTTGCCCGGTTTCTTGGTAAAAGTACCCAAGCTGCAGTGCCGATTGCGGGGCAAAGTAGTAAGGCGCCGAGCCGCTGAGCGCGATAGTACGGGCGTAAAACAGCCGGGCTGAATCGATCTGCCCGAGACCGTGATAGGCGCGGGCCCGGCGGTAAGGCTCTTCCAGCTGGTCGCGTAGCGGCGTATTGCTGCTGGCACGGAAATAAGTAAGCGTAGTCAGGGCCTGGCGGTAATAGCCGCCATCAAGCTGCAGGCGGGCCTGAGTGAGGTAGCGGTTGAGCGGCGTCTTGTCGTCGACGAAACGCTGGGCATACCTATCTTCCTCAACCACTGTCTGACCACCAGCGTTTATCTGCTGCCGGCAACGCTCAGCGGCGGCTTGGTCACCATTAAGCCAGTGGGCAAGGTACATTTTAAACCACGCGTCTTTTCGGTAGTGCACGCCGCGGTATTCGCTGATAAACTGCTGATTGGTCTTGACGGAAGCGGCATATTGACCTTGATACAGCAACAGATCGGCCGCCATGTGATGGAGGTAAGGCGCCGGCAGGTAAGCCGTACCGGTGGGGCGGGCGCGGTAAGCTGCCAGTGCTTTATCGGCGTGGTGCTGCTTTTTATGAATCGACATGGCCAAGTAGCTGAAAAGCAGGTTGTCGGGCTGTTCGCGCAGCAGGCGGTCGGAGAGGGCTACGGCTTCCCCACTGGCGCTGTAGTAGGTCTGACGAATGAGAGCCAGCAGAATCTGCGACTCCAGCTGGAAGTCGTGGGGGCGGAGCGCGGCCGCGCGCAGGTGCTGCAGACCGGTATTGGTATTACCAGGCAAGCCGAGCAGGTTGAGAAACCACCGGTAGCCTTCCGGTACCGAGCCAATCAGAAACTGACACAACCCCAACGTTTTTTGGGTAGGCAAATAAGCCGGCCAGCGTTTGGCGTTCTGTTGTACCTGCAGGTACGCTTGCCGCAGGCTCCAAGCGCCTTGGAACTCGTGGTCAAACATCACCTGAGAGGCTGCTTGGTGCAGCCGCACTTCGGCCAGGGCATAATCACGCAGGGCCGAGCGGGGTAGCTCTCCCAGGGTTTTAAGGTAGCGGTCTTGCGTAGCTATCAGGCCATCGTAACGGGCCGGGTCCTGGCTGACAATGAGTTCCGTAAAGGCAATGCCTTCGTCGACCAGCAATGCGCCGGCACTTCGCGGCTGGGCGCGCAGCTCCGGCGCAATAATGGCGCGGGCCGACGCCGTGCGCAGTTTGGTGAGTTCAGCGTAAGCCCGGCGGGCAGCGGCGGAAAGCTGATCGGGGCTGTTGGCGGCTTCGCCAGGAAGCTGACTGCCTGGATCTTCCTGCGAAACAGCGCGGTGCGTAGCCGAAGTAGCACTGGTGCCCAGCATGGCAGGTACCAGCAGCATAGCCACGATCAGCGCAACCATACTCACCCCACAGCGCAACTCGGCAACAATCCACATGGGCATAATAACAAAAAAGGAACGACACTAAGGCCGTTCCTTTTCCTGAAATCAAATTGAAGCGGTTAAGCCCGGCTTTCTACGTCGGCTAAGATACGGCCGCAGTGCTCACACACGATGATTTTCTTGTGAGCGATGATGTCGGCCTGGCGCTGTGGAGGCACCGTGTTGAAGCAGCCGCCGCAGGCGTCGCGCTTCACCATTACCACGGCGAGGCCGTTGCGGGCATTGCCGCGGATGCGGGTGTAAGCCGACAGCAGTCGATCCTCTACGGGCTGGGCGGCGGTGTCGCGCTCGGTCATGAGCTTCTGCTCATCGGCCTCGCTCTCACCCACAATTACCTGCAGCTCAGCCTGCTTGTTGATGAGGTCCTTGCGACGCTCGTCGAGGCGCTGCTTGGTGCCGCTGATCTCCTGGTTTTTCTGGTCGATCTGGTACTGGGCCTCGCGGATTTTCTTCTCCGAAATCTGGATTTCGAGCTTTTGCAGCTCCATTTCCTTGCCGATGGCCTCGTACTCGCGGTTGTTGCGAACGTTCTGCTGCTGGTCTTCGTAGCGGCGGATCAGCGCTTCAGCATCCTTGGCGGCTTGCTTGCGGGCTTTGATCTGCTCGTTAAGAGCGGCAACTTCTTCGTCGAATTTCGCCACGCGCACCTCGTACCCGGCAATTTCATCTTCCAGGTCGCGAACTTCTTCGGGCAAGTCGCCGCGTACGCGCCGGATTTCATCGAGTTGCGAATCGATGCGCTGCAGGTTGAGAAGGGCTTCCAGCTTACTGGCTACGGTGATGTCCGAAGCGGAGTTAGAAATCATAGCGAACAGGGTTCGTGGGGGTCTCTGCTAACAAGACCGCAAAAGTACGCGCAAATTTCTCGGTAAGCAATTCCCGGAACAACTCACTTGTATATTGTTCGCTTTCGTAGTGACCCACGTCGCAGAGCAAAAGGCGGCCTTCGGGAGCGAAAAATTCGTGGTATTTGATGTCGCCGGTGACGTAAGCATCGGCACCAGCGGCCACGGCTTTCTTCGTCAGAAAGGAGCCAGCCCCACCGCAAACAGCTACTTTGTGAATTTCGGTTTGGAATTCGGTGTGCTTTACCACCGGCACCTGCAGCCGTTCGCGCAGCAGGCGCAGAAACTCTTTAGCGGGCAGTGGCTCTGGCAACTCGCCAATCATGCCCGAGCCCACGTCCTGGTGCTGGTTTTCGAGCTTGACAAGGTCGTAAGCTACTTCTTCGTATGGGTGCGCCCGGCGCATAGCTTGAATTATTTGGTGCTGCCGGTGCAGGGGCAACAGCACCTCCACGCGCAGCTCGGCGGCCGTTTCGTGTTTACCCGGTTCGCCGGCGAAGGGGTTGGCGTCGGCGCCGGGCGTGAAGGTGCCCTGGCCAGCCACCTGGAAGCTACAATCGCGGTACTGCCCAATATGGCCGGCCCCGGCGTCGTACATGGCGCGTTTGACGGCCTCTGCGTATTCGGGCGGTGTGAATACGGCCAGCTTGCCAAGCAAACCACTTTTGGGGTCGAGCACGCGAGTATTGTTCAGGCCCAACTTCTGGCACAGCTTGTGGCTGACGCCG
The DNA here is from genome assembly GCF_058932745.1 of Hymenobacter sp. FMD4. Classification (NCBI taxonomy): domain Bacteria; kingdom Pseudomonadati; phylum Bacteroidota; class Cytophagia; order Cytophagales; family Hymenobacteraceae; genus Hymenobacter; species Hymenobacter sp. FMD4. The sequence continues at coordinate 88,566 of NZ_JBZYWH010000008.1, forward strand.
TGCCGAACGTTGTCGAGGTTGGTGTGCGCAGCGTACACGGCTACGTCCAGACGCAGGGCCCGCATAATAGTGCGCTCCACTTCGTTGGAGCCTGTGAGGCGCTTCAGTGGCTGAAATATGACGGGGTGATGCACCACTATCACATTGCAGCCACGGCGCACAGCCTCGTCGATAATGCTCGGGGTGCAGTCCAGGGCAATCAGCACGCCTTTGACGGGCATTTGTGGGTCGCCGCACTGCAGGCCGGCGTTGTCATAACTTTCCTGGTAGGGCAGCGGTGCCCAAGCCTCAAGGGCGCGGGTAAGGTCTTGAACGGTGACGGACATGTGGCGAAGGTAGGGTTCGGACGGTTTTTAGCTCGCAGAAGCCGCAGAAGGTTGCACGGAAGGCGCTGCGCTCTGTGCCTTCAACGGGCTAAGCCAACGTGAGCCACCTTAAATCAGCTCCCCGAGCACTTGGGCATACCGAGCCGCATACTCCGGTACCTCCCGACGCTTGTACTGCATGAGGTAGCGAGGGTGGTCCAAAATGATAATGCGCTCAAACAAGTTCAGCTCTTTATTAAGCAAATTTAAATAGTCGCCGTTGCGGCGGCCAAGGCTTACCACCACGTCGCGGCGTAGCCCCAAGGCTACCTGATGCTCTACAGCCTGCCGGATATGAGGCCAGAGGGCCTGCGTCAAGGCCGGGGCATCGTAGTAATTGTAGTTTAGTCCGCTGCGCGTCAACACCAACGGATAAAGCGAGCCGAGATAAAAGTGTTGGTAAAATGAGGCTGCACCGCCCAAATTATCGACCACCTTGTACACGAATTGGCTGGAGACCTCTCCACGGCTCGACAACTCGTGCGCAATGCCGCAGTGCGTCTGCAGCGCGGCTGGATCGGTAAAAGCCACGCCGGTAGTGCCGCCGCCGAACCGCCCAGGGTTGATGCCCAGCAATGCCACGCGTGACTGGTTGTCAGCGTAAAAGCGCTGCGCAAAACGGGTTAGCAGCTCCTGCGCCGGGCTTTGGCAGTACGGATTTACGGCCTCGACGCTATCGGGCAGCGGTGGCGAGGCGGGGAAGCCGGTGAGGAAGGGCAGCAGGCGGTCGGCGAAGGTATTGGGAGGGCTCATGTGCAAATTCCATACGTAGCCAAGGTGGAAGCGGCCGGGCCGTGGGCATTTCGCGTATTTTTGCGGCCCGTCGCTTTTGCTGCCGACAAAGTATCCTCCGTTTCATGGCCCGTTTGCTGACCTTTTTGCTTTTGCCGCTGAGCTGGTTGTACGCCAGCGTGGCGGCCGTGCGCAATTGGCTGTACGATTCGGGCCGCTGGGAGAGCACCGGGGCTGCAGTTCCGCTGATCAACGTGGGCAACCTGCGGGTGGGTGGCACCGGCAAAACGCCGCACGTGGCTTGGCTGGTGCAGTACCTTCGCGAAGCTGGCCATAAGCCGGCCATCCTGAGCCGCGGTTACGGCCGTAGCACCAGCGGCTTCCGCCTCGCCACCACTGCTGATACGGCTGCCAGCATCGGTGACGAGCCCTGGCAGCACTTTCATGGTTTTGAGCAGCAAGTGCCGGTGGCCGTGGACGAGGACCGCCGCCATGGTCTCGCTCAGCTGAGCCAGCTGGTGCCAGCTGTTACGGCAGTGGTGCTGGATGACGCTTTTCAACACCGTCGCGTGCAGCCCACGCTGAACATTCTGCTCACCGAACAAGCGCGACCGTTTTGGGAAGATTATGTACTGCCGGCTGGCCGCCTGCGCGAAAGCCGTGGCGGCGCACGGCGCGCTGATGTTGTTATTGTGAGCAAATGCCCGCCGGATTGGCCTGATTATGAACAGGAAGCCGCCATCGGGCAGTTGCGCCGTTATCTGCGGCCCGGCGTGCCCGTGCTGTTCTCTACCTATCGTTATGGCGAGCCAGTACCGGTGCTGCCTGACTTGGTAACCTCGGTACCGGCAACGGCTGGCCAAGAAGTAGTTGTGGTAACGGGAATTGCTCAACCCGAACCGCTGCTGGCAGAGCTGCGACGGCGCGGCTGGCGCGTGGTGCAGCATCATAACTTTGCGGATCATCACGCATTTACGCCGAGTGAGTTGGCCGCCGTAGCGGCTGGTCTGCCGCTAGGCGCAATCGTTATTACCACTGAAAAAGACGCGGCCCGCCTGCGCGAGCGGGCGCTACGTACCAGCGTGGCAACTTTGCCGTTATTCTACGTTCCCATTCGTGTGAGCTTCCTGGCCGATGGCGCTGAGCGCCTCCAAGCCTTGCTCGCGCCGCCCCAGCTTACGCCCCGTGCCGTTGCCTGACGTTTCTGCTTTCTGCTTTTTGCTGCGGCCTAGCCGCTTTCTGCTGCTCTGCCTGCTGGTCGTGCTGCCTTTGCTGAGCCGTGGCCAAGTAGTGGATGACTCTACCAAAGCTATTTATGGTCCCAAAACTACGCTGGTAGTTCGTGAGGCCAAGGTGCTGCGCAATCTGACCGAAGGCACTTTTTTGGATACCACCTTAACGGGCATTCAGAACACGCGCAATTGGTACTACGACAGTACCTTCCAACAAGACTTGGGTAACGTAGGCACTGCTTCGCGTCGGCTGTTATGGGAAACCAACACGCGCATTGGGGCCCGCTTCGGCCGTAACGCGTTTGACCGGTACTTCCGCGACCCAGCTAACATTCCGTATTACGACACCCGCTCGCCGTACACCTTCTTCCGCTTTGTACAGGGCGGGCAAGGGGAGCAGGTTTTCGAAGGAGGGTACAGCCGCAGCATTAAGAAGCTGTTCAACGTAGGCGTGGCGTACGAGCGGTTTGGGGCCAACAAGCAACTAGCGGCCCGAAATCCGCGGGAGCAGCAAGTAGCGCACTCCGGTGTGCTCATTTTCGGGCGCTATCAGTCCAAAAACGACCGATACTACCTACTGACAAACTTTTATACCGCCCGGCACAGTGTAGCCGAGCAGGGAGGAATCCTGCCCGGGCCCAACGACAGCTTGCTGAGTCAACTGTTTGACTACCGGGCTGAACAGGTGCAGCTCACGCAGGCCATCAACGCAGAAAAGCGCAACAGCTTCCACTTGGCCCAAACGTACCAACTCCTGGGACGCGGCCTTACGGCCTTTCAGGTGCTGGATTTGCGTCAGCAGGAAAACAAATACACCGATGCTCAGCTGCGGTTTCTTAACAACCGCCTGCAGTTTTATCCGCGTGCGCGGCTGGACTCGGCCCGTACCAACGATAGCGCGGTATACCGGCAGATAGAAAACACTTTCGGCTTGCTCGGGCGAACCGATTTTCTGGAGTACCGCGTGTATGGTCGCTACCGTGGTGCATGGCTGCAGTCTCGTTCAGGGCGCGCTCGGGAAGGGCTTCCCCACGAATTTGATTTGAACCGTCAGCAGTTTTTTGCCGGTGGCGATGTGGCGTTCCGCTGGCGCAAACTATTTGGGGTACAGGTTGCCGGCGAGTATAAGTTCTTCGACGAGGCTTGGCTGCGCGGTTCCGTTCGCTTCGGCCCGCTTACCGGCGAGCTACTGTATGCCTCTTACGAACCCACCCTTACCCAGCAGCGCTTCACCGGCAACCATTACCACTGGGACAACACGAGTGCCTTCAATAACACCACGGTCAACCAGCTGCGGGTGGCGCTGGACCAAACGCTGGGCAGGTCCGGGGCCCGCCTGCAGCAGCGCTTTTTGGCGTCGGCCACGGTAGTAAACATCAACCAGCTCGTGTTCTACAACGAGCGCGCCGAGCCGCAACAGCTCCGCGGCGACGATGCCAACAAGCAGTTGCTCATCGGTATGGTACGGCACCAGTTCCGCTACGGCGTTTTTCGGGCCGACAACGAGGCCACCTTTACCCAGGGCGGCGACGGGCCAGGGCTGCGTATTCCGCCCATCGTGGCCAACTCCCGCTTATACTTCGAAGGCTTTCTGTTTAAAAAGGCCTTGTTCAGCCAGGTAGGCGTCGAGACCTTTTTCCGCTCGCGCTTCCAGCCCTACGGTTTCTCGCCCAGCACGCAGCAGTTTTTCGTGCAGAACGAATTCACCTCGCGCAGCTTTCCGATAGTGGATGTGTTTGTAACGGCGGACATCAAAACCGTTTCGGTGTTCCTCAAAATGGCTTACGTCAACCAAGGACTGGGCCGTGACGGTCACTTCGCTTCGCCTTACTTCACGGGCACGCCGCGTAGCTTTCAGGTGGGCCTTAAGTGGGACTTCTTCGACTAAAAATGAATGCGTAAGCTACTAGCTTGATGCTTGATAGTTGAGTTTGTCTTAACAATTACTTGATTACGTTTTCTTGCCGCATGACCGATCATTCCTTCGCTCTGCCCTCGGCTGAAGAAGCCCAGAAACGCGAAAAAACCATCCTTAAACTCAAGCTCAATACCGACCCCCGCTGGGTAGATATTGCAGCTAAAAATATTGGCGACATCCTCGTCGACCACGCTTACTGTGAGCAGAAAGCTGCCTCTACGGGCATTTCGCTAATTGTGAGCTACCCCGAAAAAAACCGGCTCGTAGACGAGCTAACCGAACTGGTAGCCGAGGAGTGGAGCCATTTCGAGCGGGTGCTGCAGGAGCTGCGCAAGCGCAACCTGCCGCTGGGCCGCCCGCGCCGCGACGAGTACGTGGTGGAACTGATGAAGCACGTGCGCCGCGGTGGTTCCCGTGAGCGGCAGCTCATGGATCAGCTGTTGGTGTCGGCGCTTATTGAGGCGCGCTCCTGCGAGCGGTTTAAGCTGCTCTGGAAGCACATTCCCGACGCTGAGCTAAGCAAATTCTACTACGAGCTTATGGTGTCCGAAGCTGGGCATTTCGTGGCCTACGTGGATCTGGCCAAGGAATACTGCGATGCGCAGGAAGTAGACGCCCGCCTGCAGGAACTGCTCAAAATTGAAGGCGACATAGTCACCAACTTACCAGTACGGGATGACCGAATGCATTAGGCTCGTCCGCGCCGCTGCTGCGGCAATGAACAGCAATGATTTCCTCTTTGGGCTACTAACGAGCTTGTTGGTGCTGGTTTTGGGTGTGCCGGCAGCGGCGCAGGAAATACCCGCTGGCTTGGTGCTTCCTGATTCCATCAAAACCTCCATCACGGCTCGGCACGTGCGCGTACCGGGTTCCACGTTCTACGTGCGCAAACACGCCGATTACGTGGCCGAAGAGTCGCTCAACGGCTTGGTAAAGGCCAACGGAGCATTGCTGGAAGTGATGCGCGTGCCGGAAGCCAATTTTATGAAAGTGCGCAGCCTGATTGTGCGTCAGTACCTGGCCGAAAAAGGTGCCCGGGTAGAAGTACAGAAAGAGCTGATGTTCAACGCTTACCCGGCCGTGTACGGCGAGGGGGAAAGCATTGAGCCCGGCAAGAGCCTTATGGTGCTGGCCTTTGGTGACTCGGCCTTTATCACACTCGTGTTTGGCCTGTATCAGGACAACGATACCCAATCTGAGGCTGAACTGCGTCAGATGCTGCTCACCGGCTGGTACGATGCCCGCGGCAAGGTGCCGCCCCTGGAGCTGGCGCCGTTCTTTATCGACCTGAGCGGCACACCCTTTAAGCTGCACGAAGTCAGCGACGACGGCAAACGCTACACCTTCGGCCTGGCGAACCAGGCGTCGGCCACGCTCGATCCGCTGGCTACCCGGTTTACAGTGCAGGTGTTGCGGCCCACGCCTTTTCCCGACATGCGCCAACGGCTGTTACTGATTGCCCAAGACCGAACCACCCCCGGTGCTGTGCTGAAGACGGAGGAACGTCAACTGCAAGTCGCCAATGCCTTTTCGTACGAAGTCAGCGCCACGAGTACGCTACAAGGACGCCGTAATGCGTGGTACCAGATCATCCGAACCGATGACGAAGCCACCTTGCTTTTTGACGGCCTCACGTTTCCGCCCCTGCCCAAGGCTTCAACGCCGGCACCGCCCGTGGCCAAAGGAGCCAAGTCAGTGCCGGCGAAAGCACCGGTCAAAACTCCGGCGTCGGAGCCCGACCTGATGCCGGCCTTGAAAAAAACGGCCGCTACGCTGCGCATGAAGCGTTAGAACGCAGACTCGGTCAGACGCCGCTGCGGGGCGTATCTATCGTGGGTGGATTTTCATCGAGCAGGCGTGTATCCGGCGCGGGCTGCGCGTAAGGGTTGTCATTGCGCGAGTTCAGCAGGTCGGCTGGGACCGATAGCTCGCCCGTGTGTGGGTCGATCAAGCCATTGCGTTCGTCTTCGATGTTGGTGGCCTGGGTGTACACGTCGCCAGCAATAGGGCGCTTGCGCAACTCCTGCTTGAAGGCGCGAATGCGCTCGGTGCGGGCGGCGGAGTCTTCCGGTCCCCCGTAATCAGAAAAGCCAAAGCCGCCCCATTCACTGACCAACAACGGCACTTGGCCACGGTAGAAGAATGGGTCGCCGACCACGAGCGGGTGCGCCGCCACCCCAATCAGCTCACCCTCCACCAGCCGATCCAGCATGGAGCGCCATTGGTCCAGCTCCGGCGTGTATAAGTGGGCCGTGAGCATATCGGACTTCAAGCGCCCTTCGTAGGAAATGTGGTGCCAGCCGTCGTTGTCTATCACTAAGAAGTGCGGATACTCCGTGTGCATGTAGTGGTAAGTGTCAACGATATAGCGCCGGGTATCGGGGTTGGTGGCAATGTCTTGCGCGCCCCAATCTTCGTTGTACAAGCTCCAGATAATCACCGAAGGGTGAGTTTCCATCAAGGCCAGCATGCGCAAGAGCTCGGCTCGGTGGTTTTCGCGGCTGCGCGGAGTGGAGATGTGTGGGCTGGGTACTTCCACCCACAGCAGCAGACCCAACTCATCGGCCAGGTTGTAAATGCGCGGGTCTACGCCGGCGATATGCACCCGCACTAGGTTGCACCCCAACTCCTTCATGGCGTGCATGTGCCGTTGGGTTTCCTCGTAGGTGGCCGTACCGGGCTGGTACAGAATGCCATCGAGATAAATTGGTTCCCTGTTCAGGTAGATGCGCTTGCCGCGGGCTTCAATGTGGCGCAGGCCAAAGTGTGATTCTATCTGAGCTTCGTAGCCGTCGGAATCTATTAGCTGGGCTACCAGCCGATATAGTTTGGGCGATTCCGGCGACCATGCCTGCGCATCTGGTAGGGGCACCACCACGCGCTGCCGTTTCTCGCCTGTTTCTAGCCGCAAGGGAAAGTCGGAAGTGGCCAGCAAGGGTGCATTGAGTCCGTTACGCTCGTACACTTTCACGCGCAGGGTGTAGTGGCCGGGGTCGTGGATGCGGGTAGTAAAGGTGAAGCGCACGAGCTGGTCTTCCACGCTGCTGCCCACCCCCACGCGGGAGCGGAGGCGGTTGCGCTCCACCACTTCAAGCCACACGCTGCGCACGGCGCCCGTGTAGGTCTGGTACCAAATGCCGCCGCGCTTATACACGTGCGACTCCTGCTTGCCGCGCGGCGCATCGCCCTCCATCGTATCGGCAATGCGCACCGTCAGGCGGTTGACGGGCCGTAGGTGCTCGGGGTTTAGCTCAAAAGAAAAGGATGTATACTCGCCGTAGTGAACATTATCGCCTTCGATGGTGCTGAGCGGGCGGCCGTTGAGCCACACGCGCGTCTCGTAGCCACATGCCCCGAAGGTGAGCTGAAACATAGAGCGGCCCTCCGGCGCGTCGCACGCGGGCAGCGTGAATTCTCGTTCATACCACGCCACCACTTTATCATGCCAGCGCGAGGGTACGGTGTGGCCTTTGGCTTGGGCCATATGGTCTTCAATTGAGCCTGGCCAGTCAGCCGTGTGCTCGTAGTCAAAGCCCAGGTACCACGCCTCGCGCAGGCCGGAGTCCTCCGTGTCAAGGGCAAAACGCCACTGCCCATCGAGCAGCAAGTGGGTATTTAGCCGCAACACGGCCCGTGGGAGCGGGTTGACGGCCTCCTCAGTAGTATGTTTCTCGTCCTCGCTGACGGAAAGGGCATAATTGACGTGTTCGGTGTCCATGCTGGCAGGTAAGGTGAAGACTGGTGGCAACTCAACAATTGCTGTCTTACGGATTTTACAAGCAGACAGCGGGTGGGGTTTACGAAAGCGCCTACTTTTTGCTGAATCAGGGCGACACAAAAAGCCCGCGCCCCGCTGCCTACAATCGGGCAGCGAGGCGCGGGCGCTCCAGTAAATGGATTCCTGGTTTAGGTTTTCTGCTTCTTTTTCTTCGCCGCAGGAAACAGTATGTTATTTAAAATCAGGCGGTAACCCGGCGAATTGGGGTGCAATACCAAATCAGTAGGCTCTTCCTCCACCAGATGCTGATAATCCTCCGGGTCGTGGCCGCCATAAAACGTCCAGGTGCCTTTGCCCAGCTCACCGTGGATGTAGCGGGCTTCGCCAGAAGTTTTGTTTTCGCCCATGATTAGCACATCAGGCTTAATCAGGCTTTTACGGAAAGCTGTAGTCTGACCCATAAAGCCTTTCACCGTCTTGGTGTGGCACTGGGTGAGCATGGTGGGCACCGGGTCATACTTGGCCGAGAAAGTAAAGAGCTGGAAGTAATCGTTGTCTTCGCCCACTCCTCGCTCGTAAGGCTGCATGTCGATGTTGGAATACTCGTACTGGTAGGGGTCGCGTACCAGGGAGAAGTCCTTGAAAGCCAGCGTGCGGTTATAATTCAGCTTCTGTTGCGCCTGGGGGTCGGGGGCGTCGCCGTCGTACATCACGTCCACCATGTCCACGCCAAGGCCAGCCAGGGCAATGTCGTAAGTATCGGTAGCCGAGCACATGGCAAACAGGAAGCCGCCACCGGCCACAAATTCCTGCATTCTGGTGGTAACGGCACCCTTCATCTGCGACACCTTGCTGAAACCGTGGCGCTTGGCCGCCGCTTCCGAATCGCGCTGCTGCTGCTGGTACCACGGGCGGTTGCGGTACGAGGCGAAGAACTTGCCGTACTGGCCCGTGAAATCCTCGTGGTGCAGGTGCAGCCAGTCGAATTTAGTGAGCTTGCCGTCAAGCACTTCGTCGTCGTAAATCTCGGTGTAGGGAATCTCAGAGTAGGTGAGTACCAGCGTCACAGCGTCGTCCCAGGGCTGCTTGCCTTTGGGCGTGTACACCGCAATCTTGGGCGCCTTCTCCAGCTTCATGATGTCCATGTTGGCGTTGGCATCGGCTATCTGAGCGAGGATGGCGCTATACTGCGCGTCGCTGATGACCTGATAGCTCACGCCGCGCACGGCTAGCTCTTGCTCAGCGCCTTGCATGGCCGGAAAGGCAAACGCCCCGCCGCGGTAGTTCAGCAGCCAGTCGACTTCGACGTTCTTCGTCAGTAGCCAGTAAGCGGCGCCGTACGCTTTCAGGTGCTCTTTCTGGGCTTCATCCATCGGGATGATGACCTGACTGGCGCGCACCGCTAGCGGGAGCAGGTAGGTAAGGAGCAGCAGCCCAAAGGCCAGCAGGCGTTTATGAGGCATGGTAATCACAAGCTAAAGAGAAAGAAAGCAGCCGGCACGTTGCACTGAAACGGCGCCCGACCGGTGTGCGTTCCGCCAGGGGGCAGTGGCTGAATCTTGTTGAGGTGGTTATAAGGACCGCATAGACGAGTGACCAACAACAGTTCTGCCTTACCAACCCGCATCTGGCTAACGTCCCACGTCCCAAACAAATGTAGCGAAACAACCTGCACCTTTGCCCGAAAGCTCCTACCTTTCGGCTACCCGATCATGGGCGTTGGCCTGATCAACTTTGGTAGAAGGACTTTAAGACTTTTTTTGTCGCGGCGGGGTATGCATTGGTTTGAAAACATTCGGGAAGCATTCCGTTCCATTCAGAGCAACCTGCTGCGCACCGTGCTGACGGCGCTTATCGTGAGCATCGGCATCATGTCATTGGTGGGTATTCTCACGGCTATCGATGCCATGAAGTACTCGCTGAACGAAACCTTCTCCAGCCTCGGTGCCAACTCATTTGATATTCAGGCCAAAGGCTACAGCAACCGTTTCCGGCGCGGCGGCGTGCGCGGCAAAACGTACCCCGCCATCAGCTACCTGCAGGCCCGGCAATACAAGGATCAGTTTGGCAACGAAGGTCGGGTAGGGATTTCAGCGTTTATTGCCGGCGCGGCCAAAGTGAAGGCGGGCAGCAAGGAAACAAACCCCAATACCCAGGTAGTGGCCGGCGACGAAAACTACCTGCTCAACCAGAGCTATAACCTATCCGCGGGTCGTGCCTTTTCGCAGCTGGAATTGGATAACGGCGCCAACGTGGCCATTATCGGGGCTGAAGTGCGCGAAAAGCTTTTTGGCAGCAATAGCGACGCCTCCGCAGTAGGGCAGTACATCTACATGCTCAGTCGACGCTTTTTGGTGGTGGGCACGCTGGAGCGTAGCGGTTCCGGCATGGGTGGCGGCGGTGCCGACCGCATGGTGCTGCTCCCGCTCGAAACAGGCAACCAGATGCCCCGGCAGCGCGCCCTCACTTACGACATCAAAACGGCCGTGTTGCTGCCCGAAAACCTGCCCTTCGCCATGGACCAGGCCCGCGGCATCATGCGCGCCGTGCGCCGCGACCGGCTAGGCTTGGAGGATAGCTTCGAGATGGAAAGCAGCGACTCCCTGGCTGGCAAGTTGGATGCGCTATCGGGCAACCTCAAAATCGGGGGCTTCCTGGTGGGCTTCATTACGCTGCTCGGGGCCAGCATCGCGCTCATGAATATCATGATGGTGTCGGTGACAGAGCGCACCCGGGAAATTGGCATACGTAAGGCACTGGGCGCAACGGCGCGGCAAATCCGGCAGCAGTTCCTTATTGAAGCCATTGTTATTTGCGTGCTGGGTGGCGCACTGGGCATTGTATTGGGAGTGAGCATGGGCAATGCAGTGTCGCTGTTCGTGGGCGAGGGCGCCTTCTTGGTGCCGTGGCTGTGGATGATGCTGGGCTTGCTCATCTGCGTTACCGTGGGCTTGGCTTCGGGCTATTACCCGGCCAGCAAAGCCGCGAAGCTCGACCCCATAGAGTCGTTGCGCTACGAGTAGTGGGATGCGGATAGCCGCACCGATGACAAAGCAATTCGTCACCTGCTTTTGCCGTTGCGCATGTCCGGCCTGACTTTTTTGGGATTTGAGCTGGTTGTTCAGCCGCTGATTTCAGCAGTACCACACGGACTTTCAGTTTCGTCTAAACCTGCTCGCCCAGCATTAGGAGTTAGTGTTCTAGCTTGCCTCAATATGTATAGGGCGCGGCATGGGAGTGGTCGTGCCGCGCTTTACTTACCTACACGTATTTTTTGTAAGCCTCAGTTCAACCGGTCAAGACATTGCCGTTGCCGCAAGTCTCTTGCATCAGTAAGCCAGACGTTCGGCAATTTATCGTTGAGCAAGGCTTTTGCCGCCGAGCAACTATGCATTACTTAGTAGAGTAGGAGATGGGCTCATCTTCACGCTACTGGTGGAACTGCAGCCGGTGCATACTGCGTAAACTCCAATTGTTGGGCAACAAGAAGGGGATTTCGACTGTGAGGACAGTAACTGACTAAGACTTTTGAGCCTTCCGCAACGTCCTGTTTGATCTGGTCTGCTGAGGAGCCGTATCTATTTTCTGTACTTATTCTCAACGAAGCGGAAGAACTGCTTTGTTTAACCAACCTTCAGTTCGACAACCGCAACTGGACTGCCTTACGGCCTATTGCCACCGTACCTCTGGCTTCTGAACTAAGAGCGCCAAGAGTACGAGCAGCTTTAGCAGTTTGATTTTAGGAGCGTACGGAAAGCTTTATTAGCAGATGGCATCTTAAAAGAGTAGGTGTCCTTGCACTCCAAGCAATAACCCTAGAGTAAAGTAGAATGCAGTTTGCTGATCCTGTGGCTGACAGTAGCCACCAAGCTATGATGCAGGCTTAATCAGCAACGCAATGACCGAGCTAGCTCGCGCCGAATGGTTTGCTAAGCCAAGGAGAGAAGTCAAACAACATTTTATTGCTATTTTTCTCATTTGGTGTATATTTGTATCAATTGGCAAATAAACCATTTGGTAAAGTGGTAAAAACAGCAACCGTAGGTCAAAGATTCAGTCAGCTTATCCAAACGCTAGGTATGTCAAAAAATGCCTTTGCGCTTTCTTTGGATAAGACCGCGACTGTAATCCAACACATAGTGGAAGAACGGAATAAGCCTGGATTTGACCTTTTGAGTAAGGTCTTTGAAGTTTACCCAGAAGTTTCAAAAGACTGGCTTATACAAGGAAATGGCAATATGTTCTCAAATGGCAAAATACAGCTAGATGAGCAAACCCACGCAAGCCTTGCATCATCAATAGCTACGCCTTCAGCACAGCCTAGCACCGCGCCGGAAGCTGCAACTGTTCAACCGGTTGCTCCTGCTCAACCGGTTTTGCAGCCTGAGCCTACCCAAGAACCAGCGCCTCAAGCGGCTACGTCGGCAACTCCTCCATCCGCACCGGCAACTGCACCTATGACTCAGGCTGCCGCACCTCAGGGCTGGGAGGCGGCGCTGTACGCGCAACAATTGCAGCATCAGCTAGCCTTAGCCGAATTACGCAACCAGCACTTGCTGGAGCAACAAAAAATGCTGCAGCAAATGGTTGAAATCCTTAGGCAGCCACGCTAAGAGACCTTTGTTGACCAACATCAAATGCCAGCGGGGCGCTCATTCACGGTGAATGAGCGCCCCGCTGGCATTTGATGTTGTAATGGCTAATGGCTGAGAATTTCAAATCCGAGTTCTTCGGCTTCCATCAGGCCGTTGGCATTGACCTCCATCAGGCGAAGCTTTTTCAACTCGCCCACCAGCAGCGGGTCGTACTTGGCGGCTACGCGGATATAGTTCGGGGTGAAGCCTTCGATGCGTCCGTCAGGTCCGAGGTCATCTTCGAATAGCACTTCGGTTTCCAAGCCCACGTGCTGCTCGTAGAAAAAGCGCTTTTTCTTTTCGGAAAGGCTGCGGAGCTGGGTGGTGCGCTCGTGCCGTACACGGTCCTGCACCCGGCCGGGCAAGGTGGGGGCTAGCGTGTTTTCGCGCTCCGAATATGGGAAGACGTGCAGGTAAGAAATCGGTAGCTCGTTTAAGAACTGGTACGTGTCTAAAAAGTCTGCTTCCGTTTCGCCCGGGAAGCCCACGATTACGTCGACGCCGATGCAGGCATGGGGCATTACCTCCTTGATCAGCGCGACGCGCTCCTGATACAGCTCGCGGCGGTAGCGGCGACGCATCAGCCCCAGAATCTTGTTGGAACCTGACTGCAGCGGGATGTGAAAGTGCGGCATGAAGCGCTTCGACTGCGCCACCGTGCGGATAATGTCGTCGGTGAGCAGGTTGGGCTCGCAGCTGCTAATGCGGAACCGCTCAATACCTTCTAGGGTATCAAGCGCTTTTACCAAATCGGTAAACGTTTCGAGGCGCTGCCGTTCCGGGCCCTGCAGTCCAAAGTCGCCGAGGTTTACGCCGGTCAGCACGATTTCCTTTACGCCGGTGGCAGCGAGCTGTTGCACGCGTTCTACGACGCTAGCCACGCTGCCCGAGCGGCTGTTGCCGCGGGCCAAGGGAATGGTGCAAAACGAACAGGAGTAGTCGCAGCCATCCTGCACTTTCATAAACGTACGCGTCCGGTCGCCAAAGGAGTGCGCGTTGTGAAACTCCGTGGCTTCCGAGATGGGCGAGGCAAATACCTGACCCGGCTGCCCGGCACCGGGTTTTTCGAACTTCACTTCGTCGAGGATTTCCACCAAGCGGAACTTCTCGGCCGCTCCCAGCACGGCATGCACGCCGGGGATTTCAGCAATTTCCCTCGGCTTGAGCTGGGCATAACAGCCCACAATGGTCACGTAAGCTTCCGGGTTGTGCTTCAGAGCCTGTTGCACCACCTTCCGGCACTTGCGGTCGGCGTGGTCGGTGACGGAGCAGGTGTTGATGACGTAGATGTCAGCCCCTTGCTCGAAGGCTACTTTCTCAAAGCCGCGCTCCTCAAACTGCCGGCCCAGGGCCGAGGTTTCGGAGAAGTTGAGCTTGCAGCCCAGCGTATAGAAGGCAACGGTGCGCGTGTTCATAGGATCGGCAAAGATACAACGCGGGGCTGGGTAGTGGTTCCGAAACTTCACGCTGGTGCAGTGCTACAGACAAAAGCACGGTTGGAAATGTGCAGCGCGTAGGAATATAACCGGCGCCCGTTGTTATACTACTGCTTCCCAAGCCCCTTGCCGATGCCTGCTCTCCGTACCGCCCTCGTACCCCTCACTGCCCGCGCCAACGAGGTGGATGGCCTGCCGATTTATCACGCGCTGCCCATTGGTGAGGTAGAGCAGATTGATCCTTTTCTGCTGCTCGACCACATCGGCCCGCTAGAATTGGAGCCGTATAATGCCGGCCTGCCGTTCGGCCCGCACCCGCACCGGGGCTTCGCTACCGTCACGTTGGTGCTGTCCGGCGAAGTGCTTCACGTCGATAGCCGCGGCAACCGCCAAGTAATTGGACCTAGGGGCGTGCAGTGGATGACGGCGGCTCGGGGTATCATTCACGCTGAGAACCTCTCCCGCGAGATGCGCCACGAAGGTGGTCGGCTGGAGCTGCTCCAGCTGTGGGTCAACCTGCCGGCCCGCCTGAAGATGGAGCAGCCGGCCTACCAAGGCTTGCCCGCCGAAGCGCTGCCGGTGGTAGTTTCCTCCGATGGAAAAGCGCAGCTAACAGCAATTGCTGGCGCTTGGGACCCGGCGCAAGGACCCGTGCGCCCGTTGCTCCCAGTGCAGTTGGCTTTGCTCCGGCTGATGGCCGACGGTACGTACGCATGGGAAGTCGACAGCTCGCGCAATGCTTTGGTGTATGTGTTGCGGGGCGAGGTCCGCATCAACGGCCAAGCTGCTACCGACCGCAATTTGGTGCCGCTCGATACGAATGGCAACGCCGTCGAAATCAGGGCTACCACTGATGCCGTGCTGCTCTTGGGAGCCGCCACTCCACTACAGGAGCCAGTGGCCCGCCAGGGTCCCTTCGTGATGAACACCACTACGCAACTCATGGAAGCCATGCGCGATTACCAGATGGGACGCATGGGCATGCTGCTCGAAAGCGAGACGCGCTAGCGCCGCGGCAAGCTTGGCGCAGTGGCGCCTGCGGGCAGCGGCTAATCGGTGCCCATTCGCTGACGAAGCAGGCTGATCAGTCCCGGTAAATCCAGCTTGCCCAGTTCCGCTGCCGATACAAGCAGGACTACCGCGCCTGCTTCAGGCTCGATGAAAATAGCTGGTAGCTTCTCTGCCAGCAATGCGGGATAGTTGGCAACTGGTCGCGATACAGAAAACGGGCAGGCAACGGCAGTGTCCGCAGAAACGCTCGCCACTCCGGCCGCATGCTGGTAGCGCTGTACGTGATGCCGCATAGGGAGCAAGGGTAGGTGTCTGGGGAAAGCACCTTGTGGAACATGTCCAAGACAGCATGGCCCACACCGGAATTGGCATTGTAGACAAAAAGCAGTTCAGCGGACATGTGAAACAAAACTTATGTGGGTCTCCGAATGATCAACTGTTAAAGCACCTATCGCCGCAGATAATCCCCAAACGATTTCTGCTGATATGCCTGGCCCTGGCGCAACTGCTGCTCATTCACAGTAGAATCACGGTCAATGATTTGTCGCGCTACGTTGTCCATCGTCACCGCGCCGTTGCGGCTTACCATGCCAAAGCCATCGGTATAACAGTAGAAAGCGAATCCGCCGGGCGCCGCCGCCGGATCAGGAGCCAGCAAGTCGCGGCTCCAGATATAGCCCTTTGTGGGTAGGTTTAGCTGCGTCAGCAGCGTGGCTGCCACGTCGGTTTGGCTGCCAAAGGTAGTAAACGAACGACCCGCGAAAGCCGGGGCGAGGGCGCCGCCAGTTAGCAGCAGCGGAATGTGGAATTTCTCCGGTTCGTGCACGTTGGTGTAGCCCGGCAGGTGGTGGCCGTGGTCCGCTACCAATACGACAACAGTGTTTTGCCACCAGGCTTGTTGCTTCGCCGCCGCCAAAAATTGACCTAAGCTATGGTCCGTGTAGGCTACGGAATTGCGGAAGAACTCCGGCTCGTTTTCGTCTTTAAAACGTGGTTTGCCCGGTACTTCGAAGGGCTCGTGGCTGCTGAGGGTAAAGACGGTGGTGAAGAAGGGCTGTGTCTGTTGATTCAGGTCGCGCAGCACGCGAGCAAAGAGCACATGGTCGTGGGCACCCCACTTGGAGTTTTGGTCGCGCCGGGCAAAGTCCTGCCGTTCTACCAGGCGCTGGTAACCACCGGCCAGCAGGTAAGACTTCATGTTAGCAAAAGCCAGTTCGCCACCGTAATAAAAGGCCGTTTGGTAACCGCGTTGACCAAAAGAGCGGGCAAGGTTAGGCAGTTCCTGCGTTTTACGCGGAAACTTGATGATGTTGGTGGTGGGCTGATTGGGGTAACCGCTAAGCAAAGCCACAATGCCTTTCTGACTCCGGTCACCGCTGGCGTAGATGTTGCGGAACGAGACACCGGTGCGGGCTAAGCTATCCAGCGTGGGTGTTACGCCCGCCTCGCCATCCAGATGCCCGATGAGCTTGGCCGTGAAGCTTTCCAGGATAATAAAAAGCACGTTGGGCTGCGGTGTGCGCACCAGCCGCGGCGCCGCCGGACCAGGGCCTGGCAGGTAGAGCTGCGCTACCAGCCGCTGAGCAGTAGAATCGGCCAAGTAATCGTAGGGGTTGCCCTGCTTTTCGCCCAGGGGCAGGGACTGCGCCACGTTCCAGGGAACGTTGATAGCCGCGTGGTTGGCAAATGGCCGCGAGGATGAGAAGTACACGTCGCTCTGATTTACCGGAATTTGCTGCACCCCTCCGCGAAGCGGCACCACCAGCAATGCCGTGTATAGCAGGCCCACCAGTCCGGCCCGCCACCGCGCAAACCGAGGCGGCTGCGGCGGCACAGGGGACAACAACCGGCGATACAGCCACGTACCTAGCGCCAGCAGGAACCCAAACAGTAGCGCGAGCAGTAGTAGGGGTGAGGAGCCCGCAGAAGCGGCCATTTCTCCCGGCGAGTCCAGGTACTGTAGCGGGGTGCTATCCAACCGAAAGCCCCAGGCTCGGTACAGTTCCAGGTCGGATATCGTCATCATGGCCACCACTGTACCCAGCAGGGCCGTGTAGCCGCCGATCAGCTTGCCCACGGGTAGGCGCGGAACAAGTCCGGCCGCCGTCATCAACAAAAAAGGCAGTAGACAGAGGTAAGCTGCCGCCGAGCCATCGAGGCGCACACCATATAGAAAGGTGCGGGCCACGTCGCCGGGGCTGAGGGCAGCGGTGCGAGGGTAGTGGTACAGCAAAAACGCCGCGCGCCCTATGGCGAAAAGCAGCAGCCAGTATAGAAAGTACCAGGGTTGAAAGTAAAAGCGGTTTCTCACGAGTAATGAGCGAAGCCGCAAAGGTAACCAGACGGCAACTGCCATGCAGTGGAGCAAAAGTGCTCCAAATGAGTTACCTCTAGGTTGTCTTTATGATAATTTTTCGAAGCGACCCTGTTAATAGAAGGGGGTAGGGCTTAAATTCAAAGTTGTTTCCTGAAAAAAGACCCCTAAAAATTAGGGGGTGTTGCATAAATAAATATTCGTGCTATACCTTTGGCCTATCAAATAGTACCCCGTTTACCTTACAACTCCTTTTTGTGGCAACGCTTCGCTTTAGAGCCCTAAACCTGGTCGACCAGCGCAAACCCATGCCGGTCGTGTCTACCGAACGCCGTTCTGAGTCGTTCGGCCGCAATGTGTTTGGCCTCGAGGCCATGCGTGCCACCATGTCGGGTGATTATTTCAAAAAGCTTCAATCTGCTATCAAGCAAGGTTCGCCGGTTGAGCGTTCCGTTGCGGATGCCGTAGCCGGGGCCATGAAGACCTGGGCCATGAGCAAGGGTGCTACGCACTACACGCACTGGTTCCAGCCGCTGACCGGCGCCACTGCCGAGAAGCACGACTCGTTTTTTGACCTGAACTCGGACGGTCGTCCGATCGAAAACTTTAAGGGCTCAGCGCTGGTGCAGCAGGAGCCCGATGCGTCGTCGTTCCCCTCGGGCGGGATTCGCAACACCTTCGAGGCCCGCGGCTACACCGCCTGGGACCCCACCTCGCCCGCTTTCATCATCGAGACGGCCGGCGCCAAAACGCTGTGCATCCCCACCATCTTCGTGGCATACACCGGCGAGGCGCTCGACTACAAGGCCCCCTTGCTGAAGTCGCTGGTAGCCCTGGAGCGCGCGGCGTTGCCCATCTGCCAGTACTTCGATAAGGACGTGCAGCGCGTAACTACCACGCTGGGCATCGAGCAGGAATACTTCCTGGTCGACAAAGCTCTGTACTCGGCCCGCCCCGACCTGGTCATGACTGGTCGTACGCTGTTTGGCCACGCCCCGGCCAAAGGCCAGCAGCTCGAAGACCACTACTTCGGCTCAATTCCGGCCCGCGTACACGCCTTCATGCTGGAATTTGAGGAAGAGGCTACCAAGCTGGGCATTCCGCTGCGCACCCGCCACAATGAAGTAGCGCCGCACCAGTTCGAGTGCGCCCCGACCTTCGAGGATGCTAACTTGGCCATCGACCACAACCAGCTCCTGATGGACATCATGGACCGCGTGGCCGATAAGCACGACTTCAAAGTGCTGCTGCACGAGAAGCCCTTCGCGGGCGTCAACGGCTCGGGCAAGCACAACAACTGGGCCCTGAGCACCGACACCGGTGTGAACCTGCTCAGCCCCGGCCGCAAGCCAAAAGAAAACCTGCAGTTCCTGACCTTCTTCATCAACACGATGAAGGCCGTGCACACACACGCTGATCTGCTGCGCGCTTCCATCGCCTCGGCCTCCAACGACCACCGCTTGGGTGCCAACGAAGCCCCGCCGGCTATTATGTCGGTATTCGTAGGGTCGCAGCTGACGCAGGTGCTCGATGAGCTGGAGCGCAACGCCAAGCTGCCGCTCGACAAAGGCGACAACCTGTACCTGAAGCTGGGCATCGACAAGATCCCGCCCATTCTGCTCGACAACACCGACCGCAACCGGACTTCGCCGTTTGCCTTTACGGGCAATAAGTTTGAGTTCCGCGCCGTGGGCTCGTCGGCCAACAGCTCGTCGTCGATGACCGTGCTGAACTCCATCGTGGCTGATCAGCTGGAAACCTTCCGCCAGGAGGTGGACGCGCTGATCGACGGCGGCCGCAAAAAGGAAATGGCCATCATCGACGTGCTGCGTCAGTACGTGATTGATTCAAAAGCCATCCGCTTCGAGGGCAACGGCTACTCGGACGAGTGGAAGGAAGAAGCTGCCGGTCGTGGCCTCTCCAACGTGCCCACGACGCCGCCCGCGCTGGATGCCTTCGTAACGGAGCAGTCCTCACAGCTGTTCGAGCGCCTTGGTATCTACTCGCACGTGGAGCTGCACGCTCGCCACGAGATTTTGCTGGAAGACTACATCAAGCGCGTGCAAATCGAAAGCCGCGTAATGGGCGACCTGGCCATCAACCACATCATCCCCACGGCAGTAGCTTACCAAAGCAAGCTGATCGACAACGTGCGCGGCTTGCGCGAGCTAGGCCTCGATGATGAACACACGCAGGTTACCATCGACAGCATCAAGGAGATTTCGCGCCGCATTGCCACCATCAAAACCACGGTGGGAGAAATGGTAGAGCAGCGCAAAGTAGCCAACAAGCTGGACGATACCCGGGAGCGGGCCCTTGCGTACAGCGAAAACATTCGTCCGCTGTTCGACGTCATCCGTCGGCAGGTCGATAAACTGGAATTGTTGGTGGCCGATGAAGATTGGCCGCTGGTAAAGTACCGCGAACTGCTATTCTTGCATTAACTTAGCAGCTTGCAAGCGAGGCCGGTTCGAATTCGGGTGGGAATGCAGTTCGACCGGCCCGCTCACTAAGCCCGTTGGCCCTACATTGCACGTAGGAGCTGGCGGGTTTTTTCATTTAGTGCACCAAGATTAAGGAGATTTTTCCGAGGCTGCAAACGTTTGCACAACTTTTTCCGAACGTTCGTTTGGTGAAAAATGCGCAAATCGGAGTTTTTATAGCATTAAGCAGGGGCTTTAGCGCTTAGTGCCTTACATATTCCCAATTGGTTGACCGGCGCTTTAAGTCGTCGACTCATTCTGCCCGCCAGCGCCCACGAAGTGGCCCGCAAACAGGTTAAACGTGATTATCTTTTTGTTAACTTTTTGATGAACTGACTAGTCTCTGCCACAGCCGCCGCATCCTAACGGGCAGACACTATTACAAGAGCAGCAGGTAATGTCGGCAGCGCCACCGTCGGAATCACTGCCCCAAAGACCGCGGAAACAGCCGCCGTCGAAGCTAGATGTACCAGCGAAAGTATATAGAGCTCCAAACAGAACTGATGCCGATTGCCGCCGTGCAGTGGGGTTAATAGGACCAAAATAAAAGCGTAATCAAGGGCCTATGCGCGGTGGCTCGGGGCCGTCGAATACCTCGGCACCGGAGCCAAAATCAGGTAGGACGGCGCGGCGCAAGCGGTTTTTGAGCTCGTCGAGGGTTTGGCGCACGTTGGCGACGGTGGGGTGTTGCTGCAAGCGGGCAGCTGCCTCGGTGTGCAGCACCAGCTTCACGATTTTCTCGATGACGAAAGGCAGCACCCAAGCGGCTACGTTGGAGGCCAGCACGCCGCGCAGGCCCACTTTAGCCAGCAGGCGGGCAAGCAGCTTGGCCGACATGCGGTCGATGAGCATGGCCTTGGCGACGGGTGCGGCTTTGTCGAGCAGAAAATCAGCCACCAGCTTCGTGTTGCCTTTTTGCACCTCGGCGCGCAGCACTTCCTGTACCGAATCAACGGCCGATTGGTAGGCTTTCCGGAGTACCGGGCCCAACTCCCAGGCCCGCAAGCCCAAGGCTCGGGCCGCGCTAAACCATTGGGGAAAAAAGGAAGGCATGTTCATCAGTGCCAAGAAACAGAAAAGCCATCAAATAGTGCCCGGCGTAAAGCAGCCCCGCACCATTTCATTACGTGTGTTTTCTTTGCTCGTACTCTAAAATGTAGTGCTTAGATATCAACCAGGTTTAACCTCCAAGGTGCACGCGCCCGTCGACCTGCACTGCTCTTACCAATTGACTTATGCAAGCCATCCTGATAACCCAACCCGGCGGCCCCGAAGTACTGCAAATACAACAGCTTGATCGACCCGAGCCGGCCCCGCACGAGGTGCTAATAAGGGTGCTGGCGGCTGGTGTAAACCGCCCCGATGTGTTTCTGCGCCAAGGCAAATACGGTGGTGCCGGGGATGTAAGCGGCATGGTACCTGGGCTGGAAGTGGCCGGCACGGTGGAGCAGGTGGGTAGTGAAGTAACCCGCTGGCAAACAGGTGACGAAGTGTGCGCTTTGCTTTTCGCGGGCGGCTACGCCGATTATGTAGCGGTGGACGCGCGGCACTGCTTGCCGGTGCCCGAAGGCTGGCGCATGACGGAAGCCGCCGCGCTGCCCGAAACGGTGTTTACCGTGTGGCACAACGTATTTCAGCGCGGGGCCCTGCAGCCCGGCGAAACGCTGCTGGTGCACGGCGGCAGCAGCGGTATCGGCACTACGGCCATTCAGCTGGCCAAGCTGCTGGGCTCACCGGTGTATGCCACGGCGGGCACCGATGAAAAGTGCCGCGCCTGCGAAGCCTTGGGCGCCACGCGGTGTTTTAACTACAAAACCGAAGACTTCGAAGCCGAGCTGCAAGCGCAAGGCGTGGATGTGGTGCTGGACATGATCGGCGGCGACTACACAGCCAAAAACCTAAACCTACTGCGGGAAGATGGCCGCTTGGTGTTCATCAATGCCATGCGCGGGCCCAAAGCCGAATTCAACGCCCTAGAAGTCATGCGCCGCCGCCTCACCATCACCGGCAGTACCTTGCGCCCGCGCTCAGCCGACTTTAAAGCCATGCTGGCGGCGGAGGTAGAAAGGCATGTGTGGCCGCTGCTGGTCAACAAGCGGTTTAAGCCGGTGCTGTACCGCAAGTTTGCCCTGTCCGAAGCCGAGCTGGCACACCGCCTTATGGAAAGCAGTGAGCATATTGGCAAGATTGTGCTGCGGGTGAATCGGTAAGTGGGCTAATGCTAAAACGACGTCTTGCCCAACCTGAATTTTCTGGAAACTGCTTAAGTGCATTGGTGCTTCGGCTGCGCTTGGCATAGCAACCTAGTAGAGCTGATCATTTGCTGTACAATTACTTGAGTGGTCCTTTCTTGCCTATAAAGGTTCGGACCCCGGTTGCAGAATCGATAACCATATCCAGTACGAGCGGGTAAGCATGAGCAACACAAGCAATGCCCCTAGCTTTCCTCATCCAAACCCATGAAAACTGCTCTTATCATCGGGGCCACCGGTTTGGTGGGAGACTACCTACTGCGCCAATTACTGCTTGATTCGCGCTTTGAGCGCATTAAAGTATTTGCCCGGCGCCCCACCGGCTACCAGAATCCGGCGAAGTTGGAGGAGCATATTATAGACTTCGATCAGCCGGAACAATGGCAGCATCTGCTGCAAGGCGACGTGCTTTTTTCCACGCTTGGCACTACGCTGAAGCAGGCCGGCAGCCAGCGCAACCAGTACCGCGTCGATTATACCTACCAGTACCAAACCGCCGAAGCTGCGGCCCGCAACGGCGTGCCCACGTACGTGTTGGTGTCGTCGGCCTCGGCCAACCCCAATTCCAAGATTTTCTACACCCGCATGAAGGGCGAGTTGGAGCGTGATGTGAAGGAGCTACCATTCCAGCGCGTCCGCATTTTGCAGCCGGGACCTTTAGCTGGCCCACGCCCGGAGCCCCGCACCGCCGAACGAGTAGGTGTAGCCGTGGCCAGCCTGTTGACTTTGCTGCCACCGCTGCGCCAGTTTCGCCCGGCGCACGGGCGCGTCGTGGCGCAAGCCATGATTAATGCCGCGCTGGACGAAACGCCGGGCGTGCAGGTGGATACACTGGGCAGCGTGTTTGAGCGTGCAGGCGAGAAGTGAGCCGATAGAACTGAACTTAAGCCTGCGTTTGCAATGGCAGCAGCAAAATAAAACTGTTCTTCCGGGAGCTATTCTGACTAACGCGGACTGAACCAAAGGAAAGCGTAGCTAAGTCTGCGCTACTGTACCTTTGCAGCAAGCAACTTTGCCCCGCGCATCGCTGTTTTGCCCCCGACCCTTCGGTACCCCGCATGAGCTCGACTTTCGCATCTAAGATTTATTGCCCCAGCCTTACTGAATACAAGCGCCGCGAGGCACGCGTCGTCAATATTGGCGACCTGCCGCTTGGCGGGCATCACCCCATCCGGGTGCAAAGCATGACCACCGTCGATACCATGGACACCCTGGGCTCGGTGGAGGAGACGCTGCGCATGGTGGAGGCTGGCTGCGAGTACGTGCGCATCACTGCGCCGAGCATGAAGGAGGCCCAAAACCTGCTCGAAATCAAGAAGGAGCTGCGCAAGCGCGGCTGCACAGTGCCGCTCATCGCCGACATTCACTTCACGCCCAACGCGGCCGAGCTGGCCGCCCGCATCGTGGAGAAAGTGCGCGTGAACCCCGGCAACTACGTCGACAAGAAGAAGTTTCAGACCATCGAGTACACCGACGCGGAGTACCAGGGCGAGATTGAGCGCATCCGGGAGCGGTTTCGCCCCTTGGTGCAGATCTGCAAGGAGTACGGCACGGCCATGCGCATCGGCACCAACCACGGCTCCTTGTCCGACCGCATTCTGTCGCGCTACGGCGATACGCCGCTGGGCATGGTGGAATCGGCCTTGGAGTTTCTGCGCATCTGCGAAGACGAGAACTACTTCAACGTGGTGCTTTCGATGAAGGCCTCCAATACCCAAGTGATGGTGCAGGCTTACCGCCTGCTGGTGCAGAAACTCGCCGCCGAAGGTCTGCAGCCGTACCCGTTGCACCTGGGCGTCACGGAAGCCGGCGAAGCCGAAGATGGCCGCATCAAGTCGGCGGTCGGCATTGGTACGCTGCTGGAGGACGGCCTCGGCGACACCGTACGCGTGTCGCTTACCGAGCCACCCGAAGCCGAAGCCCCAGTGGCCCGCATGCTCATCGACCGGTATACCAACCGCGCCGCCCAAGCCCAGTCCATTGCGCCGGTAACGGAGGTACCCATCGACCCCTTCCAGTACCACCGCCGCCACGCCCACGAGGTGCTGAACATCGGCGGGCAAAATGTGCCGCGCGTGCTGGCCGATATGTCGCGCCTGCCGCAGCTGGATTATGCCGATCTGCGCTGTGTGGGGCACCTGTACTCGGCTTTCCTGGATAAATTCCAGATGAACGACCTCGGGGCCGACTTCATTTACACCGGCCAGCGCCCGGTGCCTTTCATGTTGCCCAACGGCTTGAAGGAGCTGGTCGATTATTCGGCGTGGCTGGATGGTGGCCTGCGCCAAGACCACTTCCCGGTACTGACTCACAGCGAATACGCCGTAGCCACTGCCAAGCACCCCGAGGCCAACTTCGTGTTCCACAGGCAGGAGTCGCTCACGCCGCCGGCCCTCGAGAAGCTGCGGGCCGACCGCACGGCGGTTATCATTCTGTATTCGGACAACGCCCACGCCATGCCCGAAATCCGCCGGGCGTTCTTCCGGCTGATGAACCACGGGGTGACCAACCCCGTCATCATCAACCGCCAGTACCCCGAGCAAGCGCCCGAGCAAACCCAGCTCCACGCCGCTACCGACGTGGGCGGGCTGCTGCTCGACGGCCTCGGCGACGGCGTGGTGCTCAGCACCGAAAAGCTGTCCGACGCCGACCAGACTACCTGGCTTTTGCGCTTAGATCAGCTAAATCAGCTCTCTTTCGGCATTCTGCAGGCGGCACGTACGCGCATGTCCAAGACGGAGTACATCAGCTGCCCCAGCTGCGGTCGTACCCTGTTTGACCTGCCCGAAACCACGGCCATGATTCGCCGCCGCACCGACCACCTGAAGGGCGTCAAAATCGGCATCATGGGCTGCATCGTGAACGGCCCAGGCGAAATGGCCGATGCCGATTATGGCTACGTGGGAGTGGGCCGCGGCAAGATTGCGCTGTACCGCGGGCAGGAGGTTATCAAGAAATCGGTGCCCGAAGAAGCGGCGGTGGATGAGCTGATTAACCTGATCCGTGAGGATGGCCGCTGGGTAGAGCCGGTAAAGCTAGAGGAGCAGGTAGGGGCGTAAGCTCACGAATGACCTGTTCTAAACTTTAAAGGCCTTCGGGGTACCGCTAGTTATAGCACGGTACTCCGAAGGCCTTAATATTTTCGATGTTGTCAAAGGCTGTTAAAAATAGGCAACGAGTGATGCCCACTAAATTGCTAAGTGGAGGCTGATAGTTTTTGATTTTTCAAATGATGGAATTGTCGTATCGGCTTTATTTAAGATATAATGCTTGTTGAAGTATACTCGCTTGATGGCATCCTCATGATTTTGTCGATCATAGATGTTGTTTATAATTTCTAGTTTATTCTTAGTGACATCATCTATTCCTCCATGCCAGAAGTCCTTAACATTTTCGTTATTGCTTTCAATTATAATGGCATGCTTTACTTTGCCGAAGCCTCCGGTGTAGTAGGTAATGAGCGTGATAGTTTTCCCAATGCCTAGGTAATCTAATTTTCTATCTGGCAGCCCTTCATCAATGCTGCATGTACTATTCCACGGCATCCCCTGAGCTGCGATGGAGAAATTACCACCGGTAATGCACTTTAAATAGTTTAACACATGCGGGGGGATGTTTTCAATTCTCTTATACTCTTTTAAATTTTCCTTATAGGTTTTCGTGAGTAAATACTCAAGTCGAGCATTTGTTAACAACGCAATTGTGTCGATTGGGCACTTCTTGTTTGGTAATGCCGGAGCATCGTCCCTAACCACCTTGATTGTATTTCCTAATGGTGCAATAGGAACAACTCTTTCTTTATGAACAATGGTCTCGCTGGAGAAAGTAGAATCTTGGCAGGACGATAGTAGCCATAAAGGAATTAGCGGATATATAGCTTTCATATCATGCTATATGGGTTGGATCGGATTACACAAGTAGAAAGACGGATGGCTGGGCTGGTAAAGCGTGTTGATCCGCATGCTACAACAGCCGCAGGCGTTTTCCTTTGGATATGAAGAGGCTATTCGCTAGAGGAAGGTACTTGCGCCGCGGGTTCGGAAGGGTAGGGTAGGTACACGGAAAAGGTGGTCCCTGCCCCCAGTTGGCTGTGGACCTCGATGCGTCCGCCCACGTTCTCGACCATGCGTTTGACCATGTACAAGCCAATGCCGGACCCTTCCACGTGGTCGTGTAGTCGCCGGAACATCGCGAAGAGTTCTTGGTGCCGGCTTTCCTCAATCCCCAACCCGTTGTCCTGCACACGCAGGACCATGTACTTGCCAGTGAAGTCGGGGCCGCAGTTGATCTGGACGTGGGGTAGCCGGTCCGGATGGTGGTACTTCACCGCATTGCTGAGCAAGTTGTAAATAACGGAGCGCAGGTTCTTGGCCGAGAACAATACGCTGGGGCAAGCCGCGACATCCACATCGACCTGCGCACCGGTAGCATCCAGGAGAGGCTGCAGGTCTTGGCGTACGTCCTCGATTACGGGCTGCAGCAGGACCTCGGTAACGAGTTCGTCGTGCTCCTTCTGCAGCTTGGTAATGTCGCTCAAGTGACCAATTGTACGCTGAAAGCGGGTCACCGAGTCTTTCATCATGTGCACCAGCGGTGCTATGTCCTGCGTCACTTGCCCAATGGCGGGCAACTGGCGTTCCAACTCCTGCAGCAGGCCTTCGATGTTGGTGATGGGGGATTTCAGATCGTGGGAGGCCGTGTAGATGAAGTTATCCAGGTCCACGTTGGTGCGTGTAAGCCGCTCGTTGGAATGCTGAAGCTGTTGTTCCGAATAGCGCAGCGCTTCTTCCGCCTGCTTGGCTTCGGTAATGTCGAGAACGAACTTGACGCACTCGGTTTCGCTCAGGCGCTTGCCCGCGCACAACCCCCACCAATGCGAGCCGTCCGGGCGTAGATAGAGTTTCTCAAACGGCATGCTTTCGCCCCTGGTGCGCAGCTCCTCCAGGGCCCGGTGCGTGGCAGGAAGAAACTCCGGCACCGTAAAAGCGTCCAGATTTATTTGCCCACGCCCTAGCTCGGCGCGGGTGTAGCCGCTCATGCGCTCGAAGGCGGCGTTGGCGTCGTGAATGTCGCCTTCCAGATCGAAGAAAAGAATTCCCACCGTGTCGATGGACAGCGCTTTTTGCAGCCGTTCTTCGCTTCGGCGCAGAGCTTCCTGCGTCTCTTTGAAGTCGTGGATGTCGACGGAAGAACCAAACCAGCGGGTTATTTGGCCGCTGCGCGGATCGTGGAAAGGCTCGGCGCGCACCAAAAACCAGCGGTACGTGCCATCGGCCGCCCGGATGCGGTGCTCCACTTGAAAGACCGTTCCGCATCGCCGCGCTTCCTGAAACGCCTGCATGGTGTGGGCACCGTCCTCCGGATGCACAAACTCAGCGGCCACCATGGCGGCCGTGCTTGGCTCAAAGGGCACGCCGGTGTAGCGGCTCCACTGCCGATTGAAGAACTCCGTGCGGCCTTCCCCGTCCGTTATCCAGACGATTTGCGGCACAGCGTCGGCCATGACCCGAAACCGTTCTTCCGACTCGCGTAGGGCCGCTTCGACGCGGGCACGCATCACGGCGGTCCAGGTGCGTTCTGCCGCTTCCTCCAGCATGGCCACCTCGTCATCGGACCAGGGGTGGGCGTGGGGATAGTGCACGAACAGCACCGCGGCGAGCTGGTTGTCCTTGAGCAGCGGCACGTTGATAGTAGCCCCGAGCCCGAGCACCGCATGGCGGTGCTTTTCTTCATCGGAAAGCCACGGGTCGTTGGCAATGTCGGGGCGCACCACGGCGCGGCCTTCATTAAAGGCGCGCAGCAACTCCGGTCCGCAGTCGTTGTAATGGTAGCGGCCCTCGAAGCTGGGGGCACCGTTATGGGTGTAGTTGCGCGTGACGATGACGTGCTCGTTGTCGCCTTGGTCCTCGGCATAACCGACGCGGCTGGCGCCTAGGTACTGGCCCAGGGCACAAGCGGCTTGGTATTGAATATCAGCCGGGTCGACCAGCGGGCGAAGCCGGTCGCTGAGCTGAAGCAGAAACGCTTGCTGCGCCTGACTCATGCGCAGGGCTTGCTCCACTTGCTTCCGCTCCGTGATGTCGGTAAACAGCACGGCCACCTGGTGTTGCTGGGGTTCTCCGATGCGAAAAGCGTACACGTCAAACCAGCGCTGCAAGGGTTCAGAGTGGTCCACGAATCGCACAGGCTCGCCGGTCAACGCCACTCGCCCGTAAATCTCGAACCAAAACGGCTCGAGGTCTGGCACCAGTTCGCGGGCGGTTTTGCCGAGCGCATCTGTCATTCCGGTTTGTTGGGCAAAGGCCGGGTTGATTTCGATGTAGCGGCAATCCACGGGCCGCTCGTGCTCGTCGAAACTCAGCTCGAGAATGCAGAAGCCCTCATCCATGAATTCGAAGAGGGAGCGGTACTTGGCTTCGCTGGCCCGTACCGCGGCTTCGGCCCGCCGGCGCTCCGTTACGGGCTGGGTTCGGCCACCCACCGCCTCCACCGAGCCGTTGGTGGTGAGCAAAGGCACGAATGAGTATTCGTAATAGCCCATTTCGCCGGTCGGGCTGGTGTAGGGCGTTTCGCCCGATACGGCTTGCCGGGTCTCGATTACCTGTTGAATCTGCGCGAGCAGCTGGGTGGCAAGCGGTTCAGGGTAGTTTAGATCGAAGAAATTTTTGCCTACCGCTTGCTCCGGCTGTAACCCCCACAGTTCCAGCAAGGGTTTGTTTACGTAGCGGAAGCGGCCATCGAGGTCAAAGAGATACACGTACTCCTGCAATCCTTCGAGCACTGTGTCGAAACGCTCGAGTTGCCGGCTGCGCTCTTCTAAGTGTTGATTATCTGCTTCTGAAGTT
Organism: Hymenobacter sp. FMD4; assembly: GCF_058932745.1. Classification (NCBI taxonomy): domain Bacteria; kingdom Pseudomonadati; phylum Bacteroidota; class Cytophagia; order Cytophagales; family Hymenobacteraceae; genus Hymenobacter; species Hymenobacter sp. FMD4. Next base: position 117,506 of record NZ_JBZYWH010000008.1, read on the forward strand.
GTAGGCGGGGCAGCGACAAGGCTGAGCAGTAGCCCACCGCCCACGCGCTGGCCCGTTAGGTGTAAACGGCGCTGTAGACCCTCTACCGGTTGGGAGAGCTGAAAACCGCCTAACTCGCCCGAGAGAAACGCGTCGCGCAGCGCGGCCCAGCTACCATCCGTCCGGCTTGCAGGAAATAGTTGGGTGTAAGAGGTAGTTGGCTGGGCCGGCAAGTGCAGCATGTCTTGCGCGGCCGGGTTGAGGTAGGTAAGGCTCAGATCTGTCAGGGCGCCTGCCTCGTTGTATATGGGCGCGCAAAGGATTACGCCATTCGGGGAAATATCGAGCAACGCCGGAAGTAACGATTCGGCGGGGAACAGGTCGAAGGCATGGAACGAGGAAGCAACGAGCATAGCAGCGCTAAGTGGGCTGTGAAAGTACATCCCGCAACTGAGGTTACTACGCGTAATCAATGACGAAGTGTAAAAAGGAAGCATTCTGAGGCGCCGAATCATCAGCATCCTCTCAGTAGATGCCCGACCGGGGAAGCAGGTAAGCTAAGTTCTGGCAGTTTACTGACCCCAATAACATGTAGCCACCGCGTACCGTAAGGGATGAGCCGCTCCAACTGCCTTGCTTCCTGCTGTTGATTCTTCTCTCCTAGATAGGAACCAGCCACGGCGGTTGCGCAGACCCTGCAGCTGCTTTCCTAGTCTTTGATGAATGGAAATTCGGTAGCGGTGCCAGTATAAAAAACCGATGTGCGTTTACCTTTGCCGGCCGAATGCCTTTGACCTTTCCGACTTCATGGTTTTACTTGCCCAATATCCTTTCCTGAACCTTTACCTCCACGAAGGCCCTTCAAAGGCCTTGGAAGCTCAATGGCAAGGCTTTGTTTCGAGTTCGATATTTCGGCAGGCCGTTGCGGAAGCATTGGATCAGGCCCGAGCGCACGGAATCACCGGCTGGGTAGCCGATGACCGCCTGCTCGGCGCGGTGCGGCCGGCGGATATGGAGTGGATTGCCACGGAGATTATGCCGGAGCTGGTACGGGTGGGCCTGCGCCGCTTGGCGCGCATCGAAGCTGAGGACCCTCTTAATCAATTGCTCATCAAGAAAATGCACAGCACCGCACACGAGCTGGTACCCTTTGAGCAACGCTTGTTTACCGACGTGGCGCAAGCCCGCGCCTGGGCCTGCGGAGCCGAGGAAGCAGCCCCGGCGGACAATTCGGCGACCCGCTAAGGGCCGAGGAACCGGAGAAAAGCGGCGCAGTGTTATGAGCCTTGTTATATGAGAGAAGAATTACGGTCAGCGTTGGGTAAGGTCTACATCACGGTAGATACCGACGCGGAAAACGAGTGGATTGTGGTCAACTGGCAGGGGTACCTGACGGCCAGCAACATTCAAGAAGGGGCACGGACCTACACGGCTGCCCTGGCGCGAGCGGGTTATTCGTGCGTGCTCAATGACACCCGCGAGGTGCGCGGCCCCTGGGACCATTCAATGGAGTGGGTCATCAATGAATGGGCACCCGCGGCTGCTCAGGCCGGGCTCCAGCATTTTGCGATGATTACCAGCCCCGAAACTCTGGCGGATGGCTCGGCCAGCACGTTTTATGCGCAGCTTACTGCGTTTGAAGCCCGCGTCTTTTCCAACCGCGAAGATGCCGAACGGTGGTTGCGCTCCGTTTGCTAAACGAACAATTACCCTGTCTTCTCTCCTGATTTTTCATGGCCCAGCACATTCTCTACGAAGCCCCTACGCTCACCATCGTGTACAACTACGATGAGAATTGGCTGGAACTCCACTGGCAAGGCAGCCCCGACGACGAGGCGGTCATGAAAGGGGCAATGGAGTTGCTTGGATTGCTGCGCGAGCAGCGCTGTCATAAGGTGCTCAACGACAACGCCCGCATGCAAGGGTTTTGGGCGGATGCGGCTCGTTGGGGTGGGGAGGTGTTCTTTCCCCAGCTTTACGAGGCCGGCTGCCGTTACTTCGCCTGGATACAGTCGCCGGAACGCTACAGCCAGCTCTCGGCTCAGCTGGCCATCGAACACACCGATGCTGGCATCACGTTCATGACTTTTCAGGACTCGGAGACGGCAGCAGAATGGCTGCGGCGTATGTAGCCTGACTTTGTGGCTTGCCCAGAGCGTGGGCGGCGCGTTGGCCTGACCCGTCAATGCGAAGGCGTCCAGTCAGGCGCCACTTCAGGCGTGGGTTGTAAGACCATCAGCGCACCGCCTTGCAAATGCCGGCCGGGCTGCTGCGGGCTGAACTACTCTTGCTAGGCCCTAATGGCCTCTTACTGGCCGAATACGTATGGTGTTATCACCTAGCTTTGTGCGCACTTTCCTCTAATTAGGTTTTATGGCTTCTACGCTTTCCGCTCCAGGTACCTTTTTCTCGTTGTGGCAGCTGCCTGAGTATTACTTGCTCATGGCGCTGGATTACACAATTCTGGATGCCAGCGACCTATACCTGGCCGTTACCTTCAAACGGCGAGAGGACATTGTGGGCCGCGACGTGTTTGAGGTATTCCCGCGGGATGAGCAGAACGACTGGAAGGTCTTCAGCGACTCGCTCGACCACGTTCGGGACCATGCTCAGCCCCACACCATGCCCCGCATCCGCTACGATATGCAGCGCAGCGCAGAAGAGGGCGGCGGTTTGGAAGAACGTTATTGGGAAACCACCAATTTCCCCCAGTTTGACGCACAAGGGCAACTGCAAGCCATTTTGTTGCGGACCACCGACGTGACGCAGCAGCACCTCGCTGACCAGCATGCCCGGGACATGCAGCGCGATTTGCTCGAGAGCCAGGAACGCTCCGAGTTTATCCTGGAAGCCCTGCCCGTGATGGTCTGGACCACGCGCCCCGACGGCTCGTCCGAATACTTCAACCAAAGCTGGTTGAAGTTTACCGGTCGGAAAATGGAACAGGAGACGGGCTTTGGCTGGCTGGACAGCGTCCACCCCGACGACCACGCCGCTGCCGCTGCCGCTTGGCGGCGGGCCTACGAAACAGGGGAAAGCTACCAGACCGAATACCGCCTGCGTTGCGCCGACGGCGAATACCGCTGGGTGCTGGCCCGTGGCATCCCGCGCCGCAACGCCGCCGGCGAGGTCACCATGTGGGTGGGCTGCTGCAGCGACATTCACGACCAGAAGACGTTGGTTGGTGAGCTGTTGATGGCCAACGAAGAGCAAGCGGCCCTTTCCGATCAGTCCTACCAAGCCTTCCAATTGGCAGAATCCCAGCGCGAAACGTTTTACGCACTGTTTCAGCAGGCACCAGCCCTCATTGCCATTGTGCGCGGGCGGGATTACGTATTCGAGTATGCCAACCCCCTTTACCATGAACTGTTCCCCGACCGTGAGCTGCTAGGGCGCTCCGTAGTGGAAGTGGTGCCCGAGGCAGTTGAGCAAGGCTTTATTGCGTTGCTGGATCAGGTTTATGATACCGGCGAACCGTTCTTCGGCAAAGAAATGCTGCTGCAGGTACGCCGGCAAGACACCGGAAACGTGGAGGAGGTATACTTTGATTTTACCTACCAGGCTTTCCGTGAGAACGGGCAGATTGTTGGTATTTCCAGCTTTGCCTTCGACGTTACGGAACTTGTTAGGGCCCGGCAGCAATTACAAACCTTAGTAGATTCCTTTCCATCACCCGCTGCTTCTTAAGTAAGAAAGTGTGCTGAACCCCGTTGTGCAACGTTCTTGCTTATGGATTTAAATACCCTGGATGTTCAACAGGCCCGCATCAAGCAGATCCTGTTTAAATCGCAGCTACGCTCGGTGCTCTATGGCGTGCGCGAAGCCGACGATGGGATGTTTGCGGTGCAGAGCAATGCTTTGGGCCAGTGGATCGACACCGCGGTGAAGCCCCGCTACCCTGGACGCCCCGAAGTACGCGAGGCTGAGCGTCTGCTGCAGCACCTGCTCACCAGCGGCCGGTCCTTGGCCGAACTATACCGTCGCGGCCAGATAGAGGAAGCCCGGCGCGGCATGATTCAGATCGAGCGGATTGGTGAGCAACTGGTGGCCCAGTTAGAAAAGCTCAGCACCAGCTCCGCGCCATTGTCGAAGGTTGCGTAAGCTCCGCTACAGGCAATTGGCGCTAGGTAGTAGTTGTCCACCTGAGCTTATTGACTGCGCATTGCCTGACTTAAAAGACGCTTAGCAGTTCGCTAGCGGCTGGCGGGCGACGCTTTCGCTTGGGGTGGTTCGCTACCTTTACTGCCTTACCCTGAATACCCATTCATGATCCGTACTGTCATCTTCGACATGGACGGCGTACTCGTTGACACCGAGCCGCTGCACCACGCTGCTTTTTTCCGCCACTTTGCTGAGCTGGGCATTCCGATGACGGCGGAGAAATACGCCAGCTTTCTGGGGGCCTCCACGCGCAACGTCTACCAGCAGCTTAAGCAGGAATTCAACCTCGAAGGCGACGTAGAAACGCTGATGCTGCGGAAGCGGGAGCTGTTCGGTACTTCCTTCGATGCCTCTACGGAGCTGGAACTGCTGCCCGGCGCGCGGGAGCTGGTGCTGGATGTGCACCGCCAAGGCGTACCGCTGCAACTGGCTTCATCGGCTTCCAAGGAAACGATTCACCGCGTGTTCCGACGTTTTGAGCTGTATTCGTACTTCCAGAACCTGGTGAGCGGTGAAGATTTCCCGCGCTCAAAGCCCGACCCGGCCATTTTCCTCCACGCTGCCAAGCTGGCCGGCGTGCCGCCGCAGGAGTGCGTGGTGATAGAAGACTCCGCCAACGGCGTATCAGCCGCCAAGGCAGCCGGCATGTACTGCATCGGCTACAGCAGCGAACATTCCACGGGCCAGGACCTGAGCCACGCCGACCGCGTAGTGTCGCACTTGGGGCAGCTCAGTGCAGCGGACCTGCTGGCTTTCTAAGATAGGATGTAGGTGCCTGCGTAAATACGCCACTGAACCTCAGCGCAGCTAACGATGTATGGCCCATCGTTAACTGCGCTGAGGTTCGTTTTCTGAGGTTATTTGTAAAGGATTGTATCTCCCGCAGAGCGTGCAAAGATTGATAAACAAGTTGTTGCGCCCGCACGCAAAACAAATGTCGCGGCTTACCGGCGCACCCTGCCAATCCTTTGTCGGCGCTTGCGTATCGGTAGTGTAACGTATCCGCTGCATGACCTTCCGCCCGCTGAACCTGCCCGAACTGGGTTTGCTCATCTTCCTGCTGCGCGGCAAGCCCGACGCCGAGCGGCTGTTGCCGCAGCTGCACGCCGCTGAAATTGTGGAGCTGACTGCCAACGGCATTGGTAGTCTGCGGTTTATCAATCACATGCCCAGCCGCCATCTGGGCCAACGAATCGCCGCGACGCAGTTTCTCGACGAAGACGGCGTGCCGGTGTTGGTGGCCCTGTACTTGGATCAGGAAGGCGAGCTGTACGAGTTGGATTGCTGGAAAGCTGACGACTCCCTTATCCAGCGCATTCCGGCTTTTTAAGCGTCCAGAACTATTTAAGCGGGTTGTGCACGATCCAAGTTGCGGGTCACCGCCAAGGCGGATTCTCTTAGACGAGGGACTAGCCCTAACCTCCAATCCTAAGCCGTTGCGCTACTCGTGTTACTGGCACTGTTCCTTGCGGCGCGTGTCGATGATGTAGGCAATCTTCCACCCCTCGGCTAGCTTCACCAGCTGAAAGGAGTTGTAGCCGCAGTGGCTGAATTTGTCGCTGACGTAGAATTGGTAAGGAGTCCAGACGCTGGCCAGGTCGGCATCGATGAGCACCTGCTCGAACTTGATGCGTTCGTCGTACACACCTTGGTGCGGCGTGCCGAGGGCTTTCACCACCTCCCGCACGTTTTCGGTGCGTACCTGCACCACGCCGTTGCGGTTGGCAATGGTTTGGAGGATGGCCGTAGGCGCAAGCGTGCTCCGCACCATGGTGCTATCGGTTTTGCGCATGCCCTCGAAGAAGGTATTGATGGTCTTCTTAACAGCTTCGGTTTCGGCAGCCGAGGCTGTGCTTTTTTGAGCCGAAGCGCTGGCCGAGACGAGTAGCAGAGCGGGGAGTAGCAGGTGTTTCATAGAGACAAAGGCTTGATACAGGCATAGGTGCAAAACCGCTTCCCAGAGTTGCAGCAGCGGCTTTAGGCCCTGAAAAAAGATGAAATTCTAGACGGAATTTGGGGCATGTAGGGGTAACTATCTGGGCGTGGAGGCTGTTGTGTATGCAGTGATGGGTAGCGCACTACGTCCCGAGGTTTGCTACCTTCGTTTATTCAGCCGCCTTTCATTTCTTGTCCTATGCGTACCAAAGGTTTGTTTGATTTCGGCCCCGTGTTTGGCTATTTCTTCCGTAAGAAAGATGCCAACCGTCATACCAATTTCAACCTGCGCACCATGCACACCATCAATAAGATTTCGATGTTGATGTTCTTGGCAGGCTTGATCTTCATGCTTTTCAAGTTCGTCATCCTGCGCTAAGCAGGGCCGAACTTCGCCCATATTACAAGCCCGCTGCCGGTATCCGGTAGCGGGCTTGTGCGTTGCAGCACGCCCTGTAAAGCCTGCGCTACATTGTTCTGCGCCGGGGCGTATCTTGCCGCTATGAACATCGAAGAATTCCGCGACTACTGCCTTGCCAAGCCCGGCACTACGGAGGAAACGCCCTTCGGCCCCGACAACCTCGTGTTCAAAGTCGGCGGCAAGATGTACGCCCTCATCGACATCGAAACCTACCGCTCGGCCAACCTCAAGTGCGACCCGGAGCGCGCTGTGCAGCTACGCGAGCAGTACGACTACGTGCTGCCCGGCTACCACATGAACAAAAAGCACTGGAACACGGTGCTCATCGGCACGGGCATCACGGTGCGGCAGCTGCAGGATCTCATTGATCATTCCTACGACCTCGTGCGGGCCTCGCTCCCGAAGGCCGTGCAGGCCGAATTAAGCTAGGCTATACTAACGCTCCGTGTCATCCTGAGCAAGGTGAAGGACCTTCCATCAAGCAACGAAAAGATGCTTTTGACTCGTCCAGGTGAGATAAGATCCTGCGCCTTGCTCAGGATACACTCTAAACAATAAGAAAGCCCGCCGGTCCGGAACCAGCGGGCTTTATGCATTAAAAGGTCGCGGTGAGTTATACTACCACGTTCACCATACGGCCGGGCACCACGATGACCTTCTTGGCCGGCTTGCCCTCCGCAAAGCGGGCCAGAATATCGGTAGCGCGTACCGCCTCCTCGATTTCGGCAGCCGTGGCCGTGGCCGCGAACTGCATCTGCTCGCGCACCTTGCCGTTGATGGCCACCGGGTAGTTCACGGTGTCTTCCACCAAGTACTCCTCGTTGAACTCAGGGAAGGGGGCAGTGCTAAGCGAACCGGCCGGGTGGCCGAGTTGCTCCCATAGCTCCTCTGCTAGGTGCGGGGCGTAGGGCGAGATAAGCACCACCAGCGGCTCCAGAATGGCGCGCTTGCGGCAGTTCAGCGCCGTCAGCTCGTTCACGCAAATCATGAAGGTGCTGACGGAAGTATTGAACGAGAAACGCTCGATGTCTTCCTGCGCCTTCCGAATGGCCTTGTGCAGGGCTTTCAGCTCGGCCGGCGAGGCGGCTTCATCGGTTACAGCCCAGTCGCGGTCTTCGGGGAAGTACAGGCGCCAGAGCTTCTTGAGGAAGCCCGAAACGCCCGTCATGCCCTGCGTGTTCCAGGGCTTGAACTGCTCCAGCGGCCCAAGGAACATCTCGTGCAGGCGCAGCGCGTCAGCTCCGTAGCGCTCAATCAGCGTGTCGGGGTTTACCACGTTGTACTTCGACTTCGACATTTTCTCGATTTCGACGCCGCACACGTAGGTGCCGTTGTCTTCGAGAATGAACTCAGCACCAGCGAAATCTTCGCGCCACTGCTTGAAAGCTTCGAGGTCGAGCACGTCGTCCTCTACAATGTTCACGTCCACGTGCAGGCCCGTGGTATCGTAGTCCTTGCGCTTGGAGGCAGTCACGAATTTATTGGTACCGTTGATGCGGTACACGAAGTTTGAGCGGCCCAAGATCATGCCCTGGTTGATGAGCTTCTGGAAGGGCTCATCGGTGGTCACCAAGCCGTAATCCTTCAAAAACAGGTGCCAGAAGCGGGAGTAGAGCAGGTGGCCGGTGGCATGCTCGGCGCCGCCCATGTACAGGTCCACGTTCTGCCAGTACTGCTCGGCTTCTTCGCCCACGAAACGCTCGTCGTTTTTGGGGTCCATGTAGCGCAGGTAGTACCACGAGGAGCCAGCCCAGCCGGGCATGGTGCTCAGCTCGAACTCAAACTGTCCGCGGTACTTCCAGTCCTTGGCGCGGCCCAGCGGCGGCTCACCGGTTTCAGTAGGCTTGTACTCATCGATTTCGGGCAACACCAGCGGCAAGTCCTGCTCGGCCATGCCGAAGGCCATACCGTCGCGGTAGTAGATCGGAATTGGCTCGCCCCAGTAGCGCTGGCGGCCGAAGATGGCATCGCGCAGGCGGTAGTTTACCTTGCCCGTACCGATGCTCATTTCCTCCAAGCGCGCAATGGCTGCCTTGATGGCGGGCTTTACTTCGAGGCCATTAAGGAAATCGGAGTTCATGATGCGGCCTTCCTTGGCGGCGTAGGCTTCGCCAGCTTCCTCATCATATCCTTCCACTACGGGCACGATGGGCAGCGAGAAGTGTCGGGCGAAAGCGAAGTCGCGGGTGTCGTGGGCGGGTACGGCCATCACCACGCCGGTACCGTAGCCGGCCAGCACGTAATCGGCTACCCAAATGGGCAGCGGCTCCTGCGTGAAAGGGTGCAGAGCGTAAGAGCCCGTGAAGGCGCCCGTGATGGTCTTCACGTCGGCCATCCGGTCGCGCTCCGAGCGGTTTTTGGCCCACTCTACGTACTTCTCCACCTCGGCGCGCTGCGCATCGGTGGTAAGAGTAGCCAGCAGCTCCGACTCCGGTGCCACGGCCATGTACGTCACGCCGAATAGGGTATCGGGGCGGGTGGTGAACACCGACAGCGGCAGCTCCGGATGGTTTTGTACCTCGAAGCGCACCTCAGCACCTACCGAGCGGCCAATCCAGTTGCGCTGCATTTCCTTTACAGCCTCGGGCCAGTCGATGTGGTCGAGGCCGTCGAGCAGGCGTTGGGCATAGGCAGTGATGCGCAGGTTCCACTGCGGCATGAGGCGGCGCTCCACAGGGTAGCCGCCGCGCTCCGAAACCCCGTCTTTCACCTCGTCGTTCGACAGCACCGTGCCCAGCTGCGGGCACCAGTTTACGTACGTTTCGCTTTGGTAGGCAAGGCGGTAGGGGTGCACAGCGGCGATGCGCTGGGCCTCCGACATCATCTGCCACTGGCCGGCCGAGAAGTCGTGGCGCTCGTCCTCGTCGCAGGCGGCACGCACGCCGGCGCTGCCGCTTTCCGCAAATTTATCCTGCAGGGTGCGGATGCTTTCGGCGCGGTTGGTATCGAGGTTGTACCACGAGTTGAACAGCTTCAGGAAGATCCACTGCGTCCACTTGTAGTAGTCGGGATTCGAGGTGCGGATTTCGCGCGACCAGTCGTAGCTGAAGCCCAGCGCCGAAAGCTGCTCGATGTAGCGGGCAATGTTCTCGCGGGTGGTCTTTTCGGGGTGCTGCCCGGTCTGGATGGCGTACTGCTCAGCGGGCAGCCCGAAGGAGTCGAAGCCCATGGGGTGCAGCACGTTGAAGCCGCGGTGGCGCTTGTAGCGCGACACGATATCGGAGGCGATGTAACCCAGCGGGTGCCCCACGTGCAGCCCGGCCCCGGAGGGGTAGGGGAACATGTCGAGCACGTAGTACTTGGGCTTATCAGAATGGTTTTCGGCGCGGAAGGTCTGGTTTTGTTGCCAGAAATTCTGCCACTTCTGCTCTATCTCCTGCGGTCGGTAGCCGGGCATATCGTCGGGGCTGGAATGCGAACTAATTGAGCCGGCGAAAATACGCGGAAATGGCGGCAAGGCCGCAAGGGAGCGGGAAAGAACAAGCTTCCGGCCTCAGCTGAGGAAAAGAGTTCGTGCTTACGCTACCCAGCGGTGCGTGAGGCGCACTAGCTCATCGATATCCTTGATGGGCCCGCGGTAGAGCACGTCGGGACTGTACACGTCGCCCGAGGATAGCTCAATTTCGCCGTCGGTGCCTTCGGGCAGGAACACGCGAAGGGAGCCCGTGGGCGTCATGCGTACATAAAGACTGCCGCGGCCATACGTCGTCCCGGCGGGCACGTAGTCGGCATACAGAAAACCGGCTTTTTCCAATTCGTCGTGCGTCATCAGGAGCAGCATAAATTAGATGGGCTCGGATACTTTCAGGTCGCGTAATCAGCGTCTGAATCAGCCACTGGTGCTACGGCACAGTCTGCCAGTAGCTGATGCTAAGGTACGTCGGTCCGGAGTTGGACTAAACCATAAGAATTACTGAATCTAGCGTGCGTGAACTACTGAATTGTACGTTTTGTAGGAGGGCGGAAAAACCGATGGGCAGCAGGTGGGTATAAACCCAAGCGCTAAAATCAGTACTCGCCCCCGGCTAAAACCCGTAGTAATGCTGCCGTTCCAGGATTATGCCTGCCGCACCTTTGTAGCGAGCAGGCCGCCCGTCAAATGCGGCAACTAGGCGCGACTTCAGGTGTGGTGTCGCGCCGTGACGGGTGGTCTGCTCTTTTTTATTGCCCGAGCGTGAGCGGTAGCGGATTTTGCCCGTCCCAAGTACCCTCAGTGCGCAGCACCTGAAAGCGCGCAAACATCTCCTCCGAGTACCATTTTTCCTGCCGCGTGCGCCGAATCACGTCTTTGTGCCGGCCCTCGTGCTGCTGCCCGTATGCGTATTGACGCATCTCGGCGGCCGTGCGCCACACGCTGAAAGTGGCTTGCCGGATGATGGGCAACTCGCCCAGCCCGATGGCCGCCAGCAGGCCCGGAGCCTGCGCTACGCTACGGCTTACTGGTGGCACCGCCCGCCAGAAACTCCAGGAGCGCGACAGCCTAATGCTGGCCCGCGTGAGTACGGCCACCGGCGCGTCGGCGGGGGCGTCGGCTTTGGGAGCGTAGGCGAATGCGTTTTCGCCATCCCAGAGTCCGTGGCCCTGCAGCGGTAACAAATCAGCGGTCCAAAGCTCCGTACTCCGCTGCCGGTACTGCTGCCAGTGCGCATCATGAGTGAAGAAGTGTTGGGCAGCAGCGGCATTGTCCCACACGGCCATAAAGCCGTAGCGGTGCAGGTTGGGGCGCAGGCCGAAATCGAAGCCGGAACCGAGCAGTTTGGCAAAGCGCAGGCCGGGCACCTGTTGCAGCTTTGGCGGCAGCACGCCCATTTGGGCCAGGGCCCAGCGACGGTATCTCGACTGCAGCGTGATGATGCTCAGCGTGGTGAGGGGCTGATCCAACGGGAGGATAAATGATGAGTAAGCGGAAACGAGTAGGCAAGTAGGGCAAGGCCTTTAGGCTAACCTATACCTACAACAAAAAGGGAGAGAATTAGCTTCTCTCCCTTTCCGGACGGCTCCGGCTGAGCGTCTTTGCAAAAGTGCTTATTTGGGATTGACCTTGGTGTGCTCGTCGCCGGTGGGCTGGTACCGTTCGCCGGTAGCCACGGCCTTCACGTAGCCAAAAGCGTGCACCAGCGCGTTGCTGGGCTGGTCCCAGTATTCGCCGCGGTCGATGTCGACGCGCAGCAGAGCAATGTTGGGGTCGTCGGAGCCTTGGGGAAACCAGGTGCGGAGGCCCTCGTTCCAAAGCTCTTTGATTTTGGCGCGGTCGGTCACAATGCTGGCGCGGCCCGTGATGCTCACGTACAAGTTGTCATTGGGCTTGGAGTAGCCGAGGTTGATGTGACGGTCCTGCTGTACTTCGTCAATTTTAGGCGAATCCCGCTCAGTAAAAAACCACAGGGTGCCGTCCTCTTCAGGCTCGTGGGTATACATAGGCCGCGAATGCAGCGAGCCGTCGGGCTCTACAGTGGTCATCATTGCAATTTTGATGTCCTTGATACGCTCCACGAGTTTGGAAACGTCGTGGCTTACGGCAACTTTTTCGGCCATGGGTTCAGGTGTTTTGGAGTTCGTCAGATTGGAAGGAGTACTTGCCTTACGCGCCGAATGCGTACGAGGTTAGCTCGCCGGGCCACCCGCCCGCGTTCCTATCCTTGCACCAACTACCTTACCGCCGTGAATTTTCTGGCCCACTTGCTGCTCTCCGGCCCCGACGACGATCTGATCGTCGGCAACTTCGCCGCCGAAGCCGTGCGCGGCCGTGCCGCCGTGGCTGCCTACCCGCCCGTCGTGCAGCGCGGCATCCGCTTGCACCGCCTCATCGATAGCTTTACCGATGAGCACCCGGTGGTGCGCCGTAGTACTGCCCGCCTGCGCGAAGCCGGCCTGGGGAAGTGGGCCGGGGTGGTGGCCGATATGGGCTACGACCACCTACTGGCCCGGGACTTCCACCGCTACCACTACCGGCCCGAAGAGTCGTTGGCTGCTTTCAGTCAGCGTATGTACGCCATCCTGCACGCGCGCCGCACCGAGCTACCGGAGCGGTTGCAGCACATGTTTCAGTACATGCGGCAACACGATTGGCTAACGGGCTACGCCCAACAGGAAGGGCTGGAGCGGGCCTTGCACGGACTGAGCCGGCGTGTGCCAAGCGGCGCAATCTTGGCTACGGGTGCAGCAGCCTTTCTAGCAAAGCTGCCGGCATACCAAGAAGACTTCGAGGAATTCTGGCCAGAGCTGCGCGACCAAATACTAGCCTTTAGAAACTAACGACGATGGCGAATTCGAATCCTGAGCTCATGGCAGTACGCGACTTGATCGTGCAGCAAGCGAAGCATTTTCTGACAGAAATAGGCCAGTTCTACCCCTTAGGAGCTGTAATGAAGGCCGATGGGGCGGCAGTGCCCTTAGGTGCTGCTGATGAGGAAGATCAACCGGAGCCTTTGGCTGTGCTGTCCTTGTTGGAGAAAGAAATCCGAGAGCAACTTGCTTCAGGGCAGGCCAAAGTCGGCGGCACCGGAGTGGACATACGCCTCCGCTTCTCAGCCGACACCCCGCCCACAGATGCCCTGCACATCCGGCTACTGCGCCACGACGGTTTCGCCATCGATTATTTCATGACGTACCGATTGGCAGAAGACCGGTTGATTTGCGACCCTTTGTTTGAGGATGAAGGCTCCTTTACGTTAGGCTAAAGCATTGCCAATGCATCTGATGCAGTGCCTCTGCACGCCGGCTCCCGCTACTTCTTCATCGTCAGTGCCGGGTCCACCGCTTTCTTGTCAATGGAGGTATTGTGGCCGTCGATAATGAGCCAGCGGCCCTGACGTTTTTCCATCAGCATGGTCATCACGCCCGTGGAAGCGTCGCTCATATCCTTGCCATCGGGCATTACCCAGCCCGTAAGTTCCCAGCGGTGCCGCACCAGGGCCAGGTCCGGCCGTAACATCCGGACGTCGGCCTGCACCACGCGGTGCGTGGTTTTGTTAAACATCATGTTCATAAAAATGTCCAGCGCGTACTTGTGCTCGTTCACATTGTGCCACCACATTCCCACTACGTTCACCCACTGAGCCTCCGGCGTGAAGTAGCTGAAGTATTTGTTGGTATCGTGCTGGTTCCAGGCTTCCACCGTGCCTGTCAGGACCTGGCGAATGGCCTTTTCTTCGGCGGCTGAAGCGGGTGCTTGCGCCAAGGCAGGAGCGGCGAGCGGCAAGGCGACCAGCCAGGGGAGTAGCTTCTTCATAATGCTTCATCGGTTAGGTTGATGACGCCAAAGTAGAAGCCAGCAGCAGGGAGAAATAGTAAAAAAACGACGTCAGAAAGGATTGCCGGCAAGGAGCTTCAGCGGTGCGGCTGCCTCCTGGCGCAGCAGCGCGGAGGGCGTCACGGCGGCAAAAAGCTTGAAGTCTTTGATCAGGTGCATCTGATCGTAATAACCGCACTGAAATATGATGTCCTGCCAATCGAGCTGCGGGTTCTGGTCCTTTAGGCGGTAAGCTTGGGCGAAGCGGGCTACGCGCATCAGTAGCTTGGGACTCATGCCGATGCGCTCCATAAACTTGCGTTCGAGCTGCCGGGAACTGAGGTTGGCTTCGCGGGCCAGTACGTCCAAGGACCACGGGTGGCCGGGGCGTTGCAGCAGCAGGCCGGCTACCTGATCCACGGCGTGTGCTGGGGCGCGCAGGGAGGCTACTCTGGTGAGCAGAAAATCTTCCACCACCGCAATCATGCGCGAATAGTCCTCTGTTTCGCGTAACTGCTCGTTGACGCGCTGAATGTCGCGACCGGCCAGTTCGCCGCTGTCCACCGAGTCATCGAGCAGCTCGTGCATGGGCAGGCGAAACAGCCGGAACAGCGCGCCGGGCTTGAAGCCGACTTTGATGGTCAGCTGATCGAAGCCCATGGTGAGATTCACGCGTGCCACTTGCGGGCCGACAATGATGCTGGCCGGACTGGTGCGTTGCCGGGCGTGGGCGTAGCTGAACACGTCCACTGTGTCGCGGGCGTAGAAGTAGAGGCATTGCTCCGGATTGGCCGGGAAAGGCTTCATTACACGCGGCTGGCGCGGGTCGAGCTGCACATGCATGAGCATGTAATTGCTCACAAAGGGTTGTAGAGCTGGCGCCGGCCGGTAAAACTGGCAGAAAGGAGTGCTCATGCGCCGAGTAGGAATCCGTTCACCAGTAAGGTAAAGATTACTGCTCGGGGAATGCGTCCCAGCCAAACAAAAAACGGGGCCCTGGGGCCCCGTTCCTTATTCTTAGCTAAGCAAGCTGGCTTAGTGGTGATGCCCGCCTTCGCCGTGTACGTGGCCGTGGTCGAGCTCCTCGCGGGTAGCTTCGCGTACGTCCACCACTTTGCCGTCGAAGTGCATGGTCATGCCAGCCAACGGGTGGTTGAAGTCCATCTGCACGGTATCGTTGCCAACGAACACTACTTTGCCTTGCATGTGGTTACCCTGGTTGTCGGACATGGGCAGGAAGTTGCCGGGCTGCAGCATTTCGCTGTCAATCTGGCCGTCGATTTCGAAAATCTGCTTGGGCAGGTCTACCAGCGCGTTTTGGTCGTATTCGCCGTAGCCTTGCTCGGGCGAGAGGGTGAAGCTGAACGAGTCGCCGGCCTGCTTGCCGGTGAGCTGCTGCTCAAACTCCTCGGGCAGGCCGCTCATACCGAACAGAAACACCATGGGGCTGTCGGCTTCGGCCTTTTCCACGAGCGTCTTTTCCTGCTCGTCGTTGGTTATGCTCAGGTCGTAGGTGATGGTGACGACCTTCTGATCGGCAATCTGCATTGGAAATGGGGAAAAGGGTGAAGCGCAGCCGCGCCGGTTGCGCCGGACTGCGCGGGCAAAGAAAGGAACTTTGGGCTGAACGAAGCGGCGCCAGCCGCCCCGGCCTTGCATAACCTGTACGCAGGCGGGCCCGTTAGGTCACATGTAAGTATAGAAATGTTGCCGCATATGTCGATTCATTCCCGGGTATTATTGCCCAATTTTCGGGGCCGGGCAGCCTTTGCTGCCGGCTGCGCGCTGGTTATGCTGGCCAGCTGCGATTCCAACAAAGAATCCCGCCGAACCGACGTCGATGCCGTGAACTCCACGGCGGCCGACACCACTGCCGCCGGCGCTACTACCACCAGCCAAACCAAGCTGTTGCACTCCCTGGAAGGGCGGTACAACACGCCCGATGGCCTCGCGCTGGCTCCCAATGGTCGCATCATCCTGTCGGTGCCCAATCTGGCCGATAACAGCTCGCCCGGCGAGTGGGATATGCCCGACAACGACAAAGGCAGCGCCGTGATGCAATAAGGCCCGGTGCGGCTGAAGCCCACAACCATAGACCCGCACGTGCTGGCCACGTTCACTACCAAGGTAAACGAAACCGGCTTGGATACCGGCGTCAATGGCATGAACTACGACAGCCAAGGCCGTCTGTACACCGGCGTATTCGGCGATGGTAGGCTCTACCGGCTCGCGCTGAAGACTGATGGCAGCCTGGCCCAGAAAAAGGTAGTGACAACTATCGGCAAGTAGATTCCCTGCATCGACGGCCTCGTCATCGACCGCGGAACCGACCGGCTCTAACTCGCCAACTCGCGTCAGAATACCATCGAGATAATCGACCTGAAAACGAATCAGACCACCACGCTGGCTCATAATGGCGATACTGATGGCGCGGGCGGCTTACTGGATCAGCGGGCCGAAGTGTGCAAGCGCGGCAACCGGCTTTACGTCGTGAATTTCGACAAACCTGATAAGAACTTCGTGAACACCAAGTCCGACGCGCCGCATACAGTGTCGGTGCTGTATTTGTAATTGCCTATCCCGAAGCAGCGCCTACAAACTAGCTGTCATCCTGACGAAGGAAGGACCTTGTCACGCTAGAACAAGTCGTTGATACGACAGTCATTCAGCGGTGATAAGGTCCTTCCTTCGTCAGGATGACAGCTGGAAAAGAGTTTTGCCTACTCCTGAAACTCCCAGGCGGTGCGGTACGCCCCGATATCCTCCACGTAATTCACGAACTCGCGGTAGAACGGATGGGAGCTGAGCGTGGCCGAGTCGCCGGTCAGCAGCAGCTTGCGGCGGGCGCGCGTCATGCCCACGTTCATGCGGCGGATGTCGGAGAGGAAGCCGATATCCGAAGCCGCGTTGGAGCGGGTGAGCGTAATGGCGATGATGTCGCGCTCCTGGCCCTGGAAAGCGTCCACGGTGCCGATGGTGAGCTGGCGCTTGGTCATCAGGTCGTTGAGTTCGGGCATTTCCTCCACGCGGTCCTTGAGGTAGTTGATCTGGGCCCGATAGGGAGCAATAACGCCGATGCTCAGTGGGGCTTGCTCGTGGTCGTCGGGGTGGTAGTCCTGCAGCAGCTCCGAGAGTCGGCGCAGCAGCAGGTCGGCTTCCTCGGGGTTGGCCACCGAGGGCGAGTCTAGGATGCCCAGCTCGGAGTAGCCGCAACCGGCTGTGTCGATGAACTCCACGGCGCCCGGCTCGGGCGGGAAGCGTAGGTCGTAGGCGTGCAAATCAGCGCGGCGCACGCGCTCATCGGCCACGAGCTTCCCGCCGTAGAACTGGTCCGATGAAAAACGCATAATGTCCTCGTGCATGCGGTACTGCACCTGCAGCATCTTGGCCGTGTCGGGCTGGCGCGTGATGCACTTCTCGAACAGCGTTTCGCGCAGGCCCTGCGCGGCCGCTTTCTCGCTCTTGACGGTGGGCGGCAGCTGGCAATGGTCGCCGGCCAGCACTACGCGGTCAGCCTTGGTTATCGGAATCCAGCAGCCCGGTTCCAAAGCCTGTGCAGCTTCGTCGATAAACACCGTTTCGTAAGTGAGGTGACGAATGGCGCGATTGGCCGAGCCCACCAGCGTGCAGGTAATCACCTGCACCTTCTCCAGCAGGTCCTCGGTGATGTACTTTTCGAGCTGATCCGACTCCTGCAACAGCATGTGCGCCTGTTCCTTCAGGGCCTGGCGCTGCTGTTTTTCCTCCCAGCCGTACTGGCGCTTGTACTGCCCGGCCTGCTGCCGGTACTGCTCGGCAGTTTGGCGCAGACTGCGCATTTCGGGATAGTGCTTATGCGTCATGATCTGCGCATCGAGCGTGTGCTCGAGCAGCAGATCCGACACCCGAGAAGGGTTACCCATCCGGATGACGTTGACACCGCGCTCAGCCAGCTTCTCGGTGAGCAAATCCACGGCCGTGTTCGAGGGGGCGCACACCAGCACGCGCCGCTCGCGGCGGATGGTTTCCAAGATAGCCTGCACCAGGGTGGTGGTTTTGCCGGTGCCAGGCGGGCCGTGGATGATGGCTACGTCCTTGGCGGCCAGCACGTGCTGCACGGCGGCCAATTGCGAGGGGTTGAGCGGGTTGGGGTAATAGAGCTTTTCGGCTTCGGCCTCCGACTTATACTCGGCCGGGCGGTGGCCCAGCAGCGTGTCGCGCAGCTCGGCGAGGCGGCCGAAGGCGCCCTGCACTTTCTGCAGCGCGTACTCCATCTCGCGGTAACTGACCTCATCGAAGGTCAGGTCGATGCCCAGCTTTCCGCCTTCGTCGACCCAGTCGGGCAGGTCCTCCTTGTTGGTGGCCAGCGTGATTTTGTTGCGGCGCACGCTCGTCACCACGCCCGAGAGCATGGGGCGGTCGGAGCCGGCGCGGCCGGGGATGTTGCCGAAAAGCGCGGCGTTTTTGCCCACCTGAAACAGGTGCAGCTGCTGGCTCTGGCCCGCGGGGCGCTCCAGCTCCAGCACCAGCTTGCCGCCGAAGCCGATGTCTTCCTTGGTAATCTTAATGGGGTACCACGTGAGGCCGCGGTGCACGCGCTCCGAAATCGTGCTTTTGGCGTTGCGGATGCGGAATTGCTCGAGGTCCTCCTTCTGCTCCAGCTTCATTAAGCCTTGCACGCGGCGGAGTTCGTCGTAGATGGGTTCGAGAGCGGGGGTATGGGGGGTAGCTTCAGCCAAGCTTCTATGTCAGCAAAGGTGTAAACCGGATCAACAAGTATTGAACGGTAAAGGTGCGGACGAAGGTCGGGGAGAAATGGGGAATGATCCGCGAGAGAATGTTGCGATTAGAGGCAGAACGATTACTTCGCGCTGTTCATCTATGTTTCAATTCATGGTGGTGAAAAATCTATTTCCCAGTGCAAGTCTGATACTTCTGCTCCTAGTGTCTTGCAAAAGCACCAGTAAGGTCCAAAGAACCTCTACAGCAGTGTCTTCGTCGTGCCCGATTTACTCAACGAGCACCCCTGCCCAAGCCGATTTCCCCGAATTCGCGGCATGGTTCAGCGACTTTGAGCGCGCCAACGCTTTAACAGAGGTGATGCTCATTAGTGTAACGGGAGGAAAGCCGGACAAGCTCTTTGCTACTCGATTGTGCATTGAAGAATCGAGTAGCTACTGTATGACGCGGAACCACAGGGGTGATGTGGATACAGTAAGGCTGGCAGATGACAAAGGTGTTAAGAACCTAATCAATGCGCTTGGCGCCGGCCACTATGTGGGAGCGGATATGAGTCCGACTGGGCACGGGACTATACAGTTGCTCAAGGTAAAACGCCGGGGTGAGGTCGTATTCAGTTGTTTGTTACCTAAGGACTGCTTCTTTGCCTTGGCCGGGATAGAGCAGCAGAAACTGCGCAGTGCTTACGAGTTGTCATTGTTGATAAAAAGCTATCAGTCAACAGGTAAACAATAGCTTTGAATCACTGCCGCATCGTCGCCGTAGTGGCCGCTGAAGCAATCAGCGGCAGGGAAGCATGCTTCTGTGTTTTGCCGAGGAGCTAGCACAATAACGAAGCGCAACAGTGCCGCGTAATCGTACGCTACGGCAGCTGGCGAAGTCGGCTGCCACCGTCCCCAAATCCACACCAAAACCCTCCTGCGCATGCCAAACCACACTACCCAAACACCGGTCGGTGACGTGGCCGAGGCGCTTCCGCCGCTCGAAACCATTACGCTTACCATTAACGGGGCCCAAACCACGCTGCAAGTGGCGCCCTGGACCACCTTGCTCGATCTGCTGCGCGAACGGCTGGACCTCACCGGCACCAAAAAAGGCTGCGACCATGGCCAGTGCGGCGCCTGCACGGTACTCGTCGATGGCCGCCGCATCAATAGTTGTCTATCCCTGGCCGTGATGCAGGACGGCAAGGAAATCACCACCATCGAGGGCCTGGCCAACGGCGGCGAGCTACACCCGTTGCAGGCCGCTTTCATCGAGCACGATGCCTACCAGTGCGGCTACTGCACGCCGGGCCAGATCTGCTCGGCCGTGGGCATGATCAAGGAAGGTAAGGTCAAGACCAAAGAAGACATCAAGGAGCTGATGAGCGGCAACATCTGCCGTTGCGGGGCCTACACCAACATTGTGGCGGCCATTGAGGAAGTGCTGAAGCAGAAGTGAGTATTGAGTAGGGCGCGGCCGATGCTTGCCGCACTCATGCTGGTTGCTGGCTCAATTCGACATACTCAATACTAACTACTGACCGATGAACAGCTTTACTTATTTCCGCGCCGACGGTACCGAAGCGGCCGTGCGTGAAAAATCAGCGCAGGAGGCTACCAAATTCATTGCGGGCGGCACCAATCTGCTCGACCTGATGAAGGAAAACGTGGAGCGGCCCTCGCGCCTCGTCGACATTACCCGGCTGCCGCTCCAGACCATCGAGGAAATGCCCGAAGGCGGACTGCGTCTCGGCGCCCTCGTCACCAATGCCGATACGGCCTACCACCCGCTGGTGGAGCAGCGCTATCCGTTGCTGTCGAAAGCTATTCTGGCCGGGGCTTCGGCGCAGCTGCGCAACATGGCCACCAACGGCGGCAACCTCATGCAACGCACCCGCTGCTACTATTTCTACGACACGGCCACGCCCTGCAACAAGCGCGAGCCGGGCTCGGGCTGCTCGGCCATCAACGGCATCAACCGCATTCACGCCATCCTGGGGCAGAGCGAGTACTGCATTGCCACGCACCCCTCGGATATGTGCGTGGCGCTGGCCGCGCTGGGCGCTACGGTACACGTGGAGGGCAAGGAAGGCAAGCGCGCCATTCCGTTCGAAGACTTTCACCGCCTGCCCGGCTATCGGCCCGAAAAAGACAACACGCTGCGCCCCGATGAGCTGATAACGGCCATTGAGCTGCCTGCCGCGCACGCCGAGGGCTTTGCCAAGCACTGCGCCTACGTGAAGCTGCGCGACCGGCAATCCTACGCCTTCGCGCTGGTGTCCATAGCAGCGGCGCTGGATATGGATGGCGACACTATTCGGGAAGCACGCTTTGCGCTGGGCGGCGTGGCGCACAAGCCCTGGCGGAATCAGGAAGCCGAAGCGCTGCTGCGCGGGCAAAAAGCCACGGAAGCTAACTTTCGGCTGGCTGCCGAGAAGGTGGTGCGCGAAGCCAGGGGCTACGAGCACAACGAGTTCAAGATCGAACTGGTCCGCCGCGTGGTGGTGCGGGCCTTTATGGAAGCTGCAGGAATGTAGTGCTTGGCGCACCGGGCTGGGTTTACCGCTCATACTGGCCAGCTGCCGCAGCCAGGAGGGGAAGCCGGCCCCGTGCGTCGCTTGAGAGAATCAGTGGGAAAACGAAGGCACGAACACGGAAGCACTACACACCAATGAGCACCAATCACGTAGGAAAACCGATCAGCCGCGTCGATGGGCGGGCCAAAGTAACGGGCGAGGCGAAGTACGCCGGCGAGTTTAACGTGCCCAACCTGACCTATGGCGTGGTGGTGTCGAGCGCCATTGCGCGGGGCAAAATCACCCGCATCGATGCCTCGCAGGCCTTGGCCGTGGCGGGCGTGCTACAGGTCTTCAGCCACGAAAACGTACCCAGCCTGGCCTGGCTCAACCGCAGCTACAAAGACGACGACGCGCCCAAGGGCAAGCACTTCCGGCCCTTGCAGCGGCCCGAAATCCAGTTCAGCCAGCAGCCCATTGCCCTGGTAGTGGCCGAAAGCTTTGAAGTAGCCCGCTACGCCGCCTCGCTGGTGCGGGTGCAGTACAAGGTGGCCAAGCACGAAACCGACCTGGAACTGAAGCGCACCGACAACTACGCCGCGCCCAAAGGCAAGAGCGGCTACGAAGTGCCCAAGTCGCGCGGCAACGCCGACAAGGCCTTCAAGAAAGCCGAAGTAAAGTTTGAGGCCGAGTACGCGCACCCCGTGGAGCACCACAACCCCATGGAGCTGTTCACGACCACCGTCGACCTGCAGGACGACGGCAAGATGGTCATCTACGACAAAACCCAGGGCGTATTCAACAGCCAACAGTACATCCAGAGCGTGTTTGGCCTGTCGAAGGACGAGGCGCGGGTGGTGTCGCCGTTTGTGGGCGGGGGCTTCGGCTCGGGGCTGAGGCCGCAGTACCAGCTGTACCTGGCGGTGCTGGCCGCGCAGGAGCTGCGCCGCTCGGTGCGCGTCACGCTTACGCGCCAGCAGATGTTTTCGTTCGGCCATCGGCCCAATGCCCTGCAGACCGTGGCGCTGGGCGCTACCCCCGCGGGACAGCTGCAGGCCATCAAGCACAAGACCCTGTGCGAAACCTCGCAGTTTGAGGCCTACACCGAAAAAATCGTAAACTGGTCGGGCATGCTCTATCAGTGCGACGACGTGAAGCTGGAGCACTGGCTGGCCGGATTGGATTTCTTCACCCCACTCGACATGCGCGCCCCCGGCGCCGCCACTGGCTTGTTTGCGCTGGAATCGGCCATGGATGAGCTGGCCTTCCGCACCGGCGTCGACCCCGTAGAGCTGCGGCTGAAGAATTACTCCGAACGCGACCAGCAGAAAGACCTGCCGTACTCCAGCAAGGAGCTGCGCCAGTGCTACCGCGAAGGCGCCGAACGCTTCGGCTGGCACCAGCGCAACCCCCGGCCACGCGCCACGCGCCGCGGGCACACGTTGATCGGGCAGGGCATGGCCACCGGCGTCTGGGACTCCGAGCAAAACAAGGCCGCCGCCCGCGCCGTGCTCACGCCCGATGGCCGCCTGCTGGTGGGCAGTGGCACGGCCGATATCGGCACCGGCACCTACACCATCATGACGCAGATTGCGGCCGAAACGCTGGGCCTGCCCCTGGATCAGGTCACCTTCCGGCTCGGCGACACGGCCCTGCCGGAAGCACCCTTCCAAGGCGGTTCCCAAACGGCCGCCACCGTGGGCACGGCCGTCAAGAACGTGTGCGAGGCCGTGGGCAAGCAACTGCTGAAGCTGGCCAAGAAAATGCCCAATTCGCCCGTCGCCGGCCTCGATTTCGACGAAGTCATCTTCACCGACGGCCACCTGCACCCCAAGAACGACTACACCCACAAGGTGGCCATCCGCGACGTGATGCGCCACGCCGAGGTGAGCGTGATAGAGGAGGAAAGCACCGGCCTGCCCAACCTCGGCAAGCAGCAGCTTTACTCGCGGCACGTGCACTCGGCCGTGTTTGTGGAGGTGGAAGTAGATGAGGACTACGGCACGGTGCGCGTCACGCGGGTGGTCAGCGCCATTGCCGGCGGCCGCATCCTCAACCCCAAAACCGCCCGCAGCCAGATTCTCGGCGCCGTGGTGTGGGGCATCAGCATGGCCCTGCACGAAGAGTCTATGGTGGACCAGCCCTACGGCCGCTTCATGAACCACAACTTGGCCGAATACCACGTCTCCGTCAACGCCGACGTGCCCGACATCGACGTCATCTTCGTGGCCGAGCACGACGATATCGTGAACCCGCTGGGGGCGAAGGGCTTGGGCGAAATCGGCATTCTGGGCGTGTCGGCCGCCATTGCCAATGCCGTGTTCCACGCCACCGGCAAACGCGTGCGCGACCTGCCGATTACGTTGGATAAGGTGATGTAGCTGATGCTGCTGTGGCTACAAAAGAGACGCCCCGGAACCGTGAGGTTCCGGGGCGTTTTTGGGTTTTGTATTGATGAGTTACGTACGACGGACGGCGTACGTTGAAGCATTGGCGATGTGGCGGTATTCTGTGTTAAGTCTGCCTGGTGCCGCTGCTAATTAAAGATACAAAAGCTCATTGTTTATTCTGTTGCCCGGCGTTATTCGTCTGCCGAAACTAAAACTTAATAGCGAACAAAAAGCTGAAAATTTATTCGTCGCCCCGCCATATTGCCAATGTAATGTTAGCGGCTGTATTAATCAATAGTCGCTTTTCTCGTAGTCAATTATCACTCTGTCAATAATGGGTTTGAGAATTGAAACCCACCTCTGAATATCACTCCTGTCAAAGTAAATAAACCAGATGTCACTTGAATTATTGTATTCAACGTTGTACTTCTCAAACTTTTTGTTATACCACTTCTGTATGTCATCCGACATTGTGAATATGAAGTGTGACTTTGGTGGTCTGGTTAATTTTTCCTTTATTTCGTTTTCAGTTGTTCTGATATTGGCAAGTTCGCTTTGTGTCAAAAAGTATGTAATTCTGTGTCTATGTAAACCGTGTCCAATTTCTGCACTGTTTCCAATTTGGGTCTCTACAATAAATTTAGACCCTGCATATTGGTCAAAGCCATCTTGGGAACATTGAAACCAAATAATAAAATAGTGGCTTTTTAATTTTTTATAAAAGCTAAGCATTCCGCTTTTCGTCTTTTTAAAACCATTCGATTTTAATTCCGGAAAAACGATGCTATTTATTTCTTTATAAACCTCTGTTGATTTCATTCACTGCGATTGGTTGTCTGTTGCAGAGTGGTGTCGCAATATAGCCGCTAACATTTCACGGCTTTGAGATGTGGTGGCATCCGTGTTCCGTTAGTTTAAATTTATTACTAAAGTTTAATAGTATTACAATCGCTCAGCACTTATTTATCAGCTACCATAGTGCAAAGCCGATGTTAAGTGCTGTATTTATTTCTCCAATCATTGGGCACGTCTAACCATATCGCAGGTGTCATCCAATTATTGTCAAAAAAATATACAGTCTTATCAGAGAAAGAAATTGTCTTATTCTCAATAGTATTTACAGTCTCTTTAATGATGCTGTCATTATCAGTGTCTGTCGAAAACTTTAAGTCGTCAACATTTACAGGAATTTCAGAAAACCATCCGTCATAGAACACACTTCTGGGTCCACCAAGTCCATGGTGATTTTCGTTGTTGTCAACACACCATTCCCACCAACTTATGCTGTCGATTTTAAAACCGTAAGTCACTAGGTCAGAAACGAAGTCTTTGTAATTATTACGTGAAACAATGATGTCAATATAGCCGTGTCCAACTGGCTGTGCTTTGTGTCTTTCTAGTAGGTTGTCTAATACAGATTTGTCCATGAGGGTGTATCGAAATATAGCGCCTAACATCTAGGTTGCCGTCATTGACAACCTCACGCAATGTCGGCAATCATCCTTAATGCGTAATCCAATGGCGGCAATCATACCAAAGGTGGTATGATTGCCGCCATTGGGCTTTTGGCTACTTAACCCTTATGTTTGGCAGCAACACCTAATCTCTGGTCCTCATAGTCGCCTTCGTTCAATCCTCGATAGCCTCGATGCCCTGTTGCTTAAGTTGCTCTAGGTGCTACTGCATGACTTGAAGCTGTCCGGGGGCGTGGCCCTGCTAGTCCGTGACCTCACCCATGACCCGCAGCGGGCTGCGGGAGCGGTACGACTTGGTAAGGTTGCCAGGGAATTTCTTCGGTCAGGTTGGGGTCGTCTTCGATGGGGCCGGTAGGCTCTAGCGGTAGATGCGGCCGGGGCCTTCGCCCAGGGCCAACTCGGCGCCCCAGATGGCGGCGCCCAGGGTGGCGGTGAGGTAAACGTAGGCGGCTTTCCTGCGCTGGCCGTAGTTGGAGCTGAAGCCGGATTCGATCAAGTCGCCGGGTTGCAGGTTGGCCTTGGTGCCGTGGTAGTGGGGGCGTCGGTAGAGGCCATTGGTTGGTCTTGGCTGCGGTGTTGATGGTCAAGTTATGCCTGCTTCTGGTCCGGAGCCGCTGTAGATAATCAACAATTTGCGTCTCGCGTTGGGCGGCCGGCGTGAGATAACCTTACCTGTACCAGAACGTCCTGCTGAGCTTGCCGAAGCATCTCAACCGCTTCGTCCACAAACTTATTTCTTGGGTGAATTTCTAGGCATAAAGAAGTAGCCGTAGATGCCTAGGAGCAGTGGAGTGAAGACGAAGAGGCTGCTTATCCAAGTCAGGTCTTCGTACATGAATAGGCACAACAGTGCCAACACAATAGCTCCAATGAAGCTTATTGTTCGCCAAGCAAATGACTTATGGCTAAGCAACAGCACCAAAAAACCTATCTATGTACAATCCTGCTGCTGGATTACTAAATACCCAAAGGCCGAATTCAATTGGTGACGTCTAGTTCAGCAGTAACGGAGTAAGCATAGCGCAGAGCAACTGAGATTCAATGCAAGGTTTACCTTACAAAGGTGCTTGACTCCGACGAAGCGGTAGAGATGCTTCGACTGCGCTCAGCATGACGGCATAATCAACTCCAACGATTTCAGATAAAGTGGCTAAGTCTTAACCACTGCCGCTACATCGCGCCCCTGAATGGCCGCGGCCATCAGCTCCGGAAACTTGTCGGGCGTGCAGGCGAAGGAGGGGATTCCCAGCGCCGCGAGCTTCTCGGCCACGCTGCGGTCGAAGCTGGGCGCGCCTTCGTCGCTGAGGGCCAGCAGCACCACCACGGTCACGCCGGCGGCTTGCAGGGCGGCGGCGCGCTTGATCATTTCCGTGGGGCTGCCGCCTTCGTACAAGTCGCTGATGAGGACCAGGATGGTATCGGTGGGGCGGGTGATGAGCTGCTGGCAGTAGGTGAGGGCCAGGTTGATATCGGTACCGCCACCGAGCTGGATACCGAAGAGCAGGTCCACGGGGT
The DNA here is from genome assembly GCF_058932745.1 of Hymenobacter sp. FMD4. Lineage (NCBI taxonomy): Bacteria > Pseudomonadati > Bacteroidota > Cytophagia > Cytophagales > Hymenobacteraceae > Hymenobacter > Hymenobacter sp. FMD4. The sequence goes on from NZ_JBZYWH010000008.1 coordinate 143,832, forward strand.
CCTGTAGGTCCTGCGTGAGGTCGGCTACGGCGGTGTCAAACACCACCATGTGCGTGCGCACGGCCCGGATGGAAGCTAGCACCGCCCCAAATACGCCCGCGTACACCACCGAGGAGGCCATGGAGCCGCTCTGGTCCACGCACAGCACGATTTCCTTGAGCGCCTGTCCGCGCCGGCCGTAGCCCACCAGCTTTTCGGGAATGATGGTGCGGTGCGTGGGCTGGTAGTGCTTCAGGTTGGCCCGGATGGTAGCCGCCCAGTTGATTTCGCGGTAGCGCGGGCGCGGGTTGCGCACGGCCCTGCTTAGAGCGCCGGTCACGGCCTGACGGAGCGGGTTGGCGAGGCGCTGCTCCAACTCGCGCACCACTTGCTGCACCACTTCGCGGGCGGTGTGTTTCACCTTGCCCGGCATCACGCGGCCCAATGACATGAGCAGACCCACCAGGTGCACATCAGGCTGCACGGTGCGCAGTACTTCGGGCTCCAGCAGCAGCTGCTGCAGGCCGAGGCGGTCCATGGCATCGCGCTGCATCACGGCCACTACGGAGGAAGGAAAGTACTGCCGGATGTCGCCTAGCCAGCGCGTGACGCGGGGCGAGGAAGCCCCAAGGCCACCGCGGCGCTCGGACTTGTCCTGGTCGTAGAGAGCGGTGAGCACGTCGTCCATGCGGCCGTAGTCGGGCGACAGGGGTACTTCGTTGGCGGCATCGGCCGGCGAGCCGAGGACGAGTTTCCAGCGGGCGGTGTTGCTCATGAGTAAGCCTCGCGTCGGCCGTTCGGGAGCCGCGCAAGGCAAAAGAACGAAGCTTTTGCCGGGAACGGAATCAAACCGGCAAGGTGAGGATGAATTCGGTGAAGTCGCCTTCCTCCGTTTCGACCCGCAGCGTGCCGCCGTGGCCCTTAGTTACAATTTCGTGGCTCATCGAGAGGCCTAAGCCGGTGCCCTCGCCCACGGGTTTGGTAGTGAAAAAGGGCTGAAATATCTGTTCGAGGATGGCAGGCGGCATGCCGGTCCCGTTGTCGCGCACCCGAATTTCGACGGCCTGCTCGGCGGGCCGGGTGCTCACGCTTACACGGGGCACGTAGCCGGGGCCCGCGCCTTGCTCGCGTTGGTGCACGGCGTAGCAGGCGTTGGTGAGTAGGTTCACTATCACCCGGCCTATGTCCTGCGGCACCAGGCTAACGAAGGGAAGTTGCGGGTCCAGATCAAGGGTAAGGGAGAGGGGAAAGGCAGGCGCCTGATACCGAAATGCTTCGTGGGCCAGCCGCACATTTTCAGTTACGAGGGCGTTGACATCGGTGCTCTCAGGCTGGCTATTGCCGGTGCGGGCGTGCTCCAGCATGCCTTTGATGATGGAGGAAGCGCGCAGGCCGTGCTGGCTGATTTCTTGCAGGTTTTGCTTGAGCCCAGCCACTATTTCGTGCTCCAGCTCGGCTTTAGAACCGCCGGCATCGGGCATTGGGCGCTGCATATCGTTGAGCATACGGGTGCTGACTTCGGCAAAGCGCTTCATGAAGTTGAGCGGGTTTTGCAGCTCGTGCGCAATACCCGCCGACACCTCGCCCACAAAGGCCCACTTTTCGGCCGCTACCAGCTCGTTCTGAGTTCGGCGCAGCTGGGCTACAGTGCGTTTGTTGAGCCGTAATTGCCGATAAAAAACAGCTCCTAATCCTGCTCCGGCGGCTGCTACCAGCAGTGCCGAGCCCAACATAATGCTGCGCTGCCGCAGGCGCAGGCCCTGAGCTACTTGCTGCTGGCGCAAGGCGACAATCTGGGCGCGCTGTACTTTTTCCTGCCGTTCGACTTCGTATTGCGCGACATGTAAGTGGGCGTAGGCCGCGTTCATTGAATCGCTCAATGCCAAATACTTGCCGGTGAAGTGTTGGATTCCGGCAGGCTGCTGGTGGGCATCGTAAAAACGAATGATCTGTTGGAGCAGCTTGTGGCGAATCTGGTCGAGCCGACCAGCGGTGGCTTTGCGGTAAGCCAATAACCATCGGGCCTCTGCTTGCGGGTATTCACCCCGCAGTTCGTGGTACTGGGCCCAGGTAGCGTCCAAGGTAAATTCGCCCATCCGACCCGAAACGGGAAAGCGCAGCGAATCGGAGAGGTGCTGGGCTAGCAGCAACTGCTTTCGGGCGGCACCCAGGTCGCGCTGCTTCAACAAGGCCGCGGCCTTCAGCACCAGCGCGTGAGCAGTGGCTTCCTGTTCATAAAACCGAACCTTTCCAGCTACCTCCTGAGCCTGGTGGGCGTACTCTAGGGCAGCCGGGTAATTTTGTTCCAGAAGCTCCAGCCGCGACAGCCCCTGCAGCGTGGTGAAGCGGCGCATGTTGCTAAGGTGGTACCGGTTATCGAGCGCCAGGGCCCGCTGGAGGTACATGCGGGCCCGGGGGAGGTTGCCCCAATCCATGTACGCAACCCCGGTTACCAGCACTTCGGTGAGATAGTAGAGGCGGTCGAAGCGCTTGAACAGGTCGGCCGCGCGCAGGAAGTGGTTGATAGCCTGGTTATAGTTAGCGCGCTGCCGGTACGTGCCGGCCAGCACCAAGTGGCTGGCGGCCTCGTTTTGGTAAGGGCCATGTACTTGGTAATAAAGCAGCTTGCGCTGAAAATACGCGAAGCGGGTATCCGACTGACGAAGCCGGTTGTAGAGCGGAGCCAAATCGATGAGCAGCCGGGGAATAGGTCGCCGCTTTTCATCGAAAAGCTCAATAGCTCGGTGCAGCTGGCGCATGGCTTGGGCATCATCATGCCCGCTGACCCACAGCTGAACGCCGCGGCGCAAGTAGCGGTACGGGCGTTCATCCAGCGTGTGTAGTTTGGTATTGAGCACCAATAACTCATCGAGCAGCGGCAGTGCTTCTTCGCGCCGAGGCGCTTCGGTGAGTTCCACCACATCAAGCAAGTGCACGAGGGTACGCAGCCGGGCCGTATCGGCCTGCTGGCTGGGTAAGGTGCGGCGCAGGGAATCATAGTCGACGTTCCAATAGCTCCGGGCTTGGAGCCGGGGGCTAAGCAAGGTGACTACCAGCAGTAAAAAGCAGCAATAGGCGGCAGAGCGCACAGGTGTGGTAAGAGCGGCGTGATGTGTGCTATACTAAGGGTAAATCAGGTAGTTAGCACGGAGCAAAATCAATCAATGATACGGGACTAAAAGGGGTTTTTCGCTACCTGTTAATGATAATAGTTGGAAAAAATTCCAAAATTTATAATCACGTTACAATAAGGCAGGAATCCACAGCCATTCTGGTGAGCCAACGGCCGTCAGGCTGAGTCCCGCTGAACCGAAGTATTGCGAGGAGGAAGAGGGAAACCCTTAAAGTAGCAGAGGGCTTTAGGTGCTGACCACTCACGCTGGCCAGAGCTAGCCGGACAACTGATTCAGCAGCACGGAGGCACTCATATAGCTCATCACCAGCACCACCAGCCCGCCAAATACGGCCAGCCACAGCGGGTGTCGGTAATTGCCGACCACATCCTGCCGGTACGCCGCCACAAGCAAGGTGCCGAGCGTAATCGGCAGGATAAACCCGTTGACCGCGCCAGCCCATACCAGCAGGCTCACTGGCTTGCCAATGGTCACAAACACCAAGGTCGACAACACGATGAAACCGATGATAAAGCGGTTTTCGTGCGCCGCCGCTTGGGGCAGCAGCGACTTCAGAAAGGATATGGATGTATAAGCCGAGCCGATGATGGACGTGACGGCCGCCGCAAACATCACCACTCCAAACAGGCGGTACCCTAACTCTCCGGCCGCCAGCCGAAACACCGAGGCCGGCGGGTTGCTGGCATCCACCGCTAGCCCCTTACTGACTACACCGAGCGTGGCCAGAAATAGAAACACCCGAATCAAGGAAGCCGCCGAAATCCCCATCACGGCGCTCTGGGTGACCTGGGGTAGGGCAACTTGGCCTTTCACGCCCGCATCGAGCAGGCGGTGGCCGCCCGAGAAAGTGATGTAGCCGCCCACGGTGCCGCCCACCAGCGTCACAATGGCCGTGAAGTCAATGGTGGCAGGAGCTACCGTACGCAGCGCGGCCTCGGCCACGGGCGGGCCCGAGGTAAAAGCCACGTACACAATAGTCAGAATCAGAACCAAGCCCATAAGCTGGGCGAAGCGGTCCATCACCGGGCCGGCTTCGCGCACCAGAAATACGGCCACTGCCAGCGCAGCGGCCAGCACGGCACCCACAGGCACGGGCAGGCCGAAGAGGGCTTCCAGGCCCAAGCCAGCCCCGCCTACGTTGCCGATGTTGAAGGCTAAGCCGCCGAGCACGATCAGCGCTGAAATAAACCCGCCCAGCCCAGGCAGCACACGGTTGGCAATGTCCGAGGCCCGCAGCTCCGACACGGCAATAACCCGCCAGATATTCAGCTGCACGCCGATATCGATGAGCACCGAAGCCAGGATAACGAAACCGAAGCTGGCGCCCAGCGACTGGGTGAAGACGGTGGTTTGGGTGAGGAAGCCGGGGCCAACGGCGGAGGTAGCCATCAGAAATGCCGCGCCCAGCAGCACGCCCCAGTTGCGCGGCCTCATGCGGTGGTGGCGCGGTGGTGCCCGGCGCGTAGCTGAATGCCTTCGGCCTGCAGCGTCTCGCGAATCTGCCGGGCAAATTCCAGTGCGTGTGCGCCGTCGCCGTGAATGCAAACGGTATCGGCCCGGATGACGACGTCTTCACCCGACAATGCCCGGACGCGCTCTTCCTTCACCATGCGCACCACTTGAGCAATGGCAGCGGCCGAATCGGTAATTAAGGCATTGGGCTGGCGGCGCGGCGTAAGCGTGCCGTCGGGCTGGTAGGTGCGGTCGGCGAAGACTTCGTGGGCGGCGTTGAGGCCCAGCTTCTCAGCGGCCGAAATGAAGGCACTGCCGGCCAGGCCGTAGAGGCAGGCCTCGGGGTGCACGCGGTACACGGCTTCGGCAATGGCTTCGGCCAGGGCAGCGCTGGTAGCGGCCATGTTGTAAAGCGCGCCGTGGGGCTTCACGTGGTGCAAAGTGCCGCCTTCAGCCCGCACAAAAGCTTGCAGGGCACCCAATTGGTACACCACCATGTCAAAAGCTTCTTCAGCCGATACGGCCATTTCGCGGCGGCCGAACCCCACCAGATCGGGCAGGCCGGGATGGGCACCGATGGCCACACCGTGCTGCAAGGCGTGGCGCACGGTGCGCTTCATCACGGCGGGGTCGCCGGCGTGAAAGCCACAGGCAATGTTGGCAGACGTTACGTAAGGAAGAATGGCGGCGTCGTGGCCCAGGGTATAAGCCCCGAAACTCTCGCCCATGTCGCAGTTAAGGTCGACGGTGTAGGTGTGGGTCATGCGTGAAGCGTACGAAGCGCGAGGCTCCGGTGGAGTTGTTGAAGGCGAAGTTCCTGCTGAAATAAAGCCTGGTGGGCTTCGGCCAACGTCACTTGCTGAAAGCGAATCTGGCCGCTGGGTGGCACTTGTGCTAAGCGGGCAAGATCAGCCGAAATTACCTGCCCGACGCGCGGATAGCCACCGGTGGTCTGATGATCGGCCATGAGCACGATGGGGCTGCCCGCCGCCGGCACCTGCACCGTACCGAAGGTAACAGCAGCGGAAAGTAGTTCGCCGGCTTCGCGCAGCCCTAGTGTGGGGCCGTTCAGGCGGTAGCCCATGCGGTCGGAGCTGGGGCTGAGGGTGAATTCCTGCTCCCAGAATTCCTGTTGGCTGCGCTCGGTGAAGCGAGCGTATTCCGGGGCAGGCAGGGCACGGATGAGGGTGGGCTCGGCGGCTCCAAACTGCTCATATGCAACCGACCAGGTTGCCTGTGTCCAGCACGAATTCGTGCTTGCAGTTTTACTCGATATATCTAGGCTTAAATGACTACTTGATTGTGTTTTATTAGATAATATATCCGCTGTTTGCAGGCCATTCAGCAGGCTCCGGCTGGTGGCTGTCAGCTCGCCAATAGGCAGTACGTCGCCGGCCTGCAGAGTCCGGCCGCGGAAGCCGCCAATGCCAGCGCGCAGGTAAGTGGCGCGGCTACCAAGCACAAGCAGCACCGCTATGCCGCCGCCAATGCTGAGGTAGCCCCAGCGGCCTGCTCGCGGAGCTTGAAACGCCAACTCGCAGCCCGCCGTGACGGCAACTGGCCGGTTCGTTTTTACCTGTTCGCCGTTGAGGGTAGGCACAAAGTCGGCACCGGTCACCGCTATAAGGCAGTCGGTTTCGAAACGGATGTGCGGGGAGGGAAATGCAAATTCAAGGGCCGCCGCGCCGGTGGGGTTGCCCACCAGCAGATTGCCCACGCGCAGGGCATTGCTATCCATCGCGCCGCTCACAATGACACCCGCGTGCCGGTAACCGAAGCGGCCGGCGTCCTGCACGGTGGTCAGCAAACCAGGGCCGAGGATGCTAAGAGTCATGCTGCTGCAACTGTTGGTACTCTTGTTCGGAAATCGGCACGAAGCGCAGGCGCTGGCCGGCTTCCAGCAGGCTCGGCGACGCGGCCTCGGGCGTAAACAGCCGTAGCGGCGTACGGCCGATGAGCTGCCACCCGCCGGGTGTGGGCAGCGAGTAGACACCCGTTTGGGGTCCGGCAATGCCCACCGAGCCCGCCGGTACCCGCTGCCGCGGCTGCTCTTTGCGCGGCGTGGCCAGTCGGCCATCCATTCCCCCGAGGTAGGGAAAGCCCGGGGCGAAGCCAATCATGTACACCAGGTATTCAGGCTGGGAGTGGAGCGCAACGACGTCGGCCACGGAAAGGTGGGTATGGTGTGCTACCAGCTCTAAATCAGGCCCATGCAGGCCGCCATAGCACACGGGTACTTCCACCAGTGGAGGCGTGGCCTGCGCCGTGGCAGTGGGCATGCGGCGCAGCAACTCTTGCAGCTGCGCGGTAACGTAGTCGGCCGCATCGGCGTGGCCCGTCTGGCTGATCAGCCACGGATTGTAGTACACCGTAAGGGTAGTGAAAGCCGGCACCAACTCCACCAGCCCTAGGAAAGGATGGGCCCGCACGTAAGAGGCAGCAGCCTGAATAGTGCGGTGGATATCGGGGCTGATGACTTCGCCAAACTGCAGCACCATGGCCGCGTCGCCCAGCGGAAAAAGCCGCATCGGAGCAACAGCAGCATCTGGAGCGGGGTACAAAGTCATCGGTGGGTTTGGTTTACCTTCGGGTTCTGGCAGTGAGATTACCACCGAATGAACACAAAACATAGCGTCGCGGCACTTGGTAGCGGCTTTTTGCTTGCTCTGGGCTTGTCCGCCTGCACCAATAAATTGAACGTGAGCCAATCAGCTGCCGTGCCCGTGGTGCCGGGCGTGAGTCAGGAACTGGCCGAGGACCGTGCCCGGCGCATTTCGCGGCTTTCGTACGATTTGCAGTTTTACGTGCCGAACGTCAAGAGCCTGCCCATCGCCGCTACCGAGACGGTGGCTTTCTGGCTTTCGGCGGCCGACCAGCCTTTGCAGCTCGATTTCAAGGAGCAAACCGACAAGCTGAAGGCGCTGACGGTAAACGGCAAGCCCATTGGCATCGACCACCGCGACGAGCACTTGGTGCTGCCGGCCGCTAGCCTGCGCAAGGGCCTGAACGAGGTTCGCATCGAGTTTATGGCCGGCAACCAGTCGCTGAACCGCAACGAGGATTACCTCTACACTTTGCTGGTGCCCGACCGAGCCCGCACGGTATTCCCGGTTTTCGATCAGCCCAACCTGAAAGCTTCCTTCAAACTGGCCCTGACGCTGCCGCCCGATTGGCAGGCCTTGGCCAACGGCCCGGTGCAGGATTCCACGGTAACGGCCACGGCCAAAACCTACCGCTTCGCGCCCTCCGATACCATCAGTACCTACTTGTTTTCATTTGCCGCCGGCAAGTTTACGCCCCTCACGCGTACCCTGTCCGGCCGCGAAATGACCCTGCTGCACCGCGAAACCGACCAGAGCAAGCTGCGCCTGAGCCTGGACCCCATCTTCCAGATTCACGCCGACGCACTGCGCTTTATGGAAGACTACACGGGCATCAAGTACCCATTCCGCAAGTTCGATTTTGTGGCCATTCCCGACTTCCAGTACGGCGGGATGGAGCACGTAGGGGCCATCGACTACAAAGCCAGCACGCTCTTTCTGGACGAAGGCGCGACGCAGGACCAGAAAATTGCCCGTTCCAGCCTCATCAGCCACGAAACGGCCCATATGTGGTTTGGCGACCTGGTGACCATGCAATGGTTCAACGACGTGTGGATGAAGGAGGTGTTTGCCAACTTCATGGCCGACAAAATCACGCAGGTGGCCGTTGCCAATTCCAATTACGACCTGAAGTTCGTCATTGACCACTACCCGGCGGCTTACAGCGTGGACCGCACCACCGGCGCCAACCCCATCCGGCAAGAGCTCAGCAACCTCAAGGATGCCGGCTCACTCTACGGCAACATCATCTACCACAAAGCGCCCATCATGATGCGGCAGCTGGAGCGGCTGATGGGTGAGGAGCCGTTTCGCCAGGGGCTGCAGGAGTATTTGCGCAAGTACGCCCACGGCAACGCCACCTGGCCCGACCTCATTCAGATCCTCGACGCCCGTACGCCCACCGACCTGCAGGCCTGGAACCAGGTGTGGGTAAATCAGCCGGGCCGGCCGGTGTTTGATTACGAGGTGCAAACCAGCAACGGCAAGATTACCAGTCTGCAATTGACGCAGCGTGCCGAGGACGGCTCCGACCGCCTCTGGCCGCAACTGTTCGAGGTGCTGCTGGTATTCCCCGACGGCCGCACCAAAGAGCTGACCGTAAACATGAACCAGCCTCGCGTCCTGCTTGAGCAGGCCCAAGGGGAGCCGGTGCCAGCATTCATGCTATTTAACTCCACTGGCCTGGGCTACGGTGTGTTCCCCCTGGATGACCAGCTGAATGTGCGGCTCTCCTATCGGTACGACGCTTTGGCGCAGGCGCTGGGCCGCAACTTCGCCTTGCTGCCCAACGCCGTAGCCCGGGCCGCGGCCTACGTCAACCTCTACGAGAACATGCTCAACGGTCGCTACCTGCGGCCCCGCCCGCTGCTGGATGTGTACCGGCAGCGGCTCGGGCAGGAGTCGGAGGAGCTGAACCTGAAGCTGTTGACCGGGCAGCTGAGCGACATGTACTGGAAGTTTTTGAAGCCCGAGGAGCGCACCGCCCTGGCACCCCAGCTAGAGAAGGAAATCTGGCAGGCCATGCAGCAAAATCCGGCCCCGAACTCCAAGAAGCTGTTATTCAAGGCCTATCAGTCGGTGGCGCTGAGCAAGGAAGCCCAAGCCCGGCTGTACCAGCTCTGGGAGCAGCAGCAAGCCCCGGCCGGTATCAAGCTTACCGAGGACGACTACACGGCCCTGGCGCTGGCCTTGGCCGTGCGCGACTACCCAGCGCCCAAGCCCTTGCTGCCTACCCAGTTGGCTCGCATCAAGAACCCCGACCGGCAAAAGCGCTTGCAGTTCCTAATGCCGGCCCTTTCGCCGGACGCCGCCACCCGCGACCAGTTCTTTGCCTCGCTCAGCGACGAGCAGAACCGCGAGAAAGAAGCCTGGGTGGTATCGGCGCTGGCTTACCTGCACCATCCGCTGCGCCTGAGCACTTCCGAAAAATACCTGCCCAAGAGCCTGGAATTGCTAGAAGAAATTCAGCAGACCGGCGACATCTTCTTCCCCTACAACTGGCTGCAGGCAACCCTGAGCTCCTACCAGTCGCCTGCGGCGGCGCGCACCGTGCGTACGTTTCTGGAGGCTAATCCGCGCCATAATCCCAAACTGCGGGCGAAGCTGCTGCAGGCGGCGGATGACTTGTTTCGGGCTGAGAGGCTGGTTGAGCACCATAAGTAGCAGATATAGTCGTTTCGGCGTTCCTCGGAGGAGATGCTCCGAACTTGTAAGTCCGCTGGTGCTTGGCTCGTACAATCAGATAGTTGATTTTTCTTCATGGGCTTTATCCAAATCATCAAGTATCTATTGAGCCGGCACAACGTTACGGCGCCTATCGAAGTGGCTGCAGCAACTTCTTACTCGGCATACTCCAATGCGGAAGCCCATGATGCGGCCCTGCGCGCAGAAACCATGGCGCAAATCGCCGACGATACCCTTAGATTATCGACTCAATACGGTCCGCTTGATGCATTCCTGTATCGGCCCGACTTCGACATATTCTTACGGAAACAGGTTTTGCCTTTTCAACAGCCAACAAATCCGCACTTGGGCTTTCTAGACATGAATCATTGGCGGGAGAAGCATCCCTTTAATTTCCCAGGGCCGTTTTACGTGGGAGAATCTGACACCTGTGGCACTGGTGTCTGCGAGGCGCCAGAGAATGTAGGCAACGACGTTAACTGCTGCGAATACGTATTTCGGCAGCCCACCTCGTATCAGGAGTTGGTCTGCGTGCTGAATGCGGCTGCCGTCGAAGTGTTCGACAGCTATTCAGCCAACGGTAATGAATACTGGACTTACGGGGCCTGTAAAGATTGGTGGCGCAACCGCAACGACATCATACAAGCGCTGCTTGCCCCAGAGCTGGCCAGGATGAATAATGGCCAAGACCAACTCTACCTGAATTACCTGCGGGGCGCAGCCGAAGGGGATCTGCGCCGTTATTGCTTTTTCCTGGAAAACGGTGTGTATCCTCCCAACGCAACTGCGGCACTGCCGGATTTGTAAGCGGCAGTAAACCTACGCTAATCACCCACTTAAAATCAGGAAGCAAAATGGAGGTTACCTACCGTACGGGCTATCAGTCCTAAAGCGCCGCTCAAACTCTTCCCGCGAGCAAAGGGACTTCACGTCCACCATGCGGTCGATGGAAAGGATGCCATCGAGGTGGTCGATTTCGTGCTGAAGCAGCTCGGCCAGGTCGTCTTCGCGACCGGCGTGGGTTTCGTGCCAAGCACCCGTCAGGTCTTGGTAGCATACTTTGATCCACTCGTGGCGCTCCACTTGCATAAAAATGGAGAGAAACGAGAGGCAGGCATCCCATACCACCATGGTTTCGGGGCTGCGGTCCACAATGCTGGGATTGATCAGCGGCCACACTTCGCGGCCCGGCAGGCGCAACAGAATTACCCGCTGCAGCGCCCCGATCTGCGGGGCCGCAATGGCGCGGCCGTAGCCAGTGGTTGCGCGCCAGTGCGCTACGGTATCGATTAGGTCTTGCACCAAGGTGGCCACGTGCGGGGCCGTAGGGTCGGGCACGGGCTGGGCGATGTCGCGCAGCACCGGGTGGCCGAGCTGCAAAATGTCACGAATAGGCATGGTGGAAGTTAACGCTGTTTGACGGCTTGCACCATGCGTCGCAGCTCAGCCGCCGAGTACACCTGGCCCCGACTGACTACGGTGTGAATGCGGCGCAGATGGCGGATATCCGTCAGCGGGTTCTGCTCGAGCAAAACCAAATCGGCATCCTTGCCAGCCCGAATGGTACCGGAGCGTTGGTCGGCTTTCAGAAACCGGGCGCCGTTGATGGTGGCCGCTTGCAGAGCCTGCGCGGGAGTGAGGCCGGCCTGCACCAGCAGCTCCAGCTCCGACAGTAGGGAGACGCCGGGGTACACATAAGAATTGAACGGGCCGCTGTCGGAGCCAGCCAGCAGCGTGACGCCGGCGGCCTGCATGGCGGGTATCAGCTCCATAAACTTCGCGCCGAGCTGCTTATTGAAGGCTCGGGTGGCAGGGCTTTGGGCACGGGCACTGGCAATGCGCCGGGCGTACGTAGCCTCAATGCTCGGGGCAATGTAAGCCAGCATGGTGTCGCGGGCGTGGTCGGTTTCCGGTAGCTCGCGCAGCACTTGCTGAATGTAGAGCGTGGGCACCACGGCCGTGCGGCGGGCAGCCAGCAGGCGGAACGTTTCGCGGGCCACGGAGGGGTCGTAGGTGCGGTAAATGGCCGGCAGCACCGCAAACAGTCCCAGCGGCTTGCTGGTGCGCAGGCTATTCTGCACGGCCGTGGTGATGCTGTCTTCCTTCGCAGAACAGGCCTTGAATACATAGTACAGATGCTCGGTGGCATCGAGGCCCAGCTGCGATGCTTCGCGCAGGCTGGCGGTGTAGGGCATGTGGCCAGTAGTGGTCAGCCCGCGCTTTTCGGCCGCCGCAATGGTGCCCAGGAAGGCCTCACGCGAGATGGTGCTTTCGTAGAGCTTCACGTAATCAACCTTCAGTCGCTGCAGCGAGTCCAGCGCCTTTTCAATCTGGGCCGGCGTTTCGACCACCAATGAACCGGCCCAGATAGGCTTGGGGCCATCCAGCTTGGGGCCCGATGTGTAGATACGCGGCCCGGCCAGCCGCCCCGCCTGCATTGCCTCGCGCCACTGAAAAATGGCCGGTGTCAGGTCGCCGCCGGCGTCGCGCACGGTAGTCACGCCGTGAGCCAGGTAGAGTGGGAGCAGGTTGCGGTTGGCTGTGGTCAGGGTATCGCCGCCGCGGAAGTGCACGTGCATATCCCACAGGCCTGGAATAAGGTAGCGGCCCTGCGCGTCGATGGTCTGGCCGCTGGCAACGGGTTGCTTGTTGGTTTTGCTGATGCGCTCAATTCTCCCTTGGCTGATGACAACAGTTTGGTCGTTTAGCACCCGTGCCGTTTCTACGTCCACGATGTTGGCATGGGTGATGGCTATGTCGTACGGCTGCTGGGGCTGACGACCGGCGCAACCGGCTAGTAGCGCGACGGAAAAGAGGAGGGGTAGATGCTTCATGGTGAGCCAGACGCGCAGGGTAAGCAAGTATTGCTATAAAGATGCAGCAAACGTGAGCGTATAAGCAGAAGGCTCGGGTTGTCTAGGTGTGAGTATCAGCTTGGAGAATGATGCCTGAGTTTATGTTGATAAGGATGAATCAGCCCTGTTAATGGTCCAGTGACGGTCTCAGCCAATCCGTTTCTAGCATCATATGATTTGTAGCAGCGTGTCTATATCCTCATCTGATTCCAAAATACACTCATCTAACGCAATGAAGGCAAGCAAGTGAATCGGTTTGCTGAGTAAGCTGGCTGCGTACATCTTATGATGTCCATCGACAACGTAATGCGCCAAGCACCAATGTTGGGTAGCCACAGCGCTGGGAGCATCTGGGTCTACCCAGGCCGGGGCTTTTATATCAAGAACTGATAAGCTGATGGCCGTGGGCATCTTCTCTGCCTCTAGTTCCTGTTTATAATATTCGACCCTTTCGGGATCAAGCCAGTTTTGAGGAAAAATAGGTATGATGAATTCGTATGCCTTTTGATCTTCCTTCAGCGGGTTGTCAGTTCCTCTGTAGTATCGAATCTTGGGGAAGTGTGGTAATCCTGAGAAACCATCGATTCCCCATACCTCTACTTGTTCATGGCTGAAATAGTCCAGTGTACCACCAAGCTCTACAAGCTTTGGAAAGACCTTGAGTAGAGCTATTCTATATCTGCCGGCGGGAATAATTGCTGAGATTGTTTCAAGCATGCTTGGGTCTAAGTGCTCAATTCCTTCGTTCAGCCGTTGAATAGTATACTTAGAATCGATTGACTGACTAGCTCCCCCCAAGCGTTCGAAGTAGAAGCGGCAAGTGCTACATATGTTACCTATTTCATAAGCCGGTTTGCCATCAATGTAGATGAACCTATTCCAAACGGACCAATGCTCAGTACCTGTTTTGACAAACGATATAACAGTGTTTGAGTCTAGCTTTTCTAAGTAGCTTATTTCTGTAACACGCTGCATATTAAAGCATTTTTGTGTGTGGTATTTTGCTGAAGTAGAAGGTGGGCCTCGGTCTTATCTCTAGTTTTTCTACGCACCCAGCAACTCCCGCAGCACCGGCAGCACCCGCATTCCACGCTCCAGGTCGATATCCGCTACTTGAACCACCCGGGCCGCGGGGCCACCTACTGCCAGACCAAGTACTTGCTGCCGCTCAGGTTGGCTGAAATCGGCAAAAGAGCGGCGTAGCAAAGGCACGATTTCCTGAAATACCTCTTCCGTGAGGCCCGACAACCAAGCATCGAGCAGGTCGAACAGGACGCGGTTGTGGATGAGCAGCAGGCCGCTGCCGCGCAGAAAGCCCTCAATCCAGGCTGTGGCGTACTCCGTGGGTTGGGCGGGGGCGAGGGCCAGGCCGAGCAAGGTGGCCGTATTGTCGGCGGCCAGCTGCTGTGCGTCGAAAAGCAGACGGGTGGCGGCACCGGCGAGCAGGCCGCTGCTAGCGGGCTGCCGCGTAATTTGGTGCAGCGCGGCGTACCAATCGGCTTGCTGAGCCTCATCGGGCAACAGGCGAATGGCTTGGTGAGCCGCTTCCAGCCGCTCTAGCAGCTGACGGGCCGCGTCGTGGTCGAGGCCGGTGGTAGCCAGCGGCAGCGAGATGCACAGGCGTGGCACCAAGTGGTGCACTACTTGAGCTACCTGGCTAGCTTCGGTGCGGCGCACGTTGCCGTAGCGCAGCACATTTACCAACGGTGGTAGGGCGGCCAGCAGGTGCGCCACGTCGCGGGTGTCGGCGCTCAGCGTTTCCAGCCGGGCTACCAGCGCGGGCAGAGCAGGAGCGAGGTCAGCTCTAAGAGCCTCTTCCAGCAGCGGACTGATCTGGCTGAGGTCGGTAGCTTCGGCGGCGCGGTGGCTGGCGGCACCGCTGGCGGCATCGAGCACCGTATTGCCCCATCGGCCCGCTTCCAGCACCTGCAGCACCATATCGGGCCGCCACTGCAGCTCCCATACCTCGTGGAAAGTACCGCTTTTGCCCTCCACGCGCTGCGGCCGCCCCCAGCGGATGCCCAGCAGCCCGAGGCGGTGCAGCAGGTGGCTGCGGCTCAGGTCGGTATCCTTGCGCAGGTCCAGGGCCAGGGTTTTGCGGGCGGCTTCGGGCTTCAGTCGCAGCGTTTTCTGCTGCTGGGCCAGGTCTTGTTGCAAGGGTGAAGCCGGCAACTCCTCCGGCACCTCGCCCAGCTTTTCACCGATGACCAGCTGCTCGTGCACCAGCTGCAACGCCTCGGCATAACCACCCCCAAAGATGCTCACCGCCGCTTCCTCCAGCTCCTCAATGCCCGGCAAGGCCAACCCGCGCACGGCCGCCAAGGCCTCCGCCAGCCGCACGCCTTCGATGGCGTGCGCCGACGATGCATCAATCTGTTGAGCCCGCAGCAGGTGCGCCGCTCGCACCATCCAGTGCGTCACCACCTGCTCGTGCGGCACTTCAAATAGCAGCTCGTACCAGGCCGGCGACAATACGCCCGCACCGTAGCCTGACTGTCGAGCCAGCCGATCATAGGTCCAGGGCACCCAAGTGGCTTCGGTTTTGACCTTGCCGAGCCCTTTCAGGCGGGCCTTATCGTCCTTAGCGAAGCGCGGCAGCTCCTCGGCCCGTAGCACCGGGGCGTGCCAGGCCCCGCACACCACGGCTACCCGCTGGTAGCCCTGCTTGAGCGTGGTGCGCAGCATTTCGCGCATGTAGGCCTCGCGCAGCAACGTTTCCGCTGATTCCGGCTGATCCAGTTCCTCCCGCAGCGCTGTCATCATCTGCAGCACTACCTCGAAGGCGTCTGTGTGGCCAGTAGAATGCTCGATGCGGGCTTCCCACCACCGTTCGCCGTCGGTATAGCCATCGAGTAGAGCAAGCTGGGCGATGGGGTCGAGGCGGAGCGGAGTTTCGGCTGTGGCCGCTTGTTCAGGGGAGGCTGATGGGTCGGGCTGGGCTGCGGCATCGGGTACGTGCGCTACTGAGTCGGGCAGGGCGAAGCGCAGCGTCATCGGCAAGTCAAAGCAGCGCAAGTGCGCGCCGTGCCGCTGGCACCATAGCGCCGCCTGCCATTCGGGTGAGAAGTGCGCGAAGGGCAGGAAAGTGGCTTGGGCGTGCTGCTTGGGATTGTAGATCAGCAGCGCCACGGGCGGGCGCAAGGCTTCGTTGGTTACCTCGGCTAAAGCCTTTTCGCCGTCGGCAGGGCATTCGAGCAGCAGCACATCGGGCTGGAACTCGTCCAGCGCCTTGAGCAGGCTGGCCGTGCTGCCGGGGCCGTGGTGGCGGATGCCGAAGAGGCGGAGGTCAGGCATAAGTTGATGATGGTGCAGCTGGCGGACCTGGCGGAACAGTTATACTTCTCTGTTTTCTCTGATTAAGAAAGGACCTGCAGGAGTTGCCGCGCGGCCCAACGCCCAGATTCCACCGCTCCGTCGAGCCGGCCCCACTCACTAACGGAAGTTTCGGCTCCGGCCCAGAGCAATTGGCCGTCCCATAGTGGCTGCCGCAGCAGCGCTGGCCCCTGCAAGGGAACTGCCAAGGGGGGCTGCTCATCGCCGGGCACACTGGTCAGCGGCTCGCGCGACCAATCCAGCTCGTGGTAAGCCAGCGGAGTAGCCGCCGCCGGCCCGAATAATGAGCTTAGTTGAGCAAGAGCCGCCGCCTTGCGTTCAGCCTCAGTGGCGGAGCGGAGCGGGTGCGGTGCTGCCCAGAACCCGAACAACACGCCCGGCCGGCCGTTCTGCGGAGAAGCGTCGTGCATTTCCAGCAGCGGACCAGTCTGGCTTACCGCAAACCCCGACCACCCCGGCGTCCGCCAAAAGGGCTGCTCATACACAACCACGCTTTTCATCGCGTGACTCATCCAGGTGGGTACTGAGCGGAGAGTGTGCAGTAGTTCGGCGGACAAAGCTGGCTCGAAGGCTATGCTGTGGGCCACTAGCCGGGGTGGTAGCGCAAGCACCACTGCCGAGGCCGTGTGGGTAAGGGTACTTTCGCCTTGTTGAGTCACTACTGCTACTCCCTGTTGATCAGGCAGCTGCTGTATCTGTACCACGCGAGTGTTAAGTTGTAGGCATTCGGTGGGCAACTGCTGAGCCAGTGTGCGGCACAGCACGGCCGCCCCGCCCACAAAGCGCAGATAGCCTGCCGAACCCGAAGGATGGGGCAAGCGGTACACGCCCTGCGGCGTGTGGTATGCGGTGGCCCCGGTACTGGGCTGCTCGAAAGGACGAATGTTTAAATCAGCCAGCAACTGCATCAGGTGCGGGTGGTGCGTCCAGCCCCAGGTCGCGCCCAAGTCGACAAAGTCTGCTTCCGAACTAGTCGGTAACGGCGACACGGCGAGCGTGCGGCCGCCCACCCGGTCGCGCGCCTCCAGCACCAGCGCCGGCATGCCGGCAGCGTGCAAGGCTTGCGCGGTACAGAGGCCAGATAAGCCTGCGCCAACGATGATAACTGGCAATGGATAGGTGGTGGATGGCATTGAAATCAGGCGTATATGGCTATAGGGATTACCTGAATCACAGGCGCCTTTATCTCAGTAATTAATTCGGAGTCCTTCAAGCCATGATGGCTCATAGTTTGGAACCCCGAAAACATTTCCTTTAGAGCAGGATTAGTAAAACGGCTGAGGCTTGTCTTTCTTAGAAGATTGATAGATTGAGTTTGATCTTTTTTGATAATTTGAATAGCTTTTCCTAATACAAAAAACTCGCCATCCTCAATATCAGATATTGAAGGGTCGTTCAAGTATTCCCTGTCAATAGTAATGACAGAATTGAACTCTTCATTTACTCCTTCTCCAACAAGGTCTATGCTGCCTTCATTCTTTAATTGCCTTACTAGAAGCTCGAATTGTTCTAATCTCTTAGAGTTAACTTGGCTCTCAGTCTTTTGCTGTTTGGAGGTGGCAGGCTCATCCGAGAAACGTAGTGCCAAACGAAAAACTGAAACTAAGCTCTCTAAATCTCCTATAATTGGGTTATTACGTAATCTTGCCTTGAATAAGATAAAGTCTCCAGTTTTAGACTCAATTATATTATTCTTTACAAGCAGGCCTTTTGCGTCGAGCGAAGCTTGCATTTTTGCAAACAGCGAGTTGGGAGTGTGGATCTTTTGGCTTTCAGAAGATAGCTCACTAGCATTCTTGTGATACTTATTAGCTTCACCCTCCATTTTCACCCCTAAGAAGGCAAAAACATTATTGAGGCCAACTTCTCCTCTTACTTTATTCGTGGAATCGGCTTGTGATGATTCTGTTGTTTTTAATGTTTGCATCTGACTAAAGCCATCTTCAATGATGGCTAAAATGTCAAATACATATTTTTGATTTAGGTACAGGGGTATGGGATAGTTCATGGAATCTGTTGGATTTGACCTTATGCATTTGGTTTACTCTACCACCTCACGACACGCCCTATACAAATCCTTCCACCCGTCGCGCTCCTTTACCACTGTTTCCAAGTACTCCAGCCACACCACTCGGTCCTGCACCGGGTCTTTCACCACGGCGCCGGTAAGGCCAGCGGCCAGGTCGGCGGCTTGCAGGGTGCCGTCGCCGAAGTAGGCGGCCAAGGCTAGGCCGCTGTTTAGGACCGAAATGGCCTCACCGGTGCTGAGGGTGCCGCTGGGGCTTTTTAGCTTGGTTTTGCCATTCTCAGTCACGCCGGAGCGCAATTCGCGGAAGATGGTAACTAGGCGGCTGATCTGCTCCAGGGCCACTGTGGTGGGCGGTAGCTGCAGGGCTCGGCCGGTTTTCTCCACCCGCGAATGCACGATCTGCACTTCCTCGGCTACGGAAGTAGGCAAGGGCAGCACCACGGTGTTGAAGCGGCGGCGCAGGGCGCTGCTCAGCTCGTTTACGCCCTTGTCGCGGTCGTTGGCGGTGGCTATTACGTTGAAGCCGCGGGTGGCCTGGATTTCGGTGGCCAGCTCGGGCACGGGCAGCACCTTTTCGGAGAGAACGGTGATGAGCGTATCCTGCACATCGGAAGGAATGCGCGTGAGTTCTTCCACCCGCACCAGGGCGCCTTCCTGCATGCCTTTGAGCATAGGCGAAGGCACCAGCGCGGCCGCTGAGGGACCTTCCGCAATCAGGCGGGCGTAGTTCCATGAGTAGCGGATGGCGTCTTCGGAGGTGCCGGCCGTGCCCTGAATGAGCAGATTGCTGTGCCCGCTGATGGCCGCCGTCAGGTGCTCCGAAACCCAGCTTTTGGCTGTGCCGGGCACGCCGAGCAGCAGCAGGGCGCGGTCGGTGGCCAGGGTAGCCACGGCTATTTCCATCAGCCGCCGCTGCCCGATGTACTTGGGTTCGATTTCAAAGCCGTTGTCGAGCTGGCCGCCGAGCAGGTAGGTGACCACGGCCCAGGGCGACAGTTTCCAGCCCGGCGGCTTGGGGCGGTCGTCTTGAGCTACGAGGGCGGCGAGTTCTTCGGCGTACTGCACCTCGGCGTGCGGACGCAGGATATTATCAAGAGCAGGAATGGCGGACATAACGAGGCAAGAAGGCTAAAGCTACTGAGGGTTCGGAACCCAGCCGAGGATGTGAGCTGATTTTAGGCTTGATTCCACTTACACATCAGCCGCTGGTGCTTCCGTGAGAGACTGGACCAGTTGGCGGCGGAAATAGAGTGTGTCGAGGGTGCGGCGGAAGAAGCGTTGGTAATCGGGGTAGAGGTCGATGAGCTGCTGAAACTGCGCGGCAAGGGTGCTGTAGTGGGCTACGTCGGCGGCTGAAGTCAACTGACTGAGCAGGCGTTCTAGACTGGCCAAGACTTGGTAATTGGTGGGCTGCGGAGTCGTTGGTAATGTATTTTGCACCAGTGCAATGGCGCGGCTGGTCAGGGCCGGAGGCCAGGGGCCGGACAACTGCAGCAGGGTATCGAAGGCGCGGGACGTTGGGTTCGTCAGGCGGCCGTTGGCGGGCAGGTGCTCCAGCAGCAGCGTAGCCACAGCGGTCGGCGGAACGATACGTAGCAGGTCCCAGGGAAAGGCCACCGCTTTTTGGCGCGTGAGGTTCAGCTCCAGCAAAGCGTGCGCCCAATCCCCATCGGCGTGCAACTCGGTGGCCTGCGTCCAGGCGGGCAGGAGCAACGCGGACCATTCGCTGTCGGCAGCCAATTCCAGCAAGCGTAGCGGGGAAAGCTGCCAATGCGCTGCCCAACGGCTGGGCGGCAACAGGGCCAGCAGCTGACCCAGCCACGCCGCTTTCTCCCCGCCGAAGCGGCTGTCTTTCTGCTCAATGCCATCGGACAGCCACTCCGGCTGCCAGGCGTCAGGAAGCCGGACCTCCAGCTTTTTACCCCGCAGCAGGCTGCTGGTCAGGCTCAGATGCGCCGCGGCGCGCTGCCATAGCCGCTCGGCTAAGCTACTGCCGGGAATACGCACCAGCAGAGCGGCCGCCGTTTGGCGAACTTCCTTGCTCTTGGAATTAAGGTACGGCTCGATCAGGTCTGCATCGGCCGCACTCAGATTGGTAGCCAGAGCGAGCAGCAAAAGAGCCTGCTGCTTGGCCGCTTCGTGCGGAAGCGTGGCGGCCAGCAGCGCCCGCGCCGCTGTTGGGTCTTGTTGCCGCCGTGCTTCGAGGTAACGGAGGCGCTGTTTGGGCAGGCCGGTTTCCCAGTCGGCTTCGTCGAGCGCGGTGGGCGCCGTCGTTAAGGGCTTCCACCGCTCGTTCAGGCGGGCCAGCCACGCGCCCCGCTCGCCAGCCACTTCGGCCGCGGCGGCGTGCATCTCGGAGCGGGTGCAGGCATAGTCAAACAGCGGCACCAGCAGGCGGTGCGGCACCCGGCGGCCGTGGTAGCTAATCTGCCGCAGGTACTCCGGGAGCAGAGCCGTTTGGTAGCCGCCCAGCATTTGCTGCAGTAGGCCAAGACCGGTAGCACCAATGGCGGGTAGTACCTCCTCCGGAGCCGGGGCGGAAGCCTCTGTGGTGGGAGGCGCCGCCTGGTAGCCGGCTTTACGTATCAGCGCCAGCGCCCCGGCGACTTGCAATACCTGTTCCTCACGGGGTGCCGAAACAGAAAATTCTGGCAATGCCGGCACCGTCTCACCGCTTTGGCGGGTGCCTAGCAAGGCTACGCGCAGCAGTTGCTGCCAGTCGTGCTGCGGATTCATGAGCGGGAAGCCGTAAAGGCCGCGTCGGGCGCGGGCCAGTGGGTGAGTGGAAGCAAGGCCCGGCCGTTCCATTCGCCAAATAGCGTGAGCGGGTGCCCGCCGCTGGCGGCCAGCAACTGCCAGCCGTAGTCGGCGTCGCCGCGCAGAGGGAGCTGCAAGGCGTGGTGCCGGTGCTGCAGCACTACTTCGCCGGAGGGCAGCAGCACCGGCACCACGCCTTGCAGCGTCACGGGCCAGTCGCGCAGCCAAGGTTGCCGGCTCAGCGCATCGGCGTAAGTGCCGAACAGCTCCGCTGGCAGTACAGCCGGGGCATTGGCCTGCGCATCGACGCCGACAAACTGCCACTCGGCGGTGGTGAGGGCCCGCAGCGCGGCCGCGCCAGGGTAGAAGGCCAGACTGCCCGCGTAGCGGCCGCCCGGCACGAGCGGCGTGGCGAAAGCCTGACCGCCAAATGAATACTCCAGCACCAGCGCATAGCGGCTGGTGCGCAGCCCCCAAAGCCAGGTGCGGCGGGCCGTCAGGCGTTCTTCTTCGGTGGTTATTTGCCCCACCACCAGCCATGTGTCGGCTACGGCGGGCTGCTGGTTTAGAATATCGTCCTTTTTGAGGTTGACGCCCACCAGCTGTAATACATCCGTGCGCAAATCGGTGGGTAACTGCTCCAAGCGCAAAAATGCGCGGGTGAGCAGGTACAACTCCCCAAGCCGGGCCAGTAGGCGCTCGGGCCAGTCAGCGCCGGTGTGGCGCAGCGGGGCCAGTTCGCGGAGCACGGCGGCCAATCCGGGCAGCTGATCATCAACGAGGCGAGCAGCTTGGTTTTCCCAGAAAGCCGGCGCTGCTTTCTCTGTTTGGGCCAAGCCAGTACTTATCAGGTCCTGCAGCCAGGTCAGCAGTTCGGTGGCTCCGCGTTGCATGCGTTCGAGGCGGGCGGGAGCAACCTCGCTGCCTGGCCCTCGTTCCGCAACATCTGGGGCACCAATGGGCTCCGGCTCAGCCACCGGAGGCGCCGTTGGAACCGTTTGGGCGGCCTTCTTTTCCTGGTTTTGTTGACGCTTATCCAGCCATTCGGTAAGCCAGGTGGGCGTTTCGGCGGGGCTGAACAACTGCTGCTGACGGGCCAGCAACAAGAGCAAGCCTGCACCGTGCTTGCAAGGAAACACCCGGCTGGGGCAAGTGCATTTGAAGGCTGGCTCGGTGAGGTCGATGCCGACCTGGTAGGGCTTGCTGCCGCTTCCGGCGCACTCGCCCCAAGCTGCCTGACTGGTGCGCCCGAGGTGGCTCCACTTAGCGGGGGCAGCCAGGTCAAGGCCGCGCTTGAGCGTGCCGGCGTCGGTGATGAGGGCGCGGGCCTGGTCTTCGGTCCACATGAATGCGGCGATGAAGGTATAAAAGAGTAAGGAAAGCTTAGGGAATGGTACGGGTTGCAGCTAAGGTCCGTAGATAGCCATGTGGCTTGGTGTTCAGAACTTGCTACGCCGAAAATTCCTCCCCGCAGTTCTGGCAGCGGTGCAAGGTGGTGCCGGCGTAGAAGATGCGCTTGTACCACGGCTGTTGGGCCTCGGGCTCGGGCCACACGTGGTAGGAGCCGCAACGCGGGCAACGCACGGCGGCCCGCTCGGTGCGCACCCGCTCAAACTCGACCACGATTTCGCGGGCACCTTCCACGTCTTCTTCCTCAATGAGCAGCCGGAAATACAGCCCGTCGCCGAAGGGCAAAGTGGCCGGGCCGTAGTTTTTAACCAGGCTCACGATGCCGGCCTCGTCGTGCAGGCGTTGGTAAAGGCCAACAGCTTCAGTGTAAGTAAGGTATTCGGCCGCCGGGACTAGCATAGCGTAAAGGTAGAGCCCATCAGTGCTTGGCACTAGCTTTAACTAGCCAAATGCGGGCATGCTACGAGAGCCCCACTATCTGTGCTGGCTGCCATGGTAGTTGCGGAGTTTGAACAGCAACCAGGGGCGCCCCTACCTGAATCGTCAAGTTAGGTCCAATCCCTTGGCTGATCGGCCCAGGGATTGGACCTAACTAGTTGGCTTGCCTTAGCGGCGCGATTTGGCCGCGCGCCGAGCAGGCGCAGTGCCCAGCCGGCTGCGCAGGCGTAGCACGTAGCCCAGCAAACCCACGCAAAGGACGGCCAGCCCCGCAGCCAGCAAGTCACGCGTGGTGCGGGCACTTTCGGCTTCTTTCAGGGCTTCTTCCGCGGCCTGCAGCTTCTGCTGGCGCTGCTTGTCGCGCAGCTGCAGGTTTTGGATCTGGTTTTCGAGGTCGTAAAAGCGCTGCCGGGTGGAGGTTTGGTCGGTTTGGGCCACGGTCACTTGCTGCTCCACCTGCCGCTTTTCGGCCACAATGCCAGCCGTGCGCCGAATCTCGCTTTCCTTCAGCGCCCGCACGATTTCGGTATCCTTGCGAATGATGCCTTTCAGCGCGTCAATGACTTCCTGCAGGTCCTTTTTGCTGGGCTTGTTGGCCAGAAAAGCATTGCGCTGGGCGTTGGCTTCTTCGTACTGGCGCATCAGCTGGTCGCGCTCCTGAATCAGGCGCGGGATGGGGTCGTTGGTGGGAGCGGGCGCAGGTGCTGGGGTTTGAGCACTGAGTGGAAGCCCGCCGATAGCGGAGGCCAGCAGCAACACCAAAGTCATGTGACGGGGTGCGGAGAGGGAAAAGCGCATAAGTCGCAATACGGTAAAAGCAGGCACGTTATGGCTCCAAAAGCTGAATATTTGGAGCTATGAACCGAAATCTATACTTACCCATTTTGCTGGCAGCCGCGCTGCTGTCGGCTTGCGCCACTGCCAAAAAAACATCGGGTACCGATGCCAGGCCCGCCATAACGGGCTCCAACAATGTGCCGCAAAGCTACTACGACGCCGCCCGCCGCACGGTGCCCGCCTTCGTGGTGCTCGAAGTCAGCACCGATGCCAGCTACGCTTACACACAGAAAAACCCGGTGTGCGTGGGCGGAATGAAAGATCAACTGTGCGCCAAAAACGAACAGCGCTACCTCAACGCCCTGCGCGGGCCCAAGGGTGAGGAAGTAAGCTACCGGCGCCTGGGTAGCTGCTGCGGCTTCAAAACGCCCAACGGTACCATCAACAACATGGGTATGCTCGACGCCTACGAACTGACTTGGCTTGGCAATGAAAAGCCGCTGGTTGTTTATCTCAATTGCTACGACGATGCCCCGCTAAAAGCACCCCAGGGTCTGACTATAATTGGTAATTAGGGTTGAAAATCGTTTGTCATGTCGAGCGCAGTCGAGACATCTCGCGTGCTGATGCTAGATAGAAGATTCTTTTCAAGAACATTACTCTCGGCCGTCAGCACACAAGATGTCTCGACTGCGCTCGACATGACGTTCTGGTTTCATATTCAGCTACCAATCAAGCAAAGTTTCGGCCCGCTGACTAAGGTTGGCTACGCCGCCTGTGCACGCCGGGCCTTACCCACACGCGGCTTGCGGTAGAACATCAACACCAGAATCGGTAGCAAGGTCAGCTCGGCAATTACGCCGAACAGCAGCGTCAGCCCGATGAGCAGGCCCACGTAGAACGTGCCGTCGAAGGAGCTGAATAACAGCGTGCTGAAGCCGCCGACCAGAATCAGCGACGTCACAATCACGGCCTTGCCGGCCAGCCGGTACGTGCGGCTCACGGCGCGCTTCACCGTGGGCTCTTTGCCCAGCATCAGCCGTAGCTTGCTAATGAAGTGAATCGTATCGTCGACGGCAATGCCGAAGGCGATGGTGAAGATGATGCTGGTGCTGACCTTCATGGGCACGCCGCACAAGCCCATCACGCCGCCCACCACCACAATGGGCAAGAGGTTGGGAATAAGCACCACCGGCACCATCCGAATGGAGCGAAACAGGGCCAGCACGATTACCGTCACCATCACCACATCCATGCCGATGCCGAGCAGCATGTCGCGGGTTAGGTTCTGGTTGTTTTTGTCGATGAGCAGGGCCGAGCCGGTTTGGCGCGTCTGGAGCACCTGGGCGTCGGTGTGTTGGGCCTGAAAGCGGCGCAGGCCGCGGTTGAGGCTGGCCACCGTCACGCTGCCGGGGTCGGGCATGCGGCCGCTAAGGCGGCCTTCCGTGCCTTCCCGGGTGGCCAGGGCCTGAAACTCGGGCCGCTTGCTCACGCGGCGCAGCTGCCGTTGCAGGCGCTGCAACTCGGCCTCTGAGTCGGGCAGGCGGTACTCTT
Organism: Hymenobacter sp. FMD4; assembly: GCF_058932745.1. NCBI lineage: Bacteria > Pseudomonadati > Bacteroidota > Cytophagia > Cytophagales > Hymenobacteraceae > Hymenobacter > Hymenobacter sp. FMD4. Next base: position 168,835 of record NZ_JBZYWH010000008.1, read on the forward strand.
CCAAGGCGCCGCCGTTCAGGGCCTTGCGCACCGATTTCACCACCGTCACGGGCGAGGCTACGAAGTGCAGGCCGTACTCGCGCTGCAGGTAATTCTCGATTTCCTCGGTTTCGCGCAGCACTGCCAGGTCGTACACCGAGCGGCCACCCTGCGGCAACAGGTGCATTTCGAAGGGGCGCACGCCGGCAAAGCGGTCTTCGAAAAAGCGGAAGTCCAGCTGCACCGGGTCGTCATCGGACAAATCATCCAACAGACGCGACTCGATGCGCACCTGGCTGGCGGCGGCCAGGCTGCCCACCAGCACCACGGCCGCGCCCGTCAGCACCCAGCGGCGGCGCACCAGCACCAGGCGCAGCAGGCGCGTGAGCGGCTCGTCCCAGGAGCGGCCGGCTCCGTAGCGCTGCTGCGGCTTGGGCAGCAGCACCAGCAGGGCCGGCAGCAAGGTGAAGGTGAGGCCGTAGGCAATCAGCACCGCGAATCCGGTGTACAGGCCGAAGTTGTGAATGGGCTTGATGTGGCTGACCGTCAGCGTGAAAAAACCCAAGGAAGTCGTCATGGCCGACAAGCCTGAGCCGAACATGCTTTCCTTCATGCTGATGCGCAGGGCCGGAATGGTGTCGCCCCCATCTCCGCGCTCCGTGACGTAGCGCGTGAGCAGGTGCACCGAATCGGCGATGCCCACCACGCACATCATCACCGGTAGCAGGGCCGTCATCAAATCGATGCCGTCGCCAAACCAGCCCACCAGCGCCAGGCCGCCGATGGTGGCCCCGGCCACGATGGTCAGCGGCAGCACCACGCCCCACCACGAGCGGAACGTCAGCCATAAGAGCCCCATTACCAGCAGCACCGACAGCGACACGAACACGGCCATTTCCACCTTCAGGCGGTCTACAAATACCGATTGCGCCACCAGCTTGCCGCCCAGGTGCACCTGTTCGTCGGCGAAGCCCAGGCGCGTCAGCTCAGTGCGCAGGGCCGTCATGAGCGTGTCGCCGGGCGGCTTTTCGAGGTCGGGCGTGGTTTGCAGCACCACCGTTACGGCTTGGGCGTCGCGGGCAAACAGGTTGCCGACGAGGCCGGGCGTGCGGTACACCAGGCTGGAGTCGGCGGCGCGGGAAGCCGGGTCGGAGAGGCGGTCGAGGTGCAGGTAAGGAATGTTAAACATGCCCAAGCCTTCCACTACCGGGTTGGCCGCCGTGGTGGGCGACAGCACGTGCAGCACGTGGCGCTGCTGCTGGGCAAAGCGGGTAAACGTATCAATGCGCTGCGCAAAATCGGCTCCGAATACGCTGCCGCCGGGCTTGGTTTCGAGCCCGATGAGCACATAGTCGTTGTCGTTGCCGAACTTCTCGGTATAGCGCTGATAATAGGCGAGGTCCGGGTCGCCGGTGGGGTAGAAGTCGTTGAAATTGTAGTTGAAGCGCAGGCGCAGCAGGCCGGTGGCGGCCACGACGGCCAGCAGCAACAGGCCCAGCAGGGTAAGAAAACTAAGCGAACGGGGAGAAAGCACGCAGAAGAGCTAAAAATGAACCGGCAGGATATGGAGCAGGTTGTGTATTTTGGAGCCGGCGCTCAGCCAACCACCCGTTTCTCACTTTTGTTTCCTCCCTACTTCTCATTTCCTGCCCTTATGAAAAACGCCCTGCTCGCCCTGGCCTTGTTTGCTTTCGTTGGAACCGCTGCCGCCCACGAAGGCGAGAAGGGTGCGAAAGGTAAGAAAGGCAAGAAGGAAGCCTGCTCTACCGAGATGAAAGCCAGCTGCGCAGAAAAAGGCGCTACGGCCGCCACGCCCTCGTGCTGCATGAAGAAAGGCGCTGCCACATCGGCTGCTCAGACCTCGGAAGCCAAGCCCGCCACGCCGGCCGTAAAGTCACTGTAAGGCTTGCATAACATCAACCAAGCAAAAGCCCCGCGCCGGATTGGCGCGGGGCTTTTGCTTTTGTACTGATCAGTTCAGTAGGGCATTCCATTGCGAAATTTTCGGCTGCCTAATCCGAGTTTTCTAACAAGTAATGCTGCTCGTTAAGGCCAATGTACTTGATTTGCCAGGACATTCCACGCCACGCGGGCGAGGTATACCAAGGTCATCAGCAGGGCCAATGCCAGAGCGGTCCAGAGATTATTGAGGCGGGGAGAAGTATCGCGGGCCATAGGCCCGGGTACGAAAGCAGGTCGGAAAAAGATGCTTTTCCCAGGTGAAAAAATGAAACCAGCTTAGGCCTAGCTTTGAGGCTGATGGGGCTCGGCTAACCTTGCACGCCGAGCAGCTTCATTTAACCAGCTTCGCCGCGCAGCACTTCCAGAGGAGGGCGCGTGAGCACGTCGCGGGAGTTAAATAGGCCGATGAATATTGTTAGGGCCGTGGTAGCGGCGGCGAGGATGAGCAGCGGCACTGGGTCGGGCACGAAGGGTATTTCAAATACCCAAATAGCCAGCGCCCACGCGGCAAACGTGGCCAATACCAGGCCGGTCAAGGCCGCCAGCAAACCCAGCAGCGCGTATTCGACCATGGTGATGCGCAAAATCTGTCGGCGCGAAGCCCCAAGCGTGCGCAGCAGCACGCTTTCCTTTACTCGCTGATAGCGGCTGATGACCACCGTGCTGGTCAGCACCAGCAAGCCGGTGGCAATGCTGAAGCCCGCCATAAAGCGAATGACAAAGGAAATTTGCCCTAGAATGTCGTCCAGCGTTTTCAGGATCAGCCCGAGGTCAATGGCCGATACGTTGGGAAAGCCGCTGACCAACTCGCGCTGCACCGCGCCCAGCACCTCGTTATTGGGCACGCGCGTCATGAGCACGTAAAACTGCGGTGCAGCTTCCAGCACGCCGCTGGGAAACACCACCAGAAAGTTAGTTTGAACCCGCGTCCAGTCCACAGTGCGGGTACCGGCTACTACGGCCCCGAGCGGCAGGCCCTGCACGTTGAAGGTAAGCGTGTCGCCGAGTTTCAGGCGCAGCCGCTGGAAGTAGCCATCCTCAATGGAAATGCGCGGCAGGCCATCGGCGCCCAAGGAAGGGCCGGCGCCTGCCGATTGCCGCTCGGAGGCAATGAGTGCGTTGCGGTACGTGACGCGGTACTCGCGGCTGAAGGCCCATTTGGGTACGCCGCGGGTGCTGTCGCGCTGAAAAAAAGCACCGGACCGACCGTTAATGGCCGTTAGGCGCATGGTTACCACCGGCACCTGCTGAATCACAGGCAGCTGCTGGCGTTGCAGAAGCTCGGTCACCCCGGCGCGCTGGGCCGGCTGAATGTCAAACAGCACCAGATTGGGCTGTTCGCCACCGCCACTGAGCTGCACCCGGCTCAGCAGCAGGCCTTGCAGCAAATACAGGGTGGCCAGCAAAAACACGCCCAGGCCTACCGACAGCGTCAGCGTGATGGTTTGGTTGTTGGGCCGGTACAGATTGGCCAGGCCCTGCCGCCACACGTAGCTCCAGGAGCTGGGAAAAAAGCGACGTACCAGGCGGCGCAAGCCTACACCTAGGCTTGCCAGCGCCCCGAAAGCCACCAGCAGGCCCGCCGTAAAGCCCAGCGCCAGCTTCCAGTCGCGGGTTTGGAGGTAAGCAAAGCTGGTGATAAACAGCAAAATCAGCGCGTACACGCCCAGCCGCAGCGGATCGGGGGTGGCGGTATCGTCTTCGTACGAAGCGCGCAGCGTCCGCAGCGGGGATACCCGCCGAATGCTTAGCAGCGGCAGCAGCGCAAACAGCACCGCCACCACCAGCCCCGTCAGCACACCTTGCAGCACCGCCGACCAAGAAATGGCCACCTGCACCGTCACGGGCAGAAAACCCGCCAGCACCCGTGGGAGCAGCCCTTGTACGGCCGTGCCCAGCGCCGCGCCTACCACGGCCCCGAGCAGGCCCATCACGGCCGTTTGGAGCAGGTAAATCAGCAAGGCCTGCCGGCCGCTGGCCCCCAGGCAGCGTAGCACCGCCACGGCAGCCACTTTCTCGCGGACGTACAGGCTTACGGCGCTGGCCACGCCCACGCAGCCCAGCAGCAAGGCCACAAACGCTACCAGATTCAGGAAGCGGGTAAGGTCGCCGAAAGCCCGGCCAGTCTGCTGCTTGCGGCTGGCCACGGTATCGGTATCGATGTTGGCCTGATCGAGCCGCGCTTGCAGAGGCTTGAGCAAGGCCTCGGTATTGGTGCCGGGCGGCAGCCGGAAATACGTGCGGTACTGCACGCGGCTGCCCCGCTGCAGCAGGCCGGTTCCGGCCAGCGAAGTACCCGGGATAAACACCGTAGGGGCCACCGCCGCGCTGAAGCCCGACTGCCCCGGCGTCTTGCGCACCCGCCCGGCTATGCGGTACGTGAGCGTGCCCACCTTGATGGAGTCGCCGGGCTGGGCGTCGAACTGGACTAGCAGCGCATCATCGACCAGCGCCACGCGCTGCGCCGGCGACGTGGCTTGCCGAAACGCCGAAATGGCGCCCACCGGCTCCACGGCCCAGTCGCCGTAGTAAGGAAAGCTGCCCGTCAGGGCCCGAATCTGGGCCAAACGCACGCCCTGGTTTTTGGGAAACTGAATCAGCGACGCAAACGCCGTTTCTTCGCTGCGCACCGAACCCAGCTGATTCAGCACCGGCCGCAGAGTCGAGTCCACGGGTTGGGTGGAGGACAGCACCAGATCGGCGCCCACCAGCTCGCGGGCCTGCTCGTCGATGCTGCGCGAGAGGTTGTCGCCGAAGCCGTTGATGCCCACCAGCGCCGCGATGCCCAGCACAATGGCCGACAGAAACAGCACGAGGCGCGAGCGGGAGCGACGGGAGTCGCGCCAAGCCATGCGCCACAGCCAGCCGAGGCCGGGAGAAGTTGTGCTCATCGGAGGGAGGTGGGCGCGGTGGCCCGTTCGGTCAGCGAATCAGCCACCACGCTACCGCCTTTGATGCGCACCACGCGCTGCGTGCGGGCTGCCAGCTCCAGGTCGTGGGTGACGAGCACCAAGGTGGTGCCGGCTTCGCGGTTGAGCTCAAAGAGCAGCTCTACCACCGTGGCGCTGGTGTCGGCGTCGAGGTTGCCGGTGGGTTCGTCAGCGAAGAGAATCTTGGGCCGGTTGGCAAATGCCCGAGCTAGCGACACGCGTTGCTGCTCCCCGCCCGACAGCTGGGCCGGGTAATGGTGTCCACGTCCGCCCAGGCCCACGCGCTCCAGCAGGGCTTGGGCCGTTTGGACGCCGCCTTTTACGCCGCGCAACTCCAGCGGCACCAGCACGTTTTCGAGGGCCGTAAGGGTGGGCAGCAGCTGAAAATTCTGGAAGATGAAGCCCACGTGCTCGTTGCGCACGGCCGCCCGTTGATCTTCGCTCAGGTTGTCGAGCTGAATGCCGCTCAGCCATACGCTGCCCGAGGAGGCTCGGTCCAGGCCCGCGCACAAGCCCAGCAAAGTGGTTTTGCCAGAGCCCGATGGGCCCACGATGGCGAAGGTGTCGCCGGCTTGCAGCTCAAAGCTCACGCTTTCCAGCACCGTGAGGGTGCGGCCGCCGCTGGCGTATGATTTGGTTAGGTTTTCTACTTTCAGCACGAGGCAAGGATTACTAATCCGCCCTGACCAGGGACGGAGACGATGGAAGCAGGATAGCTACGGAAAACGGGCCAGCCGGAAGCTTTGTTTGCCGGCCGATACGTAGAGGACGTTTCAACGCTGCGTATACTTTCTTTTGTAACGCACTAAGCCTTAAAAACCGACACCCGCATGAAAACTGCTTCGACCTTGCTTGGTTATTTGCTGTGCTTCGGCCTGCTGACCAGCTGCGGCTCCAACAACAGCTCTCCGCCCGCCACGGAGGCTGCTCCACCCGCCGATGCAGCGGCTCAATCGGCTACGGCACCAGTTGGTAAGCAGACTATTCTGTTCTTTGGCAACAGCCTCACCGCCGGCCTGGGCGTGGAGCCGGAGCAAGCTTTCCCGGCCTTGGTGGGGCAGAAGATCGACTCCGCGGGCCTGAATTATTCCGTCGTCAATGCTGGCCTGAGCGGTGAAACCACCGCCGGCGGCCGCAGCCGCGTGGGCTGGGTGCTGCGCCGGCCGGTGCATGTGTTCGTGCTGGAACTCGGCGGCAACGACGGCCTGCGCGGCCTGCCGCTCAGCGACACACGCCGCAACCTGCAGGCCATCATTGACACGGTGCGTCGGCTGCAACCCCAAGCCCGCATTGTGCTGGCCGGCATGCAGATTCCGCCCAACCTCGGCGCCGATTATGCCCGCGACTTCAAACAGCTCTACGGCGAGCTGGCCCAGAAAAACGACCTGACCCTGATTCCTTTCCTGCTCGAAGGCGTAGGCGGCGTGGCCCGGTTCAACCAGCGCGACGGCATCCACCCCACGGCCGAAGGCCACCGCCTCATTGCTCGTACCGTGTGGCAGGTGCTACGGCCGGTGCTGCAACAGCCCACAG
>NZ_JBZYWH010000009.1:0-163478 GCF_058932745.1 Hymenobacter sp. FMD4
CAAAGCCAACCACACCGTTCTTTCGTAATTAGTTCTTTCCTCATGAGAGCATGAGGCTTAGTTGCCGCTTTGAATGAACCACATTATTTATATGAGTCAGGCCGTAAGGCCTTTGTCTGATCAGGACCTGCAGGAGTTGCTGGAGCAATGCCGCCGCGACAACGCCCGCCACAACGTCACCGGAATTCTGTTTTACAGCCACGGCAAAATCGCCCAGCTGATCGAAGGCGAAGCCGATATTATTCGGCCGTTGTTTGACAAAATTTCCTGCGACGGGCGTCATTCCAACGTCATCAAACTAACGGACAAGCCAATTACCGGCCGCAGCTTTAAAGGTTGGTCAATGGCGTTCCATCCCTTAGAAGCGGATGGCTTTCAGGAATTAACTGACTTTCTGTTGCCTGATCACGTGCCCGAAACGCCCACTACGCTTTCCATCGCCGATGCCCTCATTGTGGACTTGATCCGGCAAGCTGTTTTCGGGGCTGGTAGTACGGCCGCCGCCACAGCTGAAACAGTGGCTCCCTGAAAGCTGTCTAACAACTAAGCATGGAAGGCGACGCCAGTGCAGCGTCGTTGCTTCCCCATTTGTTTTTACCAAGCTCCGATTCGAGCAGGCCCGGCCTGCTTGATGCTGCCCTTATTACGTCTATTACACATCGGCTTTCCAAGTATGCACGATCAGCAGCTCCAACACATCCTCCGTCACGTGCCGGCGGGCATTGCCACGCTGCTGGGGCCAGAGTTGCGCTACGGATTCGTAAATGAGGCCATGCAGGCATTGCTGGGAGGCGAAACGCCGGAAGGCAAAGCGCTGACCGAACATCCGGAGGTGCTGCCCGCCGACTTGCTGGAAGTAATGCAGCAGGTATACCAGTCGGGCCGGCCATTTGTGGCGAAGGCCCACGGCATGCCTTTGGCTTGCCCCGAAGGAGGCGAACCAAGGCAACGGTACTACGACATCGCGCTGGAGCCACTAAAAGACGATGACGAAGCGGTGCAGGGCCTGCTTGTGTTTGCGGTTGACGTCACCACGCAGGAAGAGTCGCGGCAACGCGCCCACGAGCTTGCCCTCGAAACCCGTCGGCTTGATGCCCGCCTGCGGGTGCTCACCGAAACCGCTCCCCAGATTACGTTCACGGTGGATGCCGGCGGGCATATCGAATACGTCAGCCCGCAGTGGTACTACTTTACCGGGCAGCCACCCACGGCCGATCTGGACGCTATCTGGCCATTGCTCATCCATCCCGATGACCGGCTGCGCGTGCTTTATCAATCCCAGGCGGCGCGTGCGGCCGGGATTGGGTGGAGTTTTGAATACCGCCTGCGCCGCCACGACGGGCAGTACCGCTGGCTGCTGAGTCGCGCCCTGCCGGAGCTGCATGCCCCTGATAAACCGGTGTATTGGCACGGAGCAGTAACCGAAGTGCATGACCAGCGCGAACTGGCTGATGTGCTCCGCCGCGGCGAGGCCGAGCTGCGCTTCTTGGCCGATAGCATTCCGCAGCTTATCTGGACGGCCACGGCCGAGGGCTTTATCGATTACTACAATCAGCATACTGCCGAATACACCGGCCTTACCGCCGATGAACTGGGCCCCACTGGTTGGGTCGCTCTGCTGGAACCATCGGAGCAAGCAACGGCGGCCCGGCGCTGGGTACACAGCGTGGCTACCGGCGAAAGTTACGAGGGCTTGTTCCGGATGTGCCGCCACGATGGGCACTACCGCTGGCACATCATCCGGGCGCGGCAACTGGCCGATATGCGCGGCCCCCGCTGGTTTGGGGCCTGCACCGACGTGGACGATCAGTACCGCCTGCGCGAAGTGCTGCAGGCTCAGTACGACGAGCTGGCCCGCACCAACCGCGACCTGGATACCTTCGTGTACGCTGCCTCGCACGATTTGAAGCAGCCCTTGCATAACCTGCGTGGCTTGTTTGATGAATTGCGCCGCACGGCTACTTTTCAGGATGACGAACAGGAATTGCTGCTGGGCATGGTGGACGGCGCCCTGCGTCAGCTGGACACTACTCTACAGGAGTTGGCCGCCACCGTGCAGGATAAGCGCCAACTGACGGCCCCTGCCGAAGTAGTGGACCTGCGCAGCGTGGTCAAAGAAGTATTGCTTGGCCTGCGCCCGCAGATGGAGGAAATAGAGGCCGTAATCGAGCTGGATTTTGCGGCCATGCCCACGCTGCTGTACGGCCGCGCCAATCTGCGTAGCGTACTTCACAACCTGATCAGCAATGCACTGAAATTTGCGCATCCCGACCGACCGCCGCAGGTAAAAGTAGCCAGCAGCCAATCCGCGACGGGCAATCCGGTGCTAATGGTTCGGGATAATGGCTTGGGCATGGATGCCCAGGAAACCACGGATCCTATTTTTCAGCTGTTCGAGCGGCAGCATCCGCACATTGCGGGGGCTGGCGTAGGGTTGTATCTGGTGCAGCGCATCGTGCATAGCCACGGCGGGCACGTTGAAATCGATAGTAAAGTGAATGAAGGAACGACCTTCACGGTATACTGGTTTGAGTAGGCTGACGCAACGCCCTTGGGCCAGTATAAGCTACTGCTAAGCCTGCCTCTTTGGTCGCATTGTGGGTAGGACAAAGCCTCTGTAAAGCTTGTTGAGGGCTGCGCCAATGCCGGTTTGCCTATCTTAGGGAATTGTTTGGGGCATTTTCAGATGCTCCCTCCCATTTCCATGCCCGCGCATTTTACTTGTTACCGGGCTTGTCTTCGTTGTCTATCTTGTCGTTCTGCGCTAGCTGCTGACTGAAATCAGTAGGGGTGCGGCATCATTCCAACATTCTTTTCAGCAAGCTATTATGCCCCTTGCCGTACCTGCTTTGCCCCAACTGCCAAAGGCCCCGACCGGCATCGATGGACTCGATGAAATTACGGAAGGCGGCTTGCCCAAAGGTCGTCCTACGCTGGTTTGCGGCAGTGCCGGCTGCGGCAAAACCTTGATGGGAGTGGAGTTCCTGGTGCGCGGCATCATGAGCTTTGACGAGCCGGGCGTACTAATGGCCTTCGAAGAAACGGCTGACGAGTTGACCGCCAACGTTACTTCCTTGGGCTTTGACCTGAATGCGTTGCAGGCCGCCAACAAGCTCAAAATCGACCACGTACACGTCGACCGTTCCGAAATAGAAGAGACGGGGGAGTACGACTTGGAAGGCCTGTTTATTCGTTTGGGGCACGCCATCGATTCCATCGGCGCCAAGCGTGTGGTGCTGGACACCATCGAGGCGCTTTTTTCGGGCTTTCCCAATCAAGGAGTATTGCGCTCCGAGATTCGGCGCTTGTTTCGTTGGCTCAAGAACAAAGGCGTAACCACCATTATTACTGCGGAGCGCGGTGAAGGCTCGCTCACGCGGCAGGGCCTGGAGGAATACGTATCGGATTGTGTGATTCTGCTCGACAACCGCGTAATCGAACAGATTACAACCCGCCGTTTGCGCATCGTGAAGTACCGCGGCAGCACGCACGGCACCAACGAATATCCTTACCTGATTACGGAAGATGGGATTTCGGTGCTGCCGGTTACGTCTTTGCAACTGGCCCACGAAGTGTCCGATGAGATTGTATCCACGGGTATTCCCAGCCTGGACGAGATGTTTGGCCTACAGGGCTTCTATAAGGGCAGCAGCGTACTGATTACGGGTACGGCCGGTACGGCCAAAACTACGCTGGCTGCCGGCTTTGCGCACGAATGCTGCAAGCAGGGGCTGCGGTGCTTGTTTTTTGCTTTCGAAGAATCGCCGCAGCAGCTGACTCGTAACATGCGTTCCGTCGGCATCGACCTTGCCCCATGCTTGGAGCAGGGCTTGTTGCGCATAGAAGCTTCGCGGCCTACGCTCAACGGGCTGGAAAAACACTTGGTGACGCTGCATAAGTTAATCGGCGAGTTCAAGCCGGAAGTCGTGGTTATTGATCCGATCAGCAATTTGATTACCGTCGGCAACATTGCCGAAGTACGCAGCATGCTCACGCGGCTCATCGATTACTTGAAAGTCAACAACATCACGGCCTTGTTTACCTCGCTCATCAGTGGACGCAATGTGCAGCAGGAGATGACCGAGGAGGGCGTGTCTTCGTTGGTGGATGCATGGATCAGCGTGCGCGACTTGGAAGGCGTGGGCGAGCGAAATCGGGGCATCAGCATTCTGAAGGCGCGCGGCATGGCGCACTCCAATCAGGTGCGGGAGTTTATCGTTACCGAACAAGGCATTCAGTTGCTGGATGTGGTTATCGGGCCGGCGGGTATCGTTACGGGGGCCAGCCGCCTCACGCAGCAGCTGCAGGCCCAGGCCGAAGCCATGGCCCAGCAAGCCGAAGCCGAGCGCAAAGACCGGGAGCTGGAACGCAAGCGGCGCGTACTGGAGGCAACCATTGCCAACCTGCGCACCGAGTTTGAGACGGTAGAAGAGGAACTGCGCCAGATCAACCATGCCGAGCAGGAGCGTCAGCACGCGCTTGACTCCGGCCGCCGGCGAATTGCCGGTCCTGCCACCAACACCCCGGCTTCCTAGCCGCCCGTTCTATCCCCACATTCGTACACACACCTAATGCAGGCACAGGCCACTACACTTACACCGATGGACGAGGAAATCTGGGAATTGCGCCTGTACGTCGCCGGTCAGACCATAAAATCAGTTACCGCGCTGGCCAACCTGAAAAAGTACTGCGAGCAGCACTTGAAAGGCCGGTACCAGATCGAGGTCATTGATTTATTGCTGCACCCGCAACTGGCAGAAGGCGACCAGATTCTGGCCATCCCTACGTTGGTGCGGAAGGTGCCCAAGCCTATCCGCAAAATCATCGGTGACTTATCAAATCAGGAACGCGTGTTGGTCGGGCTAGATATCCGGGCGGTCGAGAGCAAATAGCGCCGCACGATGGAAGCTGAACAACCAGACGGGACCGGCCCCGAATATGTGCTGCACCTGTATATCACCGGTGCCACGCCCAATTCGACGCGGGCCGTGCGCAACATCAAGGAAATCTGTGAGCAGTACCTGAAAGGGCGCTATGAGCTGCTGATCATGGATATCTATCAGCAACCGGAGCTGGCCCAGCAGGACCAAATCATTGCGGCTCCCACGCTCGTCAAAAGACAGCCGGGCCTCGTGCGTTGGCTAGTAGGGGATTTATCCAACCGGCGCCGGGTGCTGCACGCCCTGGGCTTGTACGAGGAGGCCAACGAAGCCAGTGAAGCAAGCGACCATGCCTAACGCCCAGTTACTTACTGCCGACGAGCTGGCCCGCCAAAATGAGGAGCTGCGTTATCAGCTTCAGGAAGCCGAAGAGCTGATTACGGCCATCCGTTCCGGGGCCGTGGATGCCTTGGCCGTGCAGGGCCCCGACGGAGCCCGTATTTTTACGCTGGAAGGCGCCGACCAAGGCTACCGCACCCTCATCGAGCAGATGAACGAGGGCGCTTTGCTGCTGAGCGAAGACGCCACCATCTTGTACTGCAATGCTTGCCTGGCCGGGTGGCTGCAGTTGAGACTAGAAGAAGTTATTGGCGGCTCGTTTACCGCGTATGTCCCCGATGACTTCAAAGCGTATTGGGCTAATCTGCTAGCACAAGGCTGGGCTGGTAAAGCCAAAGGTGAAATGCCGCTGCAGGCTCAGAACGGCTTGTTGTTGCCCTTCCTGCTGTCGATGAATGTGTTGATGTTCCACAAAACGCCTGTTTTGGCCGTCATCGTCACTGACTTATCGGCCCAGCGCGAAATCAGCAACATCCAGGCCCGCGTAACCGAGCAAAACGAGCTGATCCAGCGCACCAACGAGGAACTGAAGCGCGAAGAGGCGGCCCGGATGGCGGCCTCACACACGGCTGCTGAGGTCTCCCGGGTGCTGGAAGGCATTCCGCATATTGCCTGGACGGCTAACTCCGAGGGGAAGAATACTTACCTGAATCAGCGGTGGTACGATTTCGCCGGCAAAAGCCAGCGGCCTCCCGACAATACCTTGTTCAGGGACTTGCTACATCCCGACGACCTGCCGGCCGCGGTAGCTAGCTGGCAGCACAGCCTGTGCACCGGCGAGGCATTAGATATTGAGTGCCGCATCCGTAACCACGCCGGGGAATACCGCTGGATGCTGGGCCGGGCGCTGCCATCCCGCAACGAGCGGGGCGAAATCATGCAGTGGATAGGTGCCTACACCGACATTCACGAGCACAAGCTGGCGCAGCAGCGCATTGATGCGGCCCAACTGCAGCTGCGGGAAAACAACGAGCAGTTGCGCCGGGCCAATGTCGATCTGGACAATTTCATCTATACCGCTTCGCACGACCTGAAAGCGCCGATCAACAATATAGAAGGCCTATTACAGGCCTTGCTGATCGAGCTGCCGCAGGCCATCGGGGAAGGGGAGACGGTACGCCCGCTGCTGAGCATGATGCAAAACTCAGTGGACCGTTTCAAGCGCACCATCGAGCACCTGACGGAGGTCACGAAGCTGCAGAAGGAGCACGAACCATCCACCGATTTGGTCGACCTGGCCGTGGTTATTCATGAAGTCACGCTGGACTTGGCTCCCTTGATCCAGGAAGCCGGAGCCGAGCTTGACGTGGACCTGCGGGCTTGCCCGCGCATCTCGTTCTCGGAAAAAAACCTGCGCTCCGTGGTGTACAACCTGCTCAGCAACGCGCTCAAATACCGGAACCCCGACCGCACGGCGCTTATTCGAATGCACTGCCGCCGAGAGGCCGAGTTCGTAGTGCTGGTGGTGCAGGACAATGGCCTCGGGCTGAACCTAGCCAGCAGCCAAAAGCTTTTCTCTATGTTTCAGCGCTTTCACGACCACGTCGAAGGGTCAGGAATTGGCTTGTACATGGTAAAAAAAATCGTTGAAAACGCTGGCGGCCGCATCGAGGTGCAAAGTCAGGTGGGCGTCGGATCCACCTTTTCTGTTTATTTCCGACAATAGTTCGTACGAGTACTGTTGTTACTCTCCTTCGCCCCAGATTGAGGAACCCCACCCATTTATGCCCAAGCTTGATTGCATTCTTCTGGTCGATGACGACCAAACCACCAATTTCCTCAACCAGCTCCTGCTGAAGCGACTGGATGTGGCCGAGCAGGTATTGGTAGCCGTCAATGGCCAAGAGGCCCTTGACGTGCTGATGGCGCGCTACCAGGACGTCGTGGATGTGCCGCCCGTGTTGGTGTTGCTGGATGTAAAGATGCCGGTGATGGACGGCTTTGAGTTCTTGGCTGCCTATTCCCAGTTGCCGCTCGCCCAGCAGAATGCCATCGTCATCGTGATGCTTACCACCTCGCTGCACCCACTTGATGTCGAGCGAATGCAACAGCTTAATATCGGTGGCTTCCTGAATAAGCCCCTGACTCAGGAAAAGCTCCAAGGAGTATTGGATCAGCATTTCAAGGAACTCTACCTAACAAAGTAGTAGCGCTAGCTAAGCACCTTTGCCGCTGCTGCCGACCTTGGTCGGCAGCAGCGGCCTTTTTATTTATTCCTGAATCAGGAAAGCAGGAACTGCAACCTGTGCAGTCTGCGTCGGTTAGCCACCATGGCAGACCTTGGCTAAGCAATACAAGCTTAGGGCCAGTTTATGTATGACCTGCAGCCATAAACTGAGGGCAAAATTGATTAGTAATTTCGTGCAGAAAAGCCGGTTGAGATGCGGCTAATGCTAAAAAAATTAGGAACTTTATTCGCCGGTGCTACCGTTCAAATTAATGCATTCTGGGCAGTATGCGGTACTTTTGAATACCATATATAGGACTTAGCACGTCCCTAAAACGCGCAGTTGCTTTTTTCTCCGTAGCTTTTGGGTCTTACTGATGAGTTAACCAGTACGTTTTTCGCCTTCGCACCATTCCGGCGCAAGGCTTGTTTTGAGGAGCCTTTGGGAGCGGCACGCCCCGAAGAGAGGTACAAGAACATAACCGTGGTCAGACCACACCCCTTCGAGTGTCAAACGACAACCACATCCCCGACGACCTGAACCTGAACGGCCAAGACCCCGAGTTGTTTGGCGTCGGCGACACCATTGATTTTGGGGCCGCACCCGCCGCGGCCGACCTTACAAATGCCGCTAGCACGGCCGACGATGCAGAAGCCGCTGAGCTGCCTGATGGCGAGTTGCTGACTGATACCGACCTGGTGGAAACTGAGGAGGTAGCCGAAGCCTTGCCCGAAGAAGCCGACTTCAAGCCCGGCGAAACCGTGCACGACATCAGCTCCATCGGCGGCATGTACCAGAACTGGTTTCTGGACTATGCCTCGTACGTAATTCTGGAGCGTGCTGTGCCCGCCATCGAAGACGGCCTGAAGCCCGTGCAGCGCCGCATTCTGCACGCCATGAAGGAAATGGACGATGGTCGCTTTAACAAAGTGGCCAACGTTATCGGGCAGACCATGCAGTACCACCCGCACGGTGATGCGTCCATCGGCGACGCCATCGTGAACCTGGGCCAGAAGGACCTGCTGATCGAAACGCAGGGCAACTGGGGCGACGTGCGCACCGGCGACGGCGCTGCCGCCCCGCGTTACATCGAGGCCCGCCTGTCGAAGTTTGCCCTCGACGTGGTTTTCAACCCTGACACCACTGAGTGGCAGGCCAGCTACGACGGCCGCAAGCGCGAGCCGGTGACGCTGCCCGTCAAATTCCCGCTGCTGCTGGCCCAAGGGATTGAAGGCATTGCCGTTGGCCTCAGCACTAAGATCATGCCCCACAACTTCCGCGAGTTGTGCAAGGCCAGCATCGACGTGCTCAAGGGCCGCGACATTGTGCTGTACCCGGACTTTCCCACCGGCGGCCTTTGCGACATATCGAACTACAACGGCGGCCTGCGCGGCTCCAAGCTACGCCTGCGCGCTACCATCGAGAAGTTCGACAAAACGATGCTCGTCATCCGTGACGTGCCCTATGGTACCACTACCACGGGCGTGATGGAGAGCATTGTAAAGGCCTCGGAAGCCAACAAGATCAAAATCAAGAAGGTAGTGGACAACACGGCTGCCGTGGTTGAAATCCAGGTGCACCTGCCCGCGGGCGTGTCGCCGGACCTGACCATGGACGCGCTCTACGCCTTCACCGACTGCGAAATCAGCCTGTCGCCCAATACCTGCGTCATCATCGACGAAAAGCCGCGCTTCGTGGCGGTGGAGGACATGCTGCGCCTGAGCACGCAGAAGACGCTGCGCCTGCTGGAGCGCGAGCTAGAAATTCGGCAGGAAGAGCTGCAGGAAAAGTGGCACTCGGCTTCGCTGGAGAAAATCTTCATCGAAAACCGCATCTACCGCCGAATCGAGGAGTGCGAGACCTGGGAGCAGATTCTCGAAACCATTGATGCGGGCCTGAAAAAGTACGTGCGCATTCAGGGCGAAAAGGAAAAGGCCAACGACACGCGCATCGTGCTGCGCCGCGCCATTACCGAGGACGACCTGACGCGCCTGACGGAAATTCGCATCAAGCGCATTTCAAAGTACGACGGCTTCAAGGCCGATGAGTACATCCAGAAGCTGGAAACCGAGCTGGAGGAAGTGGCCGACAACCTGGCCAACCTCACCCGCTACGCCATCCGCTATTTCGAAGGCCTGCTGAAGAAATACGGCGACGGCAAAGAGCGCAAAACCGAACTGCGCACGTTCGACGTGGTGACAGCCCAGAAAGTAGCCGTGGCCAACCAGAAGCTGTACGTGAATTACCAGGATGGCTTCGTGGGCTACGGCCTGAAGAAGGGCGGTGATGAGTTGGTGAAAGAAGTTTGTGCTTGCTCCGACCTCGACGACATCATTGCCATCAAGCGTGACGGCTCGTTCGTGGTAACCAAGATTGCGGAGAAGACCTTCGTGGGCAAAGACATTCTGTACGCCGGCGTGTACAACAAGAACGACGACCGCCTGGTGTACAACATGATCTACCAGGACGGCCCGTCGCAGATCAGCTACGCCAAGCGCTTCCTCGTAACCGGCATCACCCGCGACAAAGCTTACGACCTGACCAAGGGCGGCAAAGGCTCCAAGGTGCTGTACCTGACGGCCAACCCCAACTCCGAGTCGGAAATTGTTTCGATACAGCTTTCCGACAAAGCGCCGGCCCGGGTCAAGCAGTTTGACTTCGACTTCTCTGAACTGGCCATTAAGGGCAAGGGCTCGATGGGCAACATCGTGACCAAGCAGCCCGTGAAGAAAATTACGCTCAAGTCGCGCGGCGATTCCACGCTGGGCGGCCGGGAAATCTTCTTCGACGAAGTGGTAGGCCGTCTCAACAACGCCGGTCATGGTCGTTTCCTCGGTTATTTCGACACCGACGACACCATCCTGCAGGTAAACAAAGACGGCAGCTACAAGCTAACATCGTTTGAGCTGACCAACCATTACGACCTGCGCAACATTGTATTGATGCGCAAGTTTGAGCCGGATCTGGTCATCAACGCGGTTTATGTGGAAGGCGAGACGAAGACCTACTACGTCAAGCGCTTCCGTGTCGAAACCAGCACCGTCGACAAGCCCTTCCTGTTCATTCCCGAAACCAAGGGTACGCATCTCGTGTGCGCTACCTGTGGCGTGGTGCCCGAAATAGAAGTGAAGGTGCAGAAGGAAAAGAAAGGGGAGAAGCTTACTGAGCGCATTCACCTGCACGAGTTCATCGACGTGAAAGGCTGGAAGGCGATGGGCAACAAGCTCAACTACTTCAAAGTGCTGAGCGTGGAACTACTCACCGACGAGGGTCCCGAGCCGGAGCGTAAGTCACAGGTGAAGAAGAAGGGGCCGGCCACTATTCCGCGCCCCGCTACTGCTCCCGTGGCAGAGGAAGAGCCCCTGCCCGAACTCGACGGCCCAGTGGACATTTCGCCTGAGGAAGTTGCGCAGTCGCAGGCCCTGCTCCAGCGCCGCCCCAAAACCCAGATGACGCTTTTTTAGGCAAGTATTAAGCGGGTAGTCTACTCGGCCCGGCATCATTGTCTTGCTTCGGCAAGCAATGGTGTCGGGCCGCTTTGTAGGCAGCTTTTAGCGTCAGAATCCGTATCTTACTCTACCAATTATCTTGGCTGTCAATGCTTATCCGTAATTTTTGCGCTGCCTCAGTTTCCCGCTTTATGCTGGGAGTGGCTTTGCTGTGCGGAGCAATTCCAGCTGCTGCTGATGATCCGGACCTGCCGGTGTCAGTAAGTAAAGATGTGCAGGCAATGCTGCTCGAAGCTCAGCAGCTTCAGCAGCAGCATAAGGAGTCGGCTGCTTTGGCTCGCTACGAGCAAATTATAAAGCAGTTTCCGCGTACCTACGAAGCATTGTGGCAAGCTGCTGTCATCAGCGTCCGCATTGGGCAGCGATATACCGATGAAAGTCGGCGCGGCGCCTATTACACAGCAGCCCGCCAATACGCCGATCGGGCGTATGCGGTGAATCCACAGGGGGCCGAGGCCAATTATGTAGTGGCTTTGACGCTGGCTCAGCAAGCCACCATGCAAAGCGCACGGCACCGATTGAGCTTGTACAAGAGCATGAAAAGCTACGCCCAACGTGCCGTACAGCTAAATGAGCAGCTCCCCGACGCTTGGCAAGTGCTGGGGCGCTGGCATTACCGGCTGGCTCACCTGAACTTGATTGAGCGTGCTTACTATCGTTTTTTCCTGGGTGGGGTGCCTAGCGGCGCTTCCAATACGGCCGCAATGGACGCCTTGCGCAGAGCGCGTAATCTGGACCCTTGCCGCATTCAGTTCTGCTACGACTTGGCCCGGGTGTACCAAAACCAAGGGTTGCGGGAGTCGGCCGTGACGGTGCTGGAGGAAGCCGTGCAACTGGAGCCTGTTACTAGTGAAGAGCTGGAAATGAGCCGCCGATGCCGTAAGCTGCTCCAGCAACTGCAAAGCACGTAACTGCATCTGCCGCATCGACGTTCACAGACCTAAGTGAGAGAGACTTAACGGCCTGATCTTTTGGTCTGTTCAGCAAGTTCTTTTGCCGCTAGTGTGTTACCTTATAATCAGTGGGCCGGATCAAGCCGAGCCGCTGCTGTGCTATGGTTCGATGGCATGTTTTGGCAAGGCCGCAACCGTGGGTATGGTTGATCATTCTGGTGGTTGCCTCGTTCCCAGCATCAGCGCAGTCCGATGGTGAGTTGACAGCGCTACTACGCCAATACTGCGGAGCTGATAAGGGGCCTGCTGATAAGGAGGCTAGTGGCCAAACGCAGCTTCAGGCGCAGACCAACCGCTTTTATCATTCCGTGGGGTATGCACCAGTCTGGACAACGCCAAAAGGCGTTACGCCGGCAGCCCTGGCCGGCCTGAAGTTACTGCAACGGGCTCCTGAATTTGGGCTTTGGCCCCAAGACTACAGCGCCCCGGCCATTAGCGCACTGTATGATTCATTAGCTACCGAAGCCGCGCCTGTTATCCAGCTACGGCGGCGTACCGAAGCCGAAATAAGGCTGACGGAGGCGCTTATTCAGTTCTGCTCTCATTTGCGGCGTGGGCGCTTGCAGCCCGAAACGTTGCTACCGGCTTCCGTTGCTCCTGATTCTGTCTTTGATCCGGTTACCCGGCTACATGCCGCCCGCCGAAGCGGAAAGTTCTCCCAGGAGCTATTGGCAGTGCAACCGCAGACGCGCAGCTACGTGCGCTTGGCTTGGGCCTGGCAACGGGTGCTTAAGGCCGATTCGGCCGCGGCTAGGCGCTTGAATTGGAAAGTGGCTGCAAATCTGGAGCGCCTGCGCTGGGAGCCAGCCAATGATTCGGTGTACCTGGTCGTTAACATTCCTGCCTATCAGCTGCATATCATTCGCGGTGCTGCCATTATTAGAACGCACCGCGTAATTGTGGGCGGCCCCAAAACACCTACGCCCGAGGTCTATAGCCGCATCAGTTTTTTCGAGACTTCGCCACAGTGGAAGGTGCCACAGAGCATCGTGATGAGCGAGATTATGCCAGCCGCTCGCCGGAATCCCGGGTACTTGGAGCGGCACAACTACGTGCTTTACAACCGGCAGGGCCAGCGGGTATCGCCTAGCAGTATCGACTGGAAAAAGGTGTCCGCTGAATCATTCCCTTACTCGGTGCGCCAAACCGCTTACCGGGGAAACGCCCTGGGCAATGTAGTATTCCGGTTTTCTAACCCGCACGATATTTTTCTGCACGATACGCCGGTCCGTAAGCTTTTTCAACAACAGATGCGGGCGCTGAGCCACGGGTGCATTCGGGTCGAGCAGCCTTTGCAACTAGCTGTATTTTTTCTGCGACGTGATTCGGAAAAGGCGCAGAATCGCATCGTACGCATGTGGGACAGTGTGTACGGGGGCTATAGCAAGTATTTCCCCCTGCGTCAGCCCATGCCCATTTACATCCGGTACCTCACTTGCCACGCCGACTCCGGCACTCAGCTTATTACCCTGCCCGACATCTACGAACGCGACGGGGAGCTGATTCGGGCTTTGCAGCAACAGGGCCAGCAGCTTACAGCGGCTCAGGCGGAAAATGTGTTGTCGCTGCCCACGAGCGAATAATGCCCGAGGCGGGTCGAAATTATTCGCTTAGCAAAAGCCTCCGTTCAGCAAGCACAAGCTCCTATTGGGCGATTTAACCCTGTAAATGCCCTCCGGTTTTAGTCACTTCGTGGAGAAGTGCAGCAGCAAGCTACTCAGTCAGGCTTAGCGAAACTGCCTTCCCCGTTGGAATGCGAGCTACCCGGATAATCTTCTTCTTGTCTTTCATCGCTGCCAATTTGTTGGCTGCGGCTAAGGTGCAAGCGAATTCGTTTTTCGCTACTTCACTACGGCAGGCCATTCAGGCCGATAGCGCAATGCTACGTGCGCAAGTGGCCACTGAGCCTGTCGCACGTTTTTATACTGCTCTTCAGTACCAGCCCGTTTGGACCGATAGCCTGGGCTGCCGTCCCAAAGGCAAAGCCGTGCTTCAGCTCCTGGCTCGGGCCGCTGAATTTGGCCTCGTTCCTGGTGAGTATCTCACGCCCAACTTGCAGGCCCTTGTTGACACCCTGCAGCCTCGCGAACTAGATGGGCCTGCCCTGCAGCGTCGCATCGAGTTGGAGTTGCGCCTGACCGTAGCTGTGTTGCGTTTCGTTACGCACCTGCACAGCGGCCGTCTTGTACCCTATACCACTCAGCCGGCCTCGTGGGCTGTCACTCCTGGTTTCGATGCCGTTAATACGCTGACACGGGCGCTCCGCAGCAATACGTCGCTGACAAAGGCCATCTTGGCCGTTCAGCCCCGCAGCCGCAGCTATGTTCGCTTGCAGTGGGCTTGGCAAAAGCTCATGCAGACCGACAGCCTGAAGGCGGCTTCCTTGACGCGCAAAGTAGCTGTCAACTTGGAACGCCTGCGTTGGG
The DNA here is from genome assembly GCF_058932745.1 of Hymenobacter sp. FMD4. NCBI lineage: Bacteria > Pseudomonadati > Bacteroidota > Cytophagia > Cytophagales > Hymenobacteraceae > Hymenobacter > Hymenobacter sp. FMD4. The sequence continues at coordinate 14,336 of NZ_JBZYWH010000009.1, forward strand.
AGCCAGAATCCGACTCCATTTACATCGTGGCCAACATCCCGAATCAAACCCTGCAGGTGGTGCGCGGAGCTTCAGTAGTCAGCAGCCACCGCATCGTGGTCGGACGTCCCGAAACGCCCACGCCTGAACTGGCCAGCCGTATCCATTATTTCCAGACGGCACCCGAGTGGCGCGTGCCCAACAGCATTGCGACCAAAGAAATGCTACCCCGCCTGCGTCGGAATGCTAACTACTTGGCTGAAAACGATTTGCGTCTGTACGATTTGGCTGGTAAGCAAGTAGATGCTAAGCGCGTTAAGTGGAGCACTATCACGGCCGAAAACTTTCCGTTCCAGATCCGGCAGATGCCGAGCAATGATAATGCGTTGGGAAATATTGTGTTCCGTTTCGCCAACGACCACGACGTTTACCTCCACGATACCCCCAAGCGCAAGCTGTTCGAGCAGTCGGCCCGGTTGCTCAGCCACGGCTGCATCCGCCTCCAGCGCCCCGCCGACCTTGCTGCTTTCCTGTTGCAGCGTGATGGAGGCAAAGATAACCAGAACCGCGTGGAGAAGCTGCAAAACAGCATCGAAAGCAGCACGCCGAAGGTATTCTCCCTGCGCTACTCCATGCCCATCTTGGTTCGCTACCAAACCTGCGACACCGATGGCAACCAACTACGCAGCTTGCCTGATGTGTACGGCCGCGACGCGGCTCTGGAAGACGCGTTATTCAATTCACAAAGCGAACTGCTGACGGTAAACACTGGTCGCTAAATCGAGGGCGTGGCAATGCGGCTACCAGAAGCGTACCTTTGTGCTTCAAATTGTCCGTGTGCCAGTGCTCCGTTTTGCTCGTGTATTGCTGCCTTTGGCATTCAGCCCGCTGCTGTTGAGCTGTGAACAAGCAGCATCAGGAAGCCAGAGTGAAACCATGGTCAACTTGCGCACCGTGCGTAGCGGCCCGGCTATCCAGGCCGCTGAACTCAACGGTGCTATTGCCCGCCAGCCCCGCAACCCTTTGCTTTACGCCCGTCGGGCTAGCTTTCATCTCGATGACGGCAAGCTCGATGCCGCGCTCCGGGACATCAATCGGGCCATTGACCTGGATGATAGCCCCGGGGATTTTTACCTGGTTCGTGCCCGTGCCCTTCGGGCGCAGGGCCAGTTGCAAGCCGCCCTTGATGCTGCCGCAGAGGCCCAGAAACGGGGGTACAACCCGCCGGAACTGCACCTACTGTTAGGTGAAACGAACCTTGCTGCCCGCCGCTACCGCACTTCCCTGGATTATCTAGACCGCGTACTGCGCGAGGACCCGAATCATGCGTCCGCCTTGTTCTACAAGGGGCTCGTATATTCCGCTTTGCGCGACACAGCGCAGGCATTGGATTACTTACGGGCCAGTGCTATTCGTGCGCCGCGCCAACCCGAAGTAATGCACCAGCTGGCTTTTCTGCTCAACGCCAATCGGCAACCAACAGTAGCCGCCCCTTATGTAGAGCGTGGCTTGCAAGCCGACCGTACGTACGCACCCTTGTGGTACGATCGGGGCCGCGTGTTTGATTTTGCCGCTCAGCCCGACAGTGCCGCCCGGCAATACGCCCGGGCCGTTCGCCTGGATAGCACCCTGTACCGGGCCGATTACCGCCTAGGGCAATACCACTACAAAGCAAAACGCTACAAGCAAGCCATTACGCCGCTACGCCGCGCCCAGCGTCGTAGCCAGTTTCTGCCTAATGTAGGCCTCATGCTAGCCGATAGCTATGAGCAAACCGGTCAAAACCAAGCTGCCTGGGTTGCATACCGACAGCTGGTTAAGCAGTTTCCGGCAAACCGGCACTATACCTTCAAGACCTGGAAAATCGGTCAGCGGCTTCCGCTGCCGCAGCTCGATTCGCTGAAAAAAGTGTACGGTGCCCCTCCAGTGCCGCGCCGGGCGCCCTCGGCCGAGCCAGGTTTCTACGATTCCTTGCCTGTACGTACCCCATCGCTGATTACGCCCCGCTAGCTAAAAGCTGAGGGCTATAGGGCTGCTTTGCCGTAAAGCGGCGGTTTCAGCAACTAGAGCTGCCAGTTCGCAGCTCACTGCAAGCCCTCGACGACCAATTTCCTCCGCTAAGTGGATTCTGCGCCCGAAGCTGCTAACTTGCGGGCTACTGCTGTTTTTGCACGTTTTTTTGTTATGATTAACATCACGCTCCCCGACGGCTCAGTGCGTCAGTTCGAGGCTGGCGCCAGTGGTTACGACGTAGCCGCTAGCATCAGCGAAGGCCTGGCCCGCAATGCCTTGGCCGTGCGCGTCAACGGCGAAGTCCGCGACCTGCACCGCCCCATTTCCGACTCTGCCAACGTGGAGATTCTCACGTGGAACGACGAAGCGGGGAAGAATACATTCTGGCACTCCTCGGCTCACTTGCTCGCCGAAGCCCTAGAGGCGCTGTATCCCGGCGTTAAGTTCGGCATTGGTCCGCCCATAGAGAACGGCTTCTATTACGATGTTGACCTCGGTGAAGGCCGCAGCATCGGCCCTGATGATTACGGGAAGATCGAGCAAAAAATGCTCGAGTTGGCCAAGAACAAAAGCCGCTACGAGCGCCGCGCCGTTTCGAAAGCCGATGCCATTGCCTACTTCACCGAAAAAGGTGACCCTTACAAGCTCGATTTGCTCGAGGGGCTCGAAGACGGCAGCATCACTTTCTACCACCAAGGCAACTTCACTGACCTGTGCCGTGGCCCCCATTTGCCAGACACTGGCAACATCAAAGCCGCTAAAGTCCTGAACGTAGCCGGCGCGTACTGGCGTGGCGACGAGAAGAACAAGCAGCTGACGCGCATCTACGCCATTACTTTTCCCAAGGATAAGGAGCTCAAGGAATACCTGCACAAGCTGGAGGAAGCGCGTAAGCGTGACCACCGGAAGCTGGGCAAGGAACTAGAGCTGTTTGCCTTCTCGGAGCGGGTAGGAGCGGGCTTGCCGTTGTGGTTGCCAAAAGGCACCGCCCTGCGCGAGCGGCTGGAGCAGTTTATGCGTCGGGCCCAGGTAAAAGCAGGCTATCTGCCCGTTGTGACGCCGCACATCGGCGCCAAGGAACTGTACGTGACTTCCGGTCACTACGAGAAGTACGGGGCCGATTCGTTCCAGCCGATCAAGACTCCTAACCCCGGCGAGGAATTCTTCCTCAAGCCGATGAACTGCCCGCACCACTGCGAGATTTACAAGACCAAACCGCGCTCTTACCGCGACCTACCCTTGCGTCTGGCCGAATTCGGCACGGTGTACCGTTACGAGCAGTCGGGCGAGCTGCACGGTCTCACCCGCGTCCGGGGCTTCACGCAGGACGATGCACATATCTTCTGCCGCCAGGATCAGGTAAAGGATGAGTTCATCAAGGTGATTGATCTGGTGCTGTACGTATTCCGGGCCCTGGGCTTCGAAGACTACACCGCTCAGATTTCGCTTCGTGACCCGGAAAACAAGCAGAAGTACATCGGCTCCGATGAGAACTGGGCAGCTGCCGAACGCGCCATCCAAGAAGCAGCCGTGGAACGCGGCCTGCGTACCGTAACGGAGCTTGGTGAAGCGGCCTTCTACGGTCCCAAGCTCGATTTTATGGTCCGCGACGCTTTGGGCCGCAAGTGGCAGCTGGGTACCATTCAGGTCGATTACAACCTGCCCGAGCGCTTCGAGCTGGAGTATGTAGCCCCCGATAACTCGCGCCAGCGCCCTGTGATGCTGCACCGTGCGCCGTTTGGCTCGCTGGAGCGCTTTGTGGCCGTGCTGATCGAGCACTGCGCCGGTAACTTCCCGCTGTGGCTAGCCCCGGAGCAGTTCATCGTTCTTCCGATTTCGGAGAAGTACCACGAGTATGCCCGCCGGGTACAGGAGCAGCTCCAGCAGGCTGATCTGCGCGGCAACGTGGACGAGCGCGACGAACGCATCGGCCGCAAGATCCGCGACGCCGAGATGCAAAAGATTCCTTACCTGCTAGTGGTGGGCGAGAAGGAAGCCGACAACGGTATCGTATCGGTGCGCCGCCACGGAGAAGGCGACCTAGGCTCCATGCCCATTGACGCTTTTGTGCGTAATTTTCAGGAGCAAGTGATGGAGATGATGAACGGCGGAACCGTAGTGGCCCACTAGCCGTTACACCAATAGCAAACCTGTTCAGCCCGCCGGAAACGAGCTTTTCCGGCGGGCTGAATTTTGCGTTTCGGGAAAATTGCCGGATATTCGCCCGCTGAAATAGTTGGCGGGCCTGATTGTCAGGTGCTTTCGGCTGTTCGCCCAACCAAGTCTCACCTTAAACATTTCGACTTATCAGAACCCCTAACCGCCGCCTCCCTCCACGTCAAGTGGAGGAGCCGTTCAAAATCAATGGCAAGATTACGGCCCGCGAGATTCGCCTTGTAGGCGATAACGTGGAGCAGGGCATTTATTCCACCGACCAAGCCCGCCGTATGGCCGAGCAGCAAGGTCTGGACCTCGTGGAGATATCTCCCACGGCTGTTCCTCCTGTGTGCCGCGTTATCGACTACTCGAAATTCAAGTACGAGCAGAAGAAGCGCACCCGCGAGATGAAGGCCAAGCAGACGAAGGTGGTGGTCAAAGAAATTCGTTTCGGGCCCAATACCGACGACCACGACTTCGCTTTCAAGCTCAAGCACGCTCAGGAATTCCTGCGTGAGGGTGCCAAGATCAAGGCGTACGTTCACTTTGTCGGTCGTTCCATTGTCTTCAAAGAGCGTGGCGAAATCCTGTTGCTGAAATTTGCCCAGGCCCTAGAAGACTTGGCTAAAGTGGAGCAACTGCCTAAGCTTGAAGGCAAGCGGATGTTTCTCTACCTCGCGCCCAAAGCTGTAGTAGTAAAGCCTGCCGCCGCTAAGCCAGCCGCTAGTGCTCCTGCAGCATCAAAGGAGGGCGTCAAAGAAGCTGCTCCCAAGGCATCTGCTTCCAACGAAGCGACTGAATAGAATATTCCGCGGCGCGAGCCGCTATGACTTTCAGGCGAGCCGGCCCTAGGCAGCCGTCCGCCGTTGTTGTTTTACTTCTTAACCTTTTCGAAATGCCGAAAATGAAAACCAAGTCCGGCGCCAAGAAGCGTTTTACGCTCACCGGCACGGGCAAAGTGAAGCGCAAGCACGCTTTCAAATCGCACATTCTGACCAAGAAGAGCACGAAGCGTAAGCGCAATCTGACTCACTCTACCCTTGTTAGCTCCGCTGACATGGGTCGTGTAAAGGACATGTTGGTCCTCTAAGCGGCGGCTTGTTCTCCCGCTGAACTCATTTTTTCACCCGGCGTCCGGTTATCGCCAAGCCGCTTTGTGTTAAGCAGGCACCGGCCGCCAAAAACAAGTAGGTTATGCCAAGAAGCGTCAATAACGTGGCCTCGCGCCACCGTCGCAAAAAGGTAATGCGTCTGGCCAAAGGTTACTTCGGCCGTCGCAAGAATGTCTGGACGGTTGCCAAAAACGCCGTTGAGAAAGGTCTCCTGTATGCTTACCGGGACCGTAAGGTTAAGAAGCGCGAATTCCGTGCCCTGTGGATTCAGCGTATTAACGCTGGTGCCCGTCAGTACGGTCTGTCGTACTCGCAGTTCATGGGCGGTCTGAAGAAGGCTGGCATCGACCTGAACCGTAAAGTTCTCGCCGACCTCGCCCTGAACCACCCCGAAGCTTTCAAAGGCATCATTGAGAAAGTAAAGGCTTAGCCTTAGCCTTCGCTTTTGCCTAGCTCTGCAAAGCCCGACTCAATTGAGTCGGGCTTTGCTTGTTTATCGGGGTATGTGTGCCTTAAGGCCTGCAGGATCTGTTGTCTAATTCACATTGAAGCAGCCGTCGCAGGCATGTGTCTGTAATGCTGCATTTGATAAGTCTAGGCGGCGTTATGAATAAGCTTAAGCAAGCAGATAATATTAACACTGACTGAATCTTTCAGAAACCAAATCTTAGGCTGCTTACCCTATAATTAACAGTCCCGCTACAAAGCTCTACAAGCCCTTTTGTGTAGCAGGCGAGAACTGCCCGTGAGGACATGTTCCCAACTAGGACAGAGCTTGGTCTAAGTGGGTTTTTCGCTACCGGTGTATGAAGGCCCGGTGGGTGAATGGCCGTAAAACAAAAAACCGCTTCCATGAAAATGGAAGCGGTTTGCCTTGTAGCGGGGACGAGATTTGAACTCGTGGCCTCAGGGTTATGAATCCTGTGCTCTAACCAACTGAGCTACCCCGCCGCAGAATGATGGCGCAAAGGTAAAGCGAAGATTTAACGTTGTGCAACCTTTGCCGGAAAAAAAAGCCGTGTATCTTGCCGCAAGTCGCTGATGTAGCTGATACCCAGCGGCACATTTTTATTGATTTCTCCGCTTGCATATGCCTCTCTCCGCCATCCGCTCCAAGCACCGATTTGTGCAGGAGTACCCCATCAACGCCTCTGCAAAAATCCTCTATCCTTATTTGGCTACTGCCTCCGGGCTCCGACAATGGTTCTGTCAGGATGTGCAGATGATTGACAATCACACCTTCAGTTTTGTGTGGGACAACCAAACGCACTTGGCTGAGTTAACGTCTCAGCGAACCAACCGCTCGGTACGTTATGTGTTTCTAAGCTCAGACCGGCGGCACATGCCCGATGCCAATTATCTTGATTTCACAATTGAATCATCGGAGTTGACGCAAGAAGTTTACCTGCGCATTGCCGATTACTCGGAGGAAACCGATGATGTAGAGCTACAGGAAATGTGGGATAATTTGATTCAAAACTTACGCGAACTGGTCGGCGGCTGAGCTGATTTGTTCGGTTTCATTGTTAGAACAGGAGGGAAGCTGCCCCGTATTGGAGTAGCCAGCCCTCCTTTTTTGCTGGCCCGAAGGATGCGGTGCCGGCTTAATATACCTTTGCGGGTGTTTGCGCGTTGGCGTTCCAAACGGCCCGATTCGGCATGAAGAAACTGGATAAATTGATTTTGAAGGCCTTTATAGGCCCCTTCTTGCTCACGTTTGCGGTGGTTGAATTTGTGTTTCTCACCCAAACGATGATGAAATACTTGGACGACCTGCTCGGTAAAGATTTAGGTGCTGGCGTAATAGCGCAGCTGCTGATGTACTTCAGCGTACTCATCGTTCCGATTTCGTTGCCGTTGGCAGTATTGCTGTCGTCGCTGATGACGTATGGCAACCTCGGGGAGCACCACGAACTGACGGCTATTAAGACGTCAGGCGTATCCTTGGTGCGTATTCTGCGGCCCGTGATGCTGTTTAGTGCGCTGCTAGCCGGTATAGCGTTTTGGTTCAACAATAGCATTGTTCCCAAAGCCAATTTGCAAGCTTATAGCCTGCTCTGGGACGTGCGCCAGCAGAAGCTAGCCTTGGATATCCGCGAGGGCGTGTTCTATAATGGAATTCCGGGTTATACCATTAAAGTAGACCGGAAGGGGGGCGAAAACGGCGAGAAGCTCTACGGGGTAATGATCTACGACCACAGCGGCAACAGCGGCAACATATCCATGGTCTTGGCTGATTCGGGTCGCATGGCCACGCGCATGGATGGGCAGTACCTAGGCTTGGAGCTATTCAACGGTCGCAAATACGTGGACCAACCAACCGCCCGCGACCGGTCGGGGGCTGGTTTCGTGCAGCAAAGTTTTTCACGCACCGATATCCTGTTTTCCTTAGCCTCTTTTGGCTTGGACAGGACCGATGTGCAGCTGTTCACGGAAAACAAAATGATGAAAAATATTCCCCAACTGCACGCCTACGTTGATTCGTTGCATCGGCAACTAAACAAGGAGCGGCAGTTGAGCGGCTCGCAACTAAACCCCTATTTCCTTTACCAGCGCTTCGATACTACCGGACAAGCTTTTAATAAGCGGATGGCTCAGCTAGATGTCCCGGCAACTAAGATGGCGGAAGTAAACATTGGAATGGTACAAACGGCCAACAACCGCGCCCGTAACATCCGTTCTTTTCTGAGTAGCTACTCAGAGCGGCTGGCTAGCACTGCCCGGGAAGCGGGGAATTACCGCATTGAGGTATTTCGTAAGTACACCCAATCTGTGGCCATCTTGGTCATGTTCCTAATAGGAGCCCCGTTGGGTTCCATTATTAAAAAAGGAGGGCTGGGGGTGCCAGTATTGGTGTCGATTCTGTTTTTCATTGTTTTTTACGTGGTATCCATCATTGGGGAGAAATACGGGCGCGAAGGAGTAATGCCCGTTGGGATAGGTATGTGGATGTCCAATGTTATGCTGTTGCCAGCCGGGTTATTTTTCCTGTACCAAGCCCGCCGCGACTCCAGCTTGTTCGAAGTTGATTTTTGGCTCCGCCTGTCGCGCCGGTTGCCCAAGTGGCTGGTACGGCGCCCTACGCCAGTAGCAGGCTGACTCCGAATCAAGTTTTGCATCGCTTGGCAAGGCTTCAGCCCGACTAAGTCCAAAGCGGAAAGCCAATTACGGCTTTCCGCTTTGTTTTTTGCTGCCTGCAGTGGTGCGAAGCGTACGGCGATGGGGGAATGTTACCTGAAAATTCTTACCTTTGCTCCACGCCTTGCTATGTTGCCGGCGTATTCTCTTTTTCACACTTTTAATCCAAGACGGGGCTTTCTCCCTATCTGCCGATGAAACTCACTACCGAAGCCAAGCAGGCTATCTTCGAACAGCACGGCGTTGCCAAGACCAAAACCGACACCGGTTCGGCCGAATCGCAAATCGCGCTGTTCACCACCCGGATTAACCACCTGACGGAGCACTTGAAAGTCAACAAGAAAGACTTCTCGACCCGTCTGGGCCTGCTCAAGCTGGTAGGTAAGCGTCGTCGTCTGCTGAACTACTTGCAGCAGCGCGAAATCAACCGCTACCGCGCCATCATTAAGGAGCTGGGCATCCGTAAGTAACCCACTCCAGAAAGCAGGGAGCCCGCCGGCCGGGTTCCCTGCTTTTTTTGCGCTGCCCGGCACACTTTGTTGGCCGGGCGCGTTGCTTTAAACCAGAGCCGGAATTTCCGCGCCTGACTGCAGGCGCGGCTTCGCTGCCCCAAGCTGTTCATCATCAAAAGCTACCCTGAAGGAATGCCTCCTTACAACGCGGTTACCAAACACATTTCGCTGCCAGACGGTCGGCAGATCTCCATCGAAACCGGCAAGCTGGCCAAATTCGCCGACGGCGCCGTCGTAGTTCGCCTGGGCGACGCGATGCTGCTCGCTACGGTCGTTTCGCAACCTTCGCAGCGCGAAGGCGTGGATTTCTTGCCGCTGTCGGTGGATTACCAGGAGAAGTTCGGCGGTGCCGGTAAGATTCCCGGTTCGTTCCAGCGCCGTGAAGGCCGTCTGTCCGATTACGAAGTGCTGGTATCGCGCCTCGTCGACCGCATCCTCCGCCCGATGTTCCCCAAGGATTATCACTACGAGGTGCAGGTAATGATTTCGCTGATTTCGGCCGATAAGGACGTTCAGCCCGATGCCCTGGCCGCTTTGGCCGCTTCGGCTGCCCTGTCGGTTTCCGATATTCCCTTCGCTGGCCCGATTTCCGAAGTGCGCGTGGCGCGCATCGACGGCCAACTGCAAATCAACCCCAAAACTGCTGACATCGAGCGGGCCGACATCGATTTGATCGTGGGTGCTACCATCGATTCGGTGGCGATGGTGGAAGGCGAAATGGACGAAGTAAGCGAGGAAGAAATGGTAGAAGCCATTGCCTTTGCTCACGAAGCCATCAAAGAACAAGTGCGGGTACAACAGGAACTGGCACAGGCCGTGGAAAAGTCCCACGTGAAGCGCGAGTACCCCAAGTACGACGAAAATGAAGAGCTGAAGCAGCGTATCACGGAAGCCGTCTACCAGAAGGCTTACGAGGTAGCTAAATCGGGCAACACCAGCAAAGCCGGCCGCAAGGAAGGCTTTGGTGCCATCAAGAAGCCGCTGCTCGAAGAGCTGCTGGCTGAAAATCCCGAGCTGGATCAGAAAATGTTCGGCCGCTACTACGGTTCGGCTGAGAAAAAAGCCATCCGCGATATGATGATTAAGGAGCGCACGCGCCTCGACGGTCGTCAGTTGACGGAAATCCGCCCGATCTGGTCGGAGGTAAACTACCTGCCCGGTGCACACGGCTCGGCTCTGTTTACGCGCGGCGAAACTCAGTCGCTGACTTCGGTAGCTCTCGGCACCAAACTCGACGAGCAGATTGTGGACTCGGCTATGGTGTCGGGCTACAACAAGTTTCTGCTGCACTACAACTTCCCTGCTTTCTCGACCGGTGAGGTGAAGCCCAACCGCGGCCCTGGTCGTCGCGAAGTAGGCCACGGCAACCTGGCCATGCGCTCTATCAAAAAGGTGCTGCCGGGCGAGGACGAGAATCCTTACACCATCCGCGTAGTATCGGACATTCTGGAGTCGAACGGCTCCTCGTCGATGGCTACTGTATGCGCCTCCTCTATGGCCCTGATGGATGCCGGCATTAAGCTGAAGGCCGCCGTTTCGGGCATTGCCATGGGCCTCGTGCAGGACAAAGAAACCGGCGAATACGCTGTGCTGTCGGATATCCTAGGTGATGAGGACCACCTTGGCGACATGGACTTCAAAGTAACCGGCACGGAGAAAGGCATCGTGGCTTGCCAGATGGACATCAAGATCCAGGGCTTGTCGCACGAAATCCTGACCGCGGCGCTGCATCAAGCTCGTGAGGGCCGCCTGCACATCTTGGGCGAGATGAACAAAACCATCAGCGCTCCGGCTGCCGACCTGAAGCCGCATACCCCGCGTTCGACCAAAATTCTGGTGGACAAGGAGTACATCGGTGCCATTATCGGCCCGGGTGGCAAAGTGGTTCAGCAGATCCAGAAGGATACCAACGCGACCATCACCATCGAGGAGAAGGACGAGAAGGGTCACGTGTACATCTACACGTCGAATGCTGACGATATGGCCGCCGCAGTAGGCCGCATTCGCGGTATTGCGGCCACGCCGGAAGTAGGCGAAACTTACGGTGGTACGGTGCGCTCCATCCAGGCTTACGGTGCTTTCGTGGAGTTCATGCCGGGCAAAGACGGCCTGCTGCACATCTCGGAAGTAAGCTACGACCGTCTGCCCTCGCTGGAAGGCGTGCTGACGGTGGGCCAGGAAGTGAAGGTGCAACTGGTGGAAGTGGACAAGAAGACGGGTAAATTCCGCTTGTCGATGAAGAGCCTCATGCCAAAGCCGGAGGGCTACGTGGAGCCGACTGAGCGCCCGGAGCGCCCCGAGCGCGGCGACCGTCCGGATCGGGGCCCACGCCCTGACCGCGGTCCGCGCCCCGAGCGGGGCGAGCGTCCCGAGCGTTTCCAGGGCAACCGGTAGAACAGGAAACACATCCATTTTAAACTCGGCGAACTTTCGGTCAGATGGGGGCGTTTACCCCATCTGACCGCGGTTCCTGCCGCAAACGTCATAAAACCAACCTGCACCTTTTTACACGCTTCCGCGCCCGTCTAAAATGAGACAGTTAAAAATCAGCAAGCAGATTACCAACCGTGAAAGCCAGTCACTGGATAAGTACCTCCAGGAGATTGGTAAGGTAGATCTGCTGACTCCCGATGAGGAAGTGACGCTGGCACAGCGCATCAAGGAAGGCGACCAGCAGGCACTGGAAAAGCTCACCAAGGCCAACCTCCGCTTTGTGGTATCGGTGGCCAAGCAATACCAGAACCAGGGTCTGTCGCTGGGCGACTTGATCAACGAAGGCAACCTGGGCCTTATCAAAGCCGCTAAGCGCTTTGACGAAACCCGTGGTTTTAAATTCATCTCGTATGCCGTATGGTGGATTCGTCAGTCCATCCTGCAGGCACTGGCCGAGCAGTCTCGCATCGTGCGTCTGCCCCTGAACCGCGTAGGCTCGCTGAACAAGATCAGCAAGTCGTTCTCGGAGCTGGAGCAGAAATTCGAGCGGGAACCCTCGCCGGAAGAAATTGCCGAAGTACTTGAGCTGACGACTTCGGAAGTGGTTGACACACTCAAGATTTCGGGCCGTCACGTATCGGTAGATGCACCGTTTGTGCAAGGAGAAGAAAACCGCCTGCTCGACGTGCTCGAGAACGAAGACGAAGAAACGCCTGATAGCGGCTTGATGACGGACTCGTTGCGCAAGGAAGTGCAGCGGGCGTTGTCGACGCTGACTAAGCGCGAGGCCGACGTGATTACGCTGTACTTTGGCTTGAACGGCGAGCATTCGCTCACGCTTGAGGAAATCGGCGAGAAGTTCAACCTGACCCGCGAGCGGGTACGCCAGATCAAGGAAAAAGCCATTCGCCGCCTGCGCCACACGTCGCGCTCCAAGGCACTGAAGCCTTACTTGGGCTAGACCATTTTACTTTCAAGTTATGGAAACCCCGGCCCTATGGTCGGGGTTTTTGTTTGGTAGGGAGAGACCATGTCTGAACTACCGTGCAGACGGCCTGTTATCTTACCTTTGCTGCTCCTTACGGAATTCGCATTTTCAACTCATGGAGAATACTGTCGCAGAACACGTCAAGTGTCTGATAATTGGCTCGGGCCCGGCTGGCTTTACGGCTGCCATCTACGCTGCTCGAGCCAACATGCATCCCGTCATGTACCAAGGTCTGCAGCCAGGCGGCCAGCTGACTATCACCAACGACGTGGAGAACTTTCCCGGCTACCCCGATGGGGTGATGGGGCCGCAGATGATGGAAGACCTCAAAAAGCAGGCCGAGCGGTTCGGCACCGATATCCGCTACGGCATTGCTACGGCGGTTGATTTTTCGGGACACCCGCACCGGGTAACTATCGACGAAAAGCACACCCTCACGGCCGATGCCGTCATTATTGCTACGGGGGCTTCGGCCAAGTGGCTCGGCATCGAGTCGGAAGCGCGGCTGAATGGCTCGGGCGTATCGGCTTGCGCTGTGTGCGACGGGTTTTTCTACCGAGGCAAGGACGTGGCCATTGTGGGCGCCGGCGACACGGCGGCTGAGGAAGCTACGTACCTAGCCAACCTCTGCAAGAAAGTGTACATGCTGGTGCGGAAAGGGGAGATGCGGGCTTCGAAGATCATGCAGAAGCGTGTGCTCGAAAATCCGAAGATTGAAGTGCTCTTTGACACGGTGACCGATGAAATCCTGGGTCAGCACGCCGTGGAAGGCGTACGGGTGAAGAACATTTTGACGCATGAAACGCGCGAAATTGCCATTGAGGGCTTCTTCGTAGCTATCGGCCACGAGCCCAACTCGGCCATTTTCCGCGAATATCTGCACCACGACGAGCAAGGGTATCTGAAGACTATTCCAGGTACCAGCAAGACCAACGTGGACGGAGTGTTTGCCTGCGGCGACGTGCAGGACTATGTGTATCGCCAAGCCGTAACAGCAGCCGGCACGGGCTGCATGGCTGCGTTGGACGCCGAGCGTTACCTAGCCGCTTTAGGCGTGCACTAAGCAAAGGCGAAGTAGGACGGCATACTTAAAGTTGGATTTTTACCGTTCGAACGGGCCGCTGCACTCGCTGTGTAGCGGCCCGTTTTGTTTCGGCTTCCGTACCTTTGCACCTCCCGGGGGCTGCGCCACGCGGCGTGGCCCCCGGGACTCCACCCAGTCCTATTACACTTGTCAAACACATTCAAATTCTGGTTGCTGGGCTTGTTGGCCACGCTGCTGTGGTTGGCCCCGGATGCGGCCATGGCCCAGCGGAAACGCTCGACGCCTACCAAAGCCAAAGCGGGCACGCCGAAGGATTTCTTCCGCATCAAGGCGCCTAAAATCCGCTACGTGCGGCCCGACACTACCGTCCTCATCGAAACCGAAGAGCTGCCTGATGACAACTCGGACGCGGCTAAGTCGATTTTCCGGCCGGCCAAGCCGCTGAGCATCGTCAGCGAAGACACCAGCACGCTGAACCTGGGCCAGCAAAGCATCGTGGAGATGTCGGAGGAGGTGCTGATCGACTCCTCGTGGATCAAGGTAGCGGGTTATTACGCCATCTGGGATACGCGCTCCATCAACCCGTACCGCCGCGACCCAGGTCGCCTGCGCGACACGCTCACGCTGCGCCTCACCGATGAGCCCCGGCAACGCTATGCCCGCATGCCGCTTAACACCACGCCCATGACCTCGGACTTCGGCTGGCGCGGCTACCGGTGGCACTACGGCGTGGACCTTGACCTGGAAACCGGCGACTCGGTGAAGGCCGCTTTCGATGGCGTGGTGCGCGTGGCCAATTACGATGGTGGTGGTTACGGCTATTACCTGGTGGTGCGTCATTACAACGGCTTGGAAACCCTCTACGGGCACTTGAGCAAGCAGCTGGTAAAGCCCGGGACATTCGTCAAAGCCGGACAACTGATTGGTAAGGGCGGAAGCACCGGCCGTAGTACCGGTTCGCACCTGCACTACGAAGTGCGCTATGAAGGCAACCCCATCGACCCGGAGCAGGTGTACGACTTTCCAGAGTACCAACTGCGCGAGGAAAATCTGCGGGTGACGGCCGCGCTCTTCAATTACGCTGGCCAAGCGGCTCGCATGAAGGCTGCGGCGCGGGCGCGGGCGGCCAGCCACCAGCCCTCGGCGGCACGGCGTACGGTGTCGCACCGCATCCGGCCAGGCGATACGCTATCAGAAATAGCGGACAAATATGGTGTGTCGCAGGCCCAGATTCGGAAGCTGAACGGTATTACCGGCAAAACCACCTTGCGCCCGGGCCGTACGCTGCGGGTAAAGTAAATGGTCAAATGGTTGGTTGGTCGAATGGTTGCTTGTTCTGCATTCAGAATAAGCAGCCATTCGACCAACCAACCATTTAATAGCGAATCACATGAAACTTGATATTCTGGTGCTGTCGGCGCACCCCGACGATGCCGAACTGGGCTGCTCGGGGACGTTGCTGGCGGCTATTGCGCAGGGCAAGAAAGTAGGGATTGTGGATTTGACGCGGGGAGAGCTAGGCTCCCGCGGTACTCCCGAAATCCGGGCTCAGGAAGCCGCCGCCGCCACCAAGGTACTAGGGCTGCACGCCCGCGAAAACCTGGGCCTGCCCGACGGCTTTTTCCGCAATGACCGGGAGCATCAGCTGCCCATCATCGCCGCGGTGCGCCGCTATCAGCCCGATATTGTACTCATGAATGCCATTCACGACCGGCATCCTGACCACGGCCGTGGCTCGCAATTGGCTTCAGAAGCGTGCTTTCTGGCGGGGTTGAAAATGATCGAAACTATCGGCGCTGACGGCCAGCCGCAGGCGGCCTGGCGGCCAAAGCAGGTGTATCACTTTATCCAGGATCGGTACATCAAGCCGGACTTCATCGTGGATATCACGCCTCACTGGAGGCAGAAGCTGGAAGCCATTGCCGCCTTCGCCTCTCAGTTCAACGTGGGCACCGATGGCCAACCGCACACCTACATCTCGTCGCCGGAGTTTTGGCACTTCCTTGAAGCCCGCGCCCGCGAAATGGGGCACCTCATCGGGGTGGAGTTTGGGGAAGGCTTTACCGTGGAACGACCCATCGGGGTACGGGATTTAGCGGAGCTGTTATAAGGCCAAGTCTCCGTCGCTCAATAATAAAAGCTTTGGCCCAAGCTTTTAATTGTACCTTAGCGGGTCGGAAAGGCGTAGGCCAGTGCTTTTTTGATCGTGTCTTGGCCGGTGGTTTTGAGCAGTAATCACTGCTTACCGCGGTGTAAAGGCCATTTCGACCAGCGTCGCGGTGGGTTACATCCAGCAAAAATTATCGAAACCAAGAAACGTTAATGATTCTTTTGTCACCCTTTTGCGTTGGCTCAGTATGAAAACTCCAAGTAAACGCGGCTCGCGCAAGGAAGCCGAACCCACTGCTCCAACCTACGCCACCCACGGCGACCATATGCAGGCGCTCAACAGCCGTGAGGCGGGCAAGACAGTTATGTATAAACAAGATGCCTGGGGCCACATCGAGACGCGCTTTGTGCGCACCCAGAATGTAAAAGCCTGGGAAGCCAAAGGCTTCGTCGTTCGGTAGGTATCCAGCAAATCATGACTGGTAGCGTGTGCACGTTGCGCCATGCTCATTAGTTCTAGATAGCTTCAAAAAGTGGCGCAAGCCACTTTTTGTGTTTTTGAGAGGGTATGGTTCATCCCAGTGGCAGTCGCACGTCCACATTTCCTCGCCCGGTTTTAGTGCTTTCTCGGAGGCTGTGAACTAGAAGTAAGACATATGGTAGGAGCGTAGTTTGGCGAAGCATTTACCGTGAAGCGGCTGATTGGGGTACTAGATTTAATGGAATTATTTTAGAATCAAATCTTTTAAGTTATGCGGATATTCAACCGTGCTTCTGTGCTTCTGTTTATGTTATTATGTGTCGGAAATTGCTCTTTACTTGCGCAAAGCGACTCAAATAAAGGAGATATATACGCAATATATTATGTGCGTTATTATATATATCCAATGAAATTGAAACCACTTTTAAACAATTTTTATAGTTTAAATAATGCATATCACCGGAGGAATAGGCGAGTTTATAAAGCTGTTTCAGCCATCAAAAATAACGCCCTTAACAATAAGCTGGTGCAATCAGATAAGGCTGCTATCCACGTTACGACAGCGTTAATATCTGGAAGCGATACTGTGTGCTTATGGAAGTCAGGTGTAATTTCTCTTAACGGGGTTTCGTACCTATTAGATAGCAGCTCTCTAATTGTCGTGAAAAAATGTCTTCCTGTTATCAACAGGGGAAAGTACCTGCCAGTTAGGTATCTTATTCAGCATCCAGAAAGAGTTTGGCCGTAAATGCTTATGGGTTTTCAACGATGCTGATCAAAGCAAATCGGAGCATAAACATAAAGGCCCGACTGGTTATAGTCGGGCCTTTATGTTTATAGCAATAGAAGTCTAGCGCACGTTCAACCGATTCTTCTTCCAGTTAGAAGTCTGCACTGCCGGGCCGCTGTTCACACTACCATTCGTCGCAGTTACAGCGCCTTTCTGCTCCGTCAGCAGCTTGGCGGCCAGTACGGCAGCTAGCTGGGCCATTTCAGCGGTGGGTTGGTTGGCCAGTACGCTGGGCTGGAAATGGTCTTTGATAAAGTTCGTGTCGAAGTCGCCGCTTACGAAGGCGGGGTGGGTAAGTACGTAGCGGCCGAAGGGCAGCGTGGTCTCGATGCCGGTAATCTGGTATTCCTCGATGGCGCGCAGCATCCGCTCGATGGCCTCCTGGCGGTCCTTGCCGAAGGTGACGAGCTTGGCAATCATCGGGTCGTAGTAGATCGGGATGTCCATGCCCTGTTCGAAACCGTCGTCGACGCGGACGCCGGGGCCCTGGGGGCGCACGTAGGTCTGGAGGCGGCCGATGTCGGGCAGGAAGTTGTTTTGCGGATCTTCGGCGTACACGCGCAACTCCAGAGCGTGGCCGGTGATGCTGAGGTCTTCCTGGCGGAAGGGCAGCGGCAGGCCCTGGGCCACGCGGATTTGCTCCTTCACGAGGTCCAGCCCGGTGATGCACTCCGTGACGGGGTGCTCCACCTGCAGGCGGGTGTTCATCTCGAGGAAGTAAAAGTTGCGCTGGTCGTCAAGCAAAAACTCCACGGTGCCGGCGCCGGTGTAGTCGCAGGCGCGGGCTACGTCCACAGCGCAGCGGCCCATTTCGGCGCGCAACTCGGGGGTGAGCACCGAGGAGGGTGCTTCCTCAATCACCTTCTGGTGGCGGCGCTGAATGGAGCATTCGCGCTCAAACAGGTGTACGATGTTGCCGTGCTCGTCGCCCAATACCTGAATTTCGATGTGGCGCGGGCCCGTCACGAACTTTTCGATAAACACCGAGCCGTCGCCGAAGGCCGAGGTGGCTTCCGATACCGCCAGCTTCATCTGCTCCTCAAACTCTTCCTCGTGGTACACCAGGCGCATGCCTTTGCCGCCGCCGCCGGCCGAGGCCTTGATAAGAATAGGGAAGCCCACGGCGCGGGCGATGCGCTTGGCTTCTTCCACGTCCGAAATGGCCTGGTCGGTGCCAGGTACCAGCGGAATGTCATAGGCCTTCACGGCCTGCTTGGCCGAAAGCTTGTCGCCCATGATATTCATGGCCTCAGGAGAGGGGCCGACGAAGATGATGCCGGCAGCCTTTACCATGCGGGCAAATTCGGCGTTTTCGGAGAGGAAGCCGTAGCCGGGGTGGATGGCATCGACGCCGAGCTGTTTGCAGACCTCGATGATCTTGTCGCCGCGCAGGTAGCTTTGGTTGGACTGCGGACCGCCTACGCACACGGCCTCGTCGGCGTAGCGTACGTGTAGGGCGTTGCGGTCGGCTTCAGAGTAGATGGCCACGGTCTGAAGGCCCATTTCCTTGGCGGAACGGAGGACGCGCAGCGCAATTTCGCCGCGGTTGGCGACGAGCAGCTTGGTAATTTTCTTCATGCCAAAAGGAGCGAAGGGAGGGAGCAGTGTTGGAAGCCCGAAAGTAATAGGTAAGCCCGGATGGTGGTAGGCAAAGCGTAGTAAGGTTGATGCAGACGCTGAACATAAAAGCCAGTTGTGCGCTTCTTGTCTCGTGTCACCTTTTACCTCATCACTTTGTTGCCCATTAGCCACGTCTAATATCCCACGGCCTGACGAGTGTTGGCAGCACGTCGTTTTGTAACTTGCGCCGTATTGGGCTTATTCCATTCCGGAATGGACCATACTTTTTCCGAAACCTCACCCCAAAGTATCCCCGCGTGGACATTTTTGAGAGAATTGCCGCCAACCGCGGCCCGCTCGGCAGCCACTCGCATTACGCTCACGGCTATTTTACTTTCCCTAAACTAGAAGGTGAAATTAAGCCGCGCATGATTTTTCGCGGCAAAGAAGTACTGACCTGGAGCCTGAACAATTACCTCGGCCTGGCCAACCACCCCGAGGTGCGTAAGGCTGACGCCGATGCAGCTGCCGAGTTTGGCATGGCCCTGCCCATGGGGGCCCGCATCATGAGCGGCAACTCCAATTACCACGAGCAACTGGAAGCCGAGCTGGCCGACTTCATCAAGAAGCCCGACGTACTGCTGCTGAACTACGGCTACCAAGGCGTAGTGAGCATCATTGACGCGCTGGTGAACCGTCACGACGTAATCGTGTACGACGGCGAGTCGCACGCCTGCATCATCGACGGGGTACGCCTGCACCAGGGCAAGCGCTTTGTGTTTCCGCACAACGACATGGCCGGCCTGGAAAAACAACTGGAGCGCGCTACCAAAATGGTGCAGGAAACCGGGGGCGGCATTCTGGTGATTACCGAAGGTGCCTTTGGCATGTCCGGCAACCAGGGCAACCTGAAGGACATTGTGGCCCTGAAGGAGAAATTTAACTTCCGCTTGTTCGTCGACGACGCGCACGGATTCGGTACCATGGGCGCTACGGGCGCTGGAACCGGCGAAGAACAGGGTGTGCAGGACGGCATCGACCTTTATTTTTCGACGTTTGCGAAGTCTATGGCCAGCATTGGCGCCTTCGTAGGCGGTCCTGAGCCGGTAATTGAATATTTGCGCTACAACATGCGTAGCCAAATCTTCGCTAAGTCGCTGCCCATGCCGCTGGTGGTAGGGGCGCTGAAGCGTTTGGAGCTACTGCGCACCAAACCTGAGCTAAAGGAAAACCTCTGGACCATCGTACACGCCCTACAGAATGGCCTACGCGAGAAAGGGTTCAACATCGGTACCACCACCACGCCGGTTACCCCGGTGCTGCTGAACGGTCAAATCCCCGATGCCACGCAGCTAACGTTCGATTTGCGTGAGAATTACGGTATTTTCTGCTCCATCGTGGTGTATCCGGTGGTGCCGAAAGGCGTAATCATGCTCCGTCTTATCCCCACGGCCGTGCACACGCTCGACGACGTGAACCAAACCATCGCCGCTTTCGAATCGGTAGCCGCGAAGCTCGACAAAGGCCTCTATTCGAAGCAGCCGGCCACGGCTTAAGCCGCTCAGTTCGCTCAATTTTTTAGCCACCGGCTCATAATAGAGTCGGTGGCTAATTTTTTGTATTTTATTGTGACATTTTCAAGTATAGTAAAAACTTAAAATGCAGTTTTTGGGTGCTAAAATGGGCCCATACTGCCTAGAAAAGGGGTTGAAAAAAAAACTTCAAAAATTGCTTGTATTTGAAATGCTCGTATATTAGGCCCGGTCAAACTCTTGTTCCACACCACTAACCCTCCCTTTAATCATGAATAATTTTGGCAAACTGCGTGACCTCGTAATGTCGCTGGAAGCTGACTTCGAGAAGTTCTACGACAAGAACAACTCTGCTGCTGGCACCCGCGTGCGCAAAGGCATGCAGGAGCTGAAGAACATGGCTCAGGAAATCCGCTCGGAAGTTCAGAACATGAAGAACAGCGCAGGCGGTGAAGGCTCCAACGGTGCTGCTGCCGCTCCTAAGAAAGCTGCTGGCGCTGCTGGTGGTGCTAAAAAGGCTGCTCCTGCTAAAAAGAAATAATCACGGATTATTTCGGATTTGACGAATATCACGGATTGTGTGTACGATTCGTTGGTCTAAACAAAAAGGCCCCGCCAACTGGCGGGGCCTTTTTGTTTACGGCGTGAACCGTTGTTTTTCATGCTTTAGCATCCGGCCTGTCATCCTGACCAAAGAAGGGCCTCATCACGTCTGAACGAAAGTCTAATAACTCGTTTTAGCGTGATAAGGTCCTTCCTTCGTCAGGATGACATACTTTAAGCAGGGGCGTGTCAAGCTAGTCGACTACCTTCAGCAAGTAGTAGTTCTTCTTGCCCTTCTGCGCCACGATGTACTTGTTCAGCAGCAGCGGCACGTCGGTAGCTTGTTGTTCCGCAGTGGTTTTTTCGCGGTTCAGGCTCACGCCGCCGCCCTGAATCATCTTGCGGGCTTCGCCTTTGGAGGGGAAGATGACGTTGCCGGTGGTTTCGCTCAGCAAGCTGATGACACCTTGCTCGGCCAGTGCCGTGCGCGGCACCTCAACATGAGGAACGCCGGCAAACACATCGAGCAAAGTGGCTTCGTCGAGGCTGGCCAGGTCGCCGCCCCCGAAAAGCACCTGCGAGGCTGCCAGGGCGCCTTCGAAGGCTGCCTCGCCGTGCACGCGTATGGTTACGTCCTTGGCCAAGGCTTTCTGCAGAGTGCGCAGGTGCGGGGCCTGGGCGTGCTCGGCTTCCAGGGCTTCGATTTCTTCTTGGCTGAGCAGCGTGAACACGCGGATGAGGCGCGGCACGTCGGCATCGGCGGCGTTCAGGAAGAACTGGTAGAACTGGTAGGGCGAGGTCATGGAGGCATCAAGCCACACGGTGCCGGTTTCGCTCTTGCCGTATTTCGTGCCGTCGGCTTTGGTGATGAGCTGACCGGTGAGGGCGTAGGCCTTGCCCTCGCCGCCGCTCATGCGACGGATAAGCTCGGTGCCGGTGGTGATGTTGCCCCACTGGTCAGAAGCACCCATCTGCAGCGTAATGCCGAGGGTTTTGTAGAGGTGGTAGAAGTCGTAGCCCTGCAGCAGCTGGTAGGTGAATTCAGTGTAGCTCAGGCCTTCGGCGCCACTTTCCTCGTTGCCGCTGATACGGCGCTTTACCGAGTCCTTGGCCATCATGTAATTGACGGTAAGGTGCTTGCCCACCTCGCGCAGGAACTGCAGAAAGCCGAAGTCCTTGAACCATTCGTAGTTGTTGACCACCAAGGCACCGGTGGGGCCTTCCGAGAAGTCCAGAAACTTCTCCAACTGGGCCTTGATGCCGGCCTGGTTGCGGCGCAGCGCGTCTTCATCGAGCAGGTTGCGCTCGGCCGACTTGCCTGAGGGGTCGCCGATCATGCCGGTGGCGCCACCTACCAGGGCTACGGGGCGGTGGCCGGCGCGCTGCAGGTGCACCAGCAGCATGATGGTGGCCAGGTTACCGATGTGCAGGGAAGACGCCGTGGGGTCGAAGCCGATGTAGCCGGTGATGGGCGCGTTGTTCTGCAGGTGCTCGTCGGTGCCTGGCATCATGTCGTGAAACATGCCGCGCCAGCGCAGTTCTTCAATCAAGGACATTAGGTTAGTCGTTTTCGTTGTCGGCTTCTCGTTTTTTAGGTCCATTCTCGGCTAGCTGTGCTGCTGCGAGTAGCTGCTAGCGGCGAACCACAAACGAAAAGTCTCAAGATGCTGCAAAGGTAAGCAGCAAAACGGCCGAGCCATGTAACGTAGGCTTCAGTCCGCATTCGGGGGCTGGGTAGCAGGCAAATGGCTGGTCGGAAGTGTTTGGTCAAACGTGGGCTAAACGCTGCTGCATCATTCAAAGCCTTGCTGAGCTTCACGTATGCGCTTTCTGACGAAGGGCCGCAAGTCGTCCTTGGGCTGGCGGAAGAGCAGCACTTCGCTGCCCCGAATGCGGGCGTATGGGCTCTGCACCCGTCCAACGATTTCCATCCTGCCGAAAGCTTGCTGCAGGTCTTTGGGACCGTCTCCTTCGTTGAGGTAGATGAAGGCACTAACGTTGTCGGGTGCGGGCATCCAGTAAGAATTGGAGCCGTTGAGGGTGTAGCAGCGTGGCAAGCCCAGCGCTGGGCCGTGCCAGTTCATGGCGCCAGCCTGGCCGTAGTTGTCGCCGTAGATGATGCAGTGGGCGCGTTCTGCGGGCGTAAGGCGCTGCAGCGCCTGCTGCACCAGCGGCGCGTATTCGTTCCAGCCGTGCATGTCGGCCACATCCTGCGGAAGGCTGTGCTGCCGTCCGTCTTCCCAGCGGGTAAGGGCCCGCAGAAATGATACCTTGTTTATATAGTTGCTCAGGCCTTCAATGGAAAACACGGGCAAAATGGCCGGTATGATGGGAGCCGACAGTAGCACGCCTGCGACCAATGCACCGACCAGCGCCGGGCGGCTTTTCTGTTCGAGAGACACCGCACCCAGCGCCATCAGCGGCGGGTACACGGCGGCGGCGTAGTAGTTTTTGCCCCGGCTAAGCAAGAGCAAGCCGATAACAACTAAATAGGCCAAAGCCAGCGGCCGGTAAGGGCGGCCCGCACGGGTGAAGCCGAACCACAGCCCGGCCAGCCACAGCACCGCGCCGGTCAGTGTCATGAGCAGCTGCTCGACCAGAAAGTCAACCGGCGAAACGTGCGTGAGCTGGGTTTCCTGCAGCTTGTTCATGTGACCCAGCACCGGCCAGTGGTGCGTGGCCTGCCAGATGAGGTTCGGGAGAAAAACTAACCCGGCCAAGCCCACGGCTAGCCAAAACCAGCGCGTAGCCAGCCAAGGACGTTCGGCCGGCGTGAGCAGCAAGGCTAGCAACAGGGCCGCTACGTAAAACGCCGTGGTGTACTTCGCCAGCAGCCCCAACCCAACGGCCAAGCCCAGCCAGAGCAGCAGCAGCGGCTCGTGGCGGCGCACGAAGCGAACAATCAGGAAGCCGTACAGCGTCCAGAAAAACACATCCAGAAAGTTGGGCTGAAACAGCCCGTGCATGGCCAAGTACACCGGCGACAGCGCCACGGCCAGCCCAGTGGCTAGCTGCGCCCAGCGGCCTCCGCCAGCTTCGCGGGCTATCAGGCCGGCCAGCAACACCGTGACCCCGCCGAAGAGAGCCGGGAAGAATTTTACCGCCCATACGTTGTGCCCCAGTCCCGCCTGCGCTAGCCACGCAAAGGGCGCCAGCAGCGGCGGAATTTCCTTGTAGCCCCAAGCCAAGTGGTGGCCCATATCGAGGTAGAGGTACTCGTCGCGGTGCAGGCCGTAGCGGCCCGAGAGCAGCAACTGTAGCAGAAACTTGCCGGTAGCCAGCACAAAAAGCCAGAGACTTACCCGCATGGTGCGGGTGGTCAGAACAGGGGCCGAAACGAGCATAGCGCAGCGTGAAATGTGCCACGAAAGGTACAGGCCTGCGTTACCTTTGCAAATGTTGCTGCCGCCTCATCGGCGGGGTAGCATCTTGCTTCAACCTTTAGCCTAACTTTTCATGCCCGCACTTAGCGCCGATCAGATCATGCAGCAGCTGCAAAAGCGGCAGTTTGCACCGGTGTATTTTCTGCAAGGGGAGGAGCCGTACTATATCGACCTGGTGTCGGACTTTATAGAGAAAAACGCGCTCAGCGAGGCTGACAAGGGCTTCAACCAAGTGGTGCTCTACGGCAAGGACTCCGACATTCCGACGGTGCTAGGCCAGGCGCGGCGCTTTCCGATGATGGCCGAGCGTACCGTCGTTATTGTGAAGGAAGCCCAGAACCTGCCGGGGCTAGAAGGAGAGGCCGGCCAGACCATGCTGGAAGCCTACCTGAAAAATCCGCTGCCAAGCACGGTGCTCGTCTTCGCGCACAAGCACAAGTGCCTCGATGGCCGCAAAAAGCTCGGCAAACTCATGACCGAGCACGCCACGCTGCTCACCTCCGATAAGCTGCGCGACTACCAGGTGCCGCAGTGGCTGCAGGCCACGATGAAAAGCCGCCAGCGCCCCATTCACGACGAGGCCGTGCAGCTGCTCAGCGAGTACATCGGCGCCGACCTGGGCCGTCTGCTGGGCGAAATTCAGAAGATCGAGCTGAACCTGCAGCCGGGCCAGCCCATCGACGCGGCCACGGTGCAGCGCATGGTGGGCATCAGCAAGGACTACAACATCTTCGAGCTGCAGAAGGCGCTGATTATGCGCGATGTGCTCAAGGCCAACCGCATCATTCAGCACTTTGCGCTGAACCCCAAGGACAACCCGCTTATCCCCAATCTGACCCTACTCTTCAACTTCTTCCTGCGCCTGTTGCAGCTGCACACTATCCCAAATCCTTCGCCGGCCGACTGGAAGAAGATCGGGGTGGCCAACAGCTTCGCCCAGAAGGAGTACCAGCAGGCCCTTAAGGTGTTTCCGTACCAGCGCGTGCGCGACATCATTCGCCTGATTCGTCGGGCCGATCTGCAGAGCAAGGGCGTGGAGTCGGGTTCGATGTCGGAGGCGGATATCCTGCAGGAACTGGTGTTTATGATACTGCACCCGCAGGTGCCGGTGGCGGTGCTGGGGTAGGTCGGAGCGGCGTTTTGTGTTGCAGAAGCGCCGGTTTGTATAATGCCAGCCCGGCAAGGTGCTTGGACCTTTGTAAGGAAAAATTTTCAACACCATTTCCTTACAGCACTGCATGAGCACAATCAAACGCATTGCCTTGGGCAAGCAAGGCCTGGAAGTACCCGTAGAAGGTCTGGGCTGCATGGGCATGACCGGTGGCATCAACGGCATGAGCGTGTACGGCGCGGCCGACGAAGCTGAGAGTCTGGCCACTCTGCATCGGGCCCTGGAGCTAGGCATTAATTTGCTCGATACGGCCGATCTGTACGGCCCCATGCTCAACGAGCGACTGGTCGGCCAAGCCATTAAGGGCCGTCGGCAGGAGGTTATCCTCGCCACCAAATTCGGTTTCGAAATCGACGATAACGAGAACTGGACCGGCAAGTATAACGGCCGGCCCGAATATGTGCGCAAGTCGATTGAACGCTCCCTGCGCAATCTGAAAACCGATTACGTTGACCTTTACTACCTGCACCGCGTCGACCCGGATGTGCCCATCGAGGAAAGCGTGGGTGCCATGGCCGAGCTGGTGAAAGAAGGCAAGGTGCGTTGCCTAGGCCTATCGGAAGTGTCGGCTGAGCTGCTGCACCGTGGGCACGCAGTCCACCCGATTACGGCCCTACAAACGGAATACTCACTGTTTGACCGCCACGTGGAAGAAGAGGGAGTTCTGCTGGCCGCACAGCAACTGGGCATTGGCTTTGTCGCCTACTCGCCGTTGGGGCGCGGCTTTTTATCGGGCGATATCAAAACGCCGGATGATTTCGAGCCCAACGATTCGCGCCGCTTCTTCCCGCGTTATCAAGGCGAGAATTTCTACAAAAACATCGTTCTCGTGGAGAAGCTGCAGGCGTTGGCCACCGCCAAGGGCGTAACAGCCGCGCAACTGGCCCTGGCTTGGGTGCTGGCGCAGGGCGTAGTAGCCATTCCCGGCACCAAGCGCCGCAGCTACCTGGAACAGAACGTGGCTGCTGCCGACCTGACGCTGTCGGCGGAGGAACTGGCTGAACTGGATGCCATCATGCCGGTTGGTAGTACCGCAGGTGCCGCTTACCCTGAAAGCTTGTAGGCAGTTCGTAGGACCATATCCGGAGCGGGAACGCCGCATGGCCTGCCCGCTCCGGACGGTTTATTTCGTTGAATAGTTTGTTGCTCTGTGTTATGAAACAGCCTGCCCAAGAATTTCGGGTGCTGAATACGGTTTCGGATTTCACTCAACATTTCGGATTCCCGCCGCCCGCACACCCGCTCCTTGCGGTTATTGACTTGGAGAAAGCCCGGGAGCTAACCCCGCCGGCAGGCGCTACGCTGCGGCAGCTGTACATTATTTCGCTGAAGAAAAACTTGAAGGGCTTACTGCGGTACGGGCACCGGTCCTACGATTTCAGCCAAGGAGTACTGGCATTTTACGCTCCTGGCCAGCGCTGCGACGCCAGTGAGCCGATTGATATTTCCGAGATAAGCGGCTGGATGTTGGTTTTTGCGCCCGACTTGCTGAACAAGTACCCCTTGGGCAAAAAAATAGCGGGCTACGGATTCTTTTCGTACCAAGTAAACGAGGCGCTGCATCTCTCGGACAGTGAAGAAAAAACACTGGCCGCGTTGGTCGACAGCATCCGCCGCGAGCATGAACAAACTATCGATGGCTTCAGTCACGACGTGCTGGTGTCGCAGCTAGAGTTGCTGCTCAGCTACGCCAACCGCTTTTACCACCGGCAGTTCCTCACGCGCCGCCCGGCCACGCACGACCTGCTGAGCCGTTTCGAGGAGCTACTGACAGCTTATTTTACTCACGATGGCGAGCAGCCCTTGCCCACGGTGCAATACTTCGCCGACGAATTGCACGTGTCGCCAGCTTACCTGAGCGACCTGTTGCGCACGCTCACGGGGCAGAATACGCAGCAGCACATTCACCTCTGCCTGATCGAAAAAGCCAAGCGCCTGCTGCTGACCACTTCGCTGTCGATCAACGAAACGGCCTTTCAGCTGGGCTTCGAATACCCGCAGTATTTCAACCGCTTATTCAAAAGCAAAACGGGCCTGACTCCAGCTGAATTCCGGTTTTCGGGCCATTAAGAGGGCATCAAGGCAATGGTGTGAAGAGGCGCTTGGAACCCAAAAGAAAAATTTCCTCGTTACAAGGAAAAATTTCCATAAGTTCGACCCGCTAACACCCACACCTATGACAGCCACTAGCACCAAACACAAAGACCCGGCGGCCCTGCCTGTGGCGCTGCGCAAGAAATGGGCGGCCTGGGGCCTCGCCGGGCGCGATTCTTTTGCCTTGGTATTGGAAGCCCGCAAGGGTGTGCCCGCTGCCACGGCTTTCGAAGTAGCCGAGGCTTTTCAACTGCAAGCCCACGAGTTGGAAGCCATTTACGAGCTGTCGACCAAAACGCTTCGCAACTACTCGCAGGAGAAAAAGCCGCTCAGCGCCGCCTCCAGCGAGAAGACACTTAAAATCATTGCCCTCTATAACCTCGGCGTGGAGGTGTTCGGCGAAGCCGCCGCCTTTCTGCGCTGGCTCGACAAGCCCGCTCACGGCCTCGACCAGGAGGTGCCCCTGCGTCTGCTCGAAACCAGTGGCGGCATCGATCTGGTGGCCGAGGAGCTGCAGCGCATTGCCCACGGCGACTTGTCGTAGCCGCCCATGCTGGTATACCGTATCTGCCTGGCCAAGTACGCCGATGATCTGTTTGCCTCGGGCTACCGGGCGCGGTGGAATTATAAGGATCAATTCGTCATCTACACGGCCGCTAGCCGGGCGCTGGCCTGCCTCGAAAACGTGGTGCACCGGAGCGGCGAAGGTCTAAACGACCAGTTTCGAGTGCTCGTCATCGATGTACCCGACGACCTGCTGGTGGAGGAAATCAAGCTGAGCGACCTGCCGGCTGGCTGGGAAAAGGCCAGCCGCTACGCCGTGTGTCAGCCCCTGGGCAGCGCCTGGTACGAGGCCCGGCGCTCGGCCGTGCTGCGGGTGCCGTCGTCCATCGTATCGCAGGAGAGTAACTACATCCTGCACAGCCGCCACCCCGACTTCAAGCGCATCCGCATCGTGGCGCGGGAGGAGTTTGGCTTCGATGCCCGTATCAAAGCCGGCGACCCGGGAACTGCGTAAGGGTGGACTGACACCGGAGACAGGGGAGCTGGGTGGTGCCGGGAGCAGGCTGATGTCGTCATTGGTACGAACGGATGAGGTTCGGATTAAAGGTTCGGCGGGCCCGCTTGTATCACTTTCTGCCTATTCAGCGTTGAAAGACGCCGCCCGGCCGCAACCCGCGGGCATTTTTCCCTACTTTTGAGCTAATCGGGCCGGTGCGCCCGCCTTCTCGCTACGCTCCGCCAATGAAGTTATTTCCCCGCCTGGCGCTGGCGGCTTCGCTCAGCGCCGCGACGCCGCTGGCCTTGCAGGCCCAGCACACCCAGAAGTTTACCAACGAAGAACGTTTCTACTTTGAGGGCTTAGAGCTGTTTGACCGCGCCCAGTACGGTGCTGCCCAAACGGCCTTTCAGCAGTACCTCGAAGCCACGCCCCGCCGCACCGGCGACCTGCGCGACCGAACCGCCGACGCCGAGTACTACTACGCCGTAAGCGGGCTGTACCTGCTGCATCCTGATTCGGAAAGCCGCATCCTGGCCTTCGCCGGCAACAACCCGGCCCACCCGCGCGCCGCGTCGGCGTACTTCGAGCTCGGCAAGTTCTACTTCGCCAAAAAGGACCACAAGCGGGCCGTGGAGTACTTCGCTCGCGTGGCGCCCGATAACCTGACGGCCGATCAGCGCGCTGAGACGGAGTTCAAACAGGCCTACAGCCACTTTTCGCTGAAGGAATTCGACAAGGCTAGGATCATCTTCGACCGCAACAAGCAGGGCAACCACCAGTACCGCTACGCCTCCTCGTACTACGCCGGCTACCTGGCGTATCGCGACGGCAACTACGCTGCGGCCCGGCAGGACCTGAGCGTGGCCGAGCAAAACGACGCCTACCGCCCCGTAGTGCCGGCCATCATGAGCCAGATTTACTACAAGGAAGGTAACACCAACGGGCTCATCGAGTACGGCACCAAGGTGCTGGCCCAGACGCCCCCGCCGCAGTCGGCCGACGAGATTCAGCTGCTCGTAGGCGACGCCTTTTACCAGAAAGGGGACTGGGCCAAATCGGCGGAGTACTTCGATAAGTACGCTGCCGGCCGGAAGAAAATCGACCCGCTGGTGCAGTACAAAATCGGCTACGCCAACTTCAAGCAGGGCGACTTTAAGGGCGCCATCGGCTCGTTTAAGAACATTGCAGCGGGTCGAGACTCGCTGGGCCAGAATGCGGCCTATCACCTTGGCCTGAGCTACCTGCAAACCAACGCCAAGCAGCAAGCCCTAAACTCTTTTGACGCGGCTCGTAAGGCCACCTTCGACAAACAGGTAGCAGAGAGTGCAGCACTCAAGTACGCGCAGGTAAGCTACGAGCTGGGCAATACGGCCGAAGCCGTGACGGCCCTGGAAGACTTCGGCAAGAAGTACCCGCGCTCGAAGAACCGCGCCATTGCCGACGACCTGCTCTCCGATGCCTACTTGGGTAGCACCGACTACGCCCGCGCCCTGCGCTACCTCGACGGCCTCGACGAGCGCACACCCAAGCTGAATGCCACCTACCAGCGCGTGGCCTACTACCAGGCCGCCACGCTTTACAACAACGGCCAGTACCAGCAAGCCCTGCCGTTGCTGGACAAAAGCTTGAAGTACCCGCAGGACGAAACGCTGCGCGCCGCTGCCGAAGTGCTGCGCGGCGAGGTATACAGCATCGGGCAGGAGTACAACCCGGCCATTCAGAGCTACACCGCCGCGCTGCGCACCACGCGCTCGGGCGCCGCCGCCAAGTCCGACTACGACCAGAAAGCCCGTTACGGCCTCGGCTACGCGTACTACAACACGAAGAAGTACGACCAAGCCCGGCCGTACTTCCAGCAGTATCTGGCCGACGGCGCCGCTAAGCCCGCCAACGACCCGAATTACTACGACGTGACGCTGCGCCTGGCCGACACGTACTACGTGGCCAAAAACTACAATCAGGCCATTGAACTGTACGACAAAGTCATTCAGGCCAATGCAGCCGACAAGGACTTTGCTTACTACCAGAAGAGCCTAGCCCAAAGCCAGTCGGGCCGCCGCGACGAGGCCGCCAAAACCCTGCAGACGCTGATCCGCACCTCGCCCAGCTCGCGCTACGCTGATGACGCCGTGTACCAGCAGGCGCAGCTCGACTACGAGGGCGGAAACTTTCAGCCGGCTGTGGAAGGCTTTACCCGCCTGATCAACAACCGCCCGAACTCCCCGCTGATTCCGCAGGCCCTGCTCAAGCGCGGCACGGCCTACCAGAACCTGCAGCAGCACGACAAAGCGGTGACCGATTTCAAGCAGGTGCTGCAGCAGTTCCCGCGCACGAAGTCGGCTTCCAACGCTATTTACAGCCTGCAGGAAAGTCTCACGGCTCTGGGCCGCACCGAGGAATTCGATCAGGCCCTGGCGCAGTTCAAAGCCACCAACCCCGACGACAAGTCGGTGGAGAACGTGGAATTTGAGGCCGCAAAGTCGCTGTACCTGGCCGAGAAGTACGCGCAGGCCTTGCCCCGTCTGGAGGCTTACCTGAAGCAGTATAACACCAGCGCCTTGTCAGCAGATGCGCGCTTCTTCCTGGCCGATTCGTACTTGAAAACGGGTAAGAAGCAGGAAGCACTGCCGCGCCTGCGCGCTGTGGTTGACGAAGGCAAAAGCGAATTCGTGAACCGCGCAGTGGCCCGCGTGGCCGAGCTGGAGTTCGAAAACAAAAATTACCCCGAGGCGGCCAAGTACTACGAGCGGCTGCGGCAGAGCACCCGTGTAGCCCGGGAGCGGGCCACGGCTGGCCTGGGCCTGACGCGCAGCTACTACGAGGCCGGCGACTTTGCCGGCACTAAGCGGGTAGCCGGCGAAATCATCGCCGAAGGCAGTGCTACGCCCACCATCATCAGCGCCGCCCGCCTGTACATCGGTAAGGCCGACCACAAGGCCGGCAACCTTGACCAAGCCGTAACCAGCCTGGCAGAAGCGGCCAAGGCTACCGACGTAAGCGGGGCCGAAGCCCAATACTTGCTGGCCGACGCGCTGTACCAGCAGAAGAAGTACGAACCGGCACTGGACGCAGCCTTTAGAGTCAACTCCAGCTTCAACCAGTTTGACCTCTGGCTAGGCCGCGCCTTTCTGCTCATCGCCGACATCTACAAGGACCAGGGCGAAACCTTCCAGGCCCGCGCCACGCTGAACTCCATCATCGACAACAAATTCCCGGTGGCGGAAGTGGTGGAAGCCGCTAAGCAGCGCTTGGCGGCCTTGGAAGGCGCAGGCACGCAGCCCGCGGGCAGCGGCAAAGGCACCACCAAGCCTACCACTACCAAGCCCGGGGCCAAAGCGCCGGTCAAGGCGGCCGCAGGCAAGAACGCCCGGCAGTCGTTGGTGCCGGCTTCCGATACCACCAATACCGATACGGCGGCTCCGACGCAGGATGCTCCGGCGTCGGAGGAGGAATAATCGTGTCGTTTAGAAAATAATCAGTTGAACTTGAATGAGCTGATGCGGCCAAGGTATAGTAATACCTGAAGCTGCGTCAGCTCCCAAGCCCAAGCTTTTCATGAGCGTTAGTTCTTCCCAACGCCTTACCCTAGCGGCCCTGCTGACCGCCGCCGCCGTGCCAACTTTGGCCCAGCAGCCCACCAAACCCAAGCCGCGTACCGGCCGAATTGAAGAAGCGGAAATTGAAATCGTAAAGGAGCGGGAAAACCAATTGCCCGAAGCTTCCCGCAACTACGATAAGGTGGAGATAGCCGCGCCGGCTCAGGCCGACCGCACGGTGCGCTACACCTTCCCTGACTTCCGCCTGCCCAGCCAGAACCTGAACCCCTCGGTACGGGTACTGACCATCAAGCAGGACGAGTTGGAGCCGCTGCAGGGCAATTACGCCCGACTGGGCGTGGGCAACTACGCCTCGCTGTTTGGCGAAGCGCACCTGCACACCACCCGCAACCAGGACCACGCGTTCGGCCTTGATCTGCGGCACCTATCGTCGGCCCGCGGGCCGGTAGACGGACGCAACTCGGCCGTGAGTCAGAGCCGGCTGGGCCTGCGTGGCGAAACCTACAACGGGCCGATGACGCTCGGGGCGAAGGTGAACTTCGGCCGTGACCGGGCCAACTTTTACGGCTACAGCCCAAACATAGAGCCCAAGCCCGACCCAAACGACATCCGGCAGGTATTCTACCGCGTGGATGCGCAGGTGTTTCTGCGCAACCGCGACACCAACGCCAAATTCCAGTACGACCTCGGCGCGGGCTACCGCTATTGGCAGGACCGCTTCCAAGCCAAGGAATCGGACCCGTATGCGCAGCTCCGGACGGCCTACTACGTGACCGAAAAGGGCCGCGTACGGCTGGATGGCGACCTGTCATTTATCTCGCAGAAAGACTCGGCGCTGTCGGTGAG
This sequence comes from Hymenobacter sp. FMD4, assembly GCF_058932745.1. Lineage (NCBI taxonomy): Bacteria > Pseudomonadati > Bacteroidota > Cytophagia > Cytophagales > Hymenobacteraceae > Hymenobacter > Hymenobacter sp. FMD4. The sequence goes on from NZ_JBZYWH010000009.1 coordinate 46,782, forward strand.
CCGGCCGTTTGTGCAGGTGGTGGCGGCCTATGAGCAGAACATTGCCGGTCGGCTGGATGTATCGGTGGGGGCCACGCTGGGCTACACCGGCGACACCATCAACCGGGCCAAGCAGGTGAACGTGTTTCCGGCCGTGCGCGTGGGCTACGCCGTGGTGGAAGACAAATTTGTGCTGTTCGGCGGCCTGGGCGGCGGCATGCAGCGCGTGTCGCTGTATGAGCTAAGCCAGGAAAACGCCTGGCTAAACTCCCAGCAGCGCGTGGCCGACACCCGCCGCGGCCCCACGGTATTCTTCGGCTTCAATGCCGCGCCAGCTCGGGCCTTGCAGGCTTCGGTGAAGGTGACCATGGCTAACGACCGGAACCTGTACTTCTATAACAACTCGCGCCGCGACTCCACGAAGTTTGATTTGGTGTATGACCGCAAAGCCACCCAGTTCCTGAACGTGCACGGCGAGCTGATTTACAACGCCGCCGAGCGGGTACGCGTGGGCGCCAAGCTGGATTACAACCGCTACAACGTGCGTACGCTGCAGGAGCCTTTCCACCGGCCCAACTTCCAGGGGGTATTCTTTGCTTCGTACAACACGAACGATAAGCTCATGCTAGGCAGCGAGCTGTACGTGCTCAGCTCCAGCTACGGTTCAGTGCTGCGGCGTACGGCAACGTTGCCCGTTCAATTCAACGAAATACGCCGTCAGACCGACGCCGTTATCGACCTGAACCTGCGCGCCGATTACCGCTTTTCAGAAAATCTGTCTTTCTTTGTTTTGGGCAACAACCTACTGGGCCGCAAGTACGAGCGTTTCTTGAACTATCCGTCCAAGGGCATCAACGTACTTGCCGGCGCGGGCTACCAGTTCTAAGCGGCTGATAGCCTCTGTGTTGCCGAGCCGCCGGCTGCTTGTGTAAGCAAGGAGTTGGGCGGCTCGGGTGGCAGATAGAGGAGCCTGATTGAGTATCAACCAGCATTCGTGCAGCTAACTGACCACACTTTGCAGCTAACTGACCACATCCAGCACCTGCTCCGGGACCATGACTGTGTCATTATCCCGGATTTTGGCGGCCTAATTGCGGATTATGAGCCCGCGCGCCTTCACCCGGTCCGCCACACGCTGGCTCCCCCGACCAAACGGGTGGCTTTCAACCAGGCCCTGACCCGCAACGACGGCCTGCTGGTGGATGCCATCAGTCGCACCAATGCCGTGGGGGCCGCGCAGGCCCGCCAGCAAGTGCGTGATGCCGTGGTCCGCATGCAACAGGAGCTTGATGAGCAGCAGCGCACCGAACTACCGGGAATTGGCGTGTTTCGCCGCCTGCCCGGCAGCGGCCTCGATTTTGAATACACTGGCCAGCAAAACCTGCTACCCGCCAGCTACGGCCTGCCCGAGCTGACTTCGCGCCCCGTGCGCGCAACCGATGCGCTGATGGCCCGCGAGCGAAGCCACCAGCCTGCTCAGCCACTACTGGCGGCCGGACGACGGAGCGGTGTGCGCCGGTGGGTTACGTCCAGCCTAGTGGTATTGTCTTTAGGCTTAGCGTTTGCGGCTAATTACCAGGCGGCTTTGTCGCTGGGAAACCTGCCGGACGAGTGGCGCCTGAGCTTCTTTAAGCCGGAGCCCGGGCCCGCCAAAGTCGTACAGGCCGCTAACTTGGCCGCGCCCGTATGGGCGGAAACAGCAGTGCCGGATGGTACGCCCGAAGCCCAACCGGAAATCGGATGGCCGGCAACTGAACCGGCCGCTAGCAGCGCCGAAGTGGCAGCTCCGGCGGAGGCTGCCAAGCCCACCGCGCCCGTGAAGGTTGCAACCCCGGCTAAGGCAACTGCGTCAGTAGCGGCACCGGCGGCTAGCAGCGGCAATACCACAATTTCCGGCAGCACCAATCGTTTCTACGTAGTGGTGGGCAGCTTCAACACCTGGAACTCGGTGGAGAAGGCCCGCAAGAACATGGCTGCCAAGGGCAAAACGGCCCAGGTATTGATGCCCCGCCGGGGTACGAAGCTTGTGAAAGGCAGCCGCTACTTCCGCCTTTCCGTCGCCGATTACACCGATCAGGCATCGGCCTACAAAAGCCTGCCCGCCCTGCGTCAGCAGTACGGCAAAGACATCATGGTACTTAACTATTAACATGTTTTCACCCTTCCTGCTGCAGATAACCACCGCTGCAGCCGACTCCACCGCCAACCCGGATGCGGCCGCCGCTGCCGCTCCCGGAGCCCAACCTGATTCCTTGTCGGTTATTGATCTGGTCTTCCAAGGAGGCTGGGTTATGCTGCCGATTTTTGTGCTGTCATTCATCTCCATTTACATCATCATCGAGCGGTACATCACCATTCGGAAAGCCGCGGCGCTGCCCGAAGGGTTCATGAACCAAATTCGGAACCTGATGGTAAAAGGCGACCTGCAGGGCGCTAAGATGCTCACCGCCCAAACGGCTTCGCCGCTGGCGCGCATGATTGAGAAAGGCATTCGCCGCATCGGCCTGCCGCTGAAAGAGATTGAAACCAGCGTTGAGAACGTAGGCAAAGTAGAAATTGCCCGCCTCGAGAAGAACATCAGCATTCTCGGCATCATCGCCGGTATTGCCCCGATGCTCGGCTTCGTGGGTACTATCATCGGGGTTATCAAAATCTTCTACGCCATCAGCACCACCGGTGACTTCGGTATTGCCCAGATTTCGGGCGGTCTGTACACTAAGATGGTGACGTCGGCTGCTGGTCTGATCGTAGGCATCATTGCCCACACCGGCTACCATTGGCTGACTATCATGGTAGAGCGCCTGGTGTTCCGTATGGAAAACTCGGCCATCGAGTTCATGGACATTCTTCAGGATAACTAATTGATAAAATGGTCGGGTGGTTAAATGGCTGGTCGTTCTGGCAGAACAATCAACCGTTTAACCATTTGATATTTCAACCATTCACCCATGGATTTAAGCCGTCGTCGTAAGCTTGCCTCGCACGTCGAGACCGGAGCGATGAACGACATCATGTTCTTCCTGATGTTGTTCTTCCTGATCGTCTCGACGATGGTCAATCCCAACGTGATTAAGCTGCTGCTGCCCAACGCCCGCTCGGGCAAGGCCGTAATGAAGCAGACGATCAACGTATCGGTAACGGCCGATGGGCAGTACTTCCTAGACCGCACGCCGGTAGCGGCCGGCGGGCTGGAAGATGCCCTGCGCCGCCGCACCACCGAAGCCGATCAGACCACCGTCGTGCTGCGCGTCGACAAAGCATTGAACGTGCAGAAGCTGGTAGATGTATTGGAGATTGGCAACCGCCTCAAGATTAAAATGGTAATGGCCACGGCCGCCGAGCAGGCGGGTGGGTAAGGCCAAGCCAACTATACCACAGGGCTTGGCCCGTAACTTGCCCCGGTGACCTGGAACCTCAGACGCACCGGGGCGTTGTTTTAGAAGAACTTTTCAAACCGCACATACCATGGCCGTTGAATTTCGCCAGGAGCACCGCCGCGAGGCCCTCATCGGGACCGTGGTGCTGCACGGGCTGCTGGCTGCGTTGTTTCTGCTGATTGTGTTCAAGAACCCGCCCGACGATGTGGTGCTCACCGGCGGTGGCGGCGTGGAACTGAACTACGGACTGGATGAGGCCGGCTACGGCGATAACCAGACCACCGCGCCCGCCAACGACTCGCCCAACCGTGAAGACAGCCGCCCGCCTGCCCAGCAGCCCGACCCCGAGCCGCAGCAGGCCCGGCAGCCGGTAACACCGGTGCAAGAGTCGCCGCAGGAAAAGATCGTGACCAGCGACGTGGAGGAAACCGACGTAAAGGTGCCACCAGTAGACAAAGCCCCACCGGCAAAGCCCCGCGAAGAACCCGCTAAGCAGCCAGAACCGGAGCAACCCAAAGTCAACCAGCGGGCCTTGTTTACGCCCCGCGGCGCCACGGCCAACACTGGCGGCAACGGCACCAGCGGCACGAGCAGCCAAGCCGCCGGCAACAACAACGGCGACCGGCCCGGCAGCGTGGGCGACCAGGGCAGCCCCGACGGCACCCTTGACGGCCGCGCCCTTTACGGCACCCCCGGCAGCGGTGGCGGTAGCGGGGGCGGCGACGGCATGGGCGACGGTTTCGGCAACAGCGGCTGGGCTTTCGAAACTACGCCCCGCGTGGAGCCCCTCGATAACGAAGGCGGTTACGTCCGCCTGAAAATTCGCATCGACGAAGACGGCGAAATTATTTCGGTAACCAAGGTGGCCAGCAACATGTCTTCGCGGCAGGTGCAGGCATGCATTGATGCCGTGAGCAACAAAGCCACCTTCCGCCGGGTGAAGGGCGGTACAGGCGGAGCTACTGGCTTTTACACTTACCGTTTCCGGGTAGAATAGCCTGCTTCCGTAGGGAATTCAGCGCCGTCGGTCGGTTTTCTCCGGCCGGCGGCGTTTTTTTGCGCCCTGATTCTTTTCCTCGCCATGACTTACGCCGAAACCCTCGAGTACCTGTACACCCGGCTGCCCATGTTTCAGCGGGTGGGCGCGGCCGGGTTCAAAAACGGCCTGCAGGGAATCCAGCGGCTGAGCGAGGTGCTAGGTCACCCGGAGCGCCGCTTTCGCAGCGTGCACGTGGCCGGCACCAACGGCAAGGGAAGCAGCTCACACTTGCTGGCGGCCATCCTGCAAAGCGCCGGGTACAAGACCGGCTTGTACACCTCGCCGCACCTGCGCGAGTTCACGGAGCGCATCCGGCTAAACGGGCAAGAGCTGGCGCCTGACTACTTAGTGGCTTGGGTGGAAAAGTGGCGCGACCTGTTTGAACAAAACCAGCCGTCGTTTTTCGAGATGTGCGTGGCGCTGTGCTACGATTACTTCGCGGCCGAGCAGGTGGATATTGCGGTGATAGAAGTAGGGCTGGGCGGCCGCTTGGATTCCACCAACATCATTACGCCGCTGGTTTCGCTGATTACCAACATCAGCTACGACCACCAAGCTATTTTGGGCGATACGCTGCCGCAGATTGCTGCCGAAAAGGCGGGTATTATCAAGCCCGGTGTCCCGGCCGTCATCAGCCAGACGCAACCCGAAACCGCCCCGGTGTTTCAACAAGTGGCGCAGCAGCAAGGCGCTCCGCTAACCTTTGCCGATACCCAATACCGCGCCGAGCTGCTGCACGATGAACCCGCCGCGGCCAGTCAACATTTGCGCGTGTGGCGTGGTAGAGAAGTCTGGTTTCACGATGCCGAACTAGGCTTGGTGGGCGATTATCAACGCCTGAACTTGGCTGGAGTATTGGCGGTGGTGGAAGAGTTACGGCGGCAGGGCTTCGCCATTAGCGACGAGCATATCTTGACGGGCCTACGCGATGTGCAGGCGCTGACGGGGCTGCGTGGCCGCTGGCAGGTAATTGGGCAGGCGCCACTGACGGTGTGCGACACGGCCCACAACGAGGCGGGCATTCGGCTGGTAGTGCAGCAACTGAACCGGCTGACTTACCAACGGCTGCACGTGGTGTTGGGCATGGTCAATGACAAGGAGCTGGGCAAGGTGCTCCAACTACTACCAACCGACGCGACTTATTACTTTTGCGCCGCCAATATTCCTCGCGCGCTGCCGCCCACCGAGCTGGCAGTGCAAGCGGCTGCTCATGGGCTGGCAGGGCAGGCTTGGGGCTCGGTAGCCGCAGCCCTGGCAGCGGCCCGGCAGCAGGCCTCTGCGCAGGACGTCATTTACGTGGGGGGAAGCACCTTCGTGGTGGCGGAAGTGCCCGACCTGTACCCAGGCCAGGCTTGATACTACTTCCGGCTGCAGGCCTAAAACCGACTTCTCACTTCTTCTTACTTAGTACTCCGGTACACATTTCCCTTCATGGGTCGAATCAAACTCAAGCGCTTTGCCGAAAATGCGCAACGCGCCGACATCATCGAGCCGGGTAAAGAAACCTTCGGCGCCCTGCGCGGCAGGTGGCACAGCGACTTCTTTCGCAACGATCATCCCATTACCCTGGAAGTAGGCTGCGGCAAAGGCGAATACACCGTGGGGCTGGCTGCGCGCTACCCCGAACGCAATTTCCTGGGACTGGACATCAAAGGGGAGCGGATGCACCGCGGCAGTAAGTTGGCCGAAGAGCAAGGCCTCACGAATGTCGGGTTTCTGCGTACCCAGGCCGAAACCCTGCTGGAACACTTCGCGCCCGGCGAGCTGGACGAAATCTGGATTACTTTTCCCGATCCGCGCCCGCGCCTCGGCGACACCAAACGCCGCCTCACCGCCCCGCGCTTTCAGGAACTATACCAACAGCTCTTGCGGCCCGGCGGCTTGGTACACCTCAAGACTGATTCGGAACTGCTTTTCGATTACAGCCTGGAACTGCTGCAGGAGCGGCAGGCCCCTAATCTGGTGTACACGAAAGATCTGTATCAGACCACAGGGTTATTGCCGCACGCCTACGATATTCAAACCACCTACGAGCGGAAATACCGCGAACTAGGCGTGCCCATCAAATACCTGCATTTTTCCTTCGAGCCCAAATCCTAAGCCATGAGTGAGCAGCTGCCCATCGATACCCTGGCGTTGTTTCCGGAACTTGATGAGCAACTGCTCACTTATTTGCGCAGTCTGAGCGCCGTTGAATGGGAGCGGCAGACGCTGGCCCCGCGCTGGAAGGTGATGGACGTGGCCCTGCACCTGCTCGATGGCAACCTGCGTACCCTTTCCATGCTGCGCGACGGCTACGTAGGCATTCAGCCCTCGGGAGACTTATCGAACTACAACGGGCTGGTGGCTTCTCTGAATCAGCTCAACGCCGATTGGATTACGGCCACGCGCCGGCTAAGCCCGGCAGTGGTAATAGGACTGCTGGAGCAGTGGGGAAAAGAATACACCGCTTTCCTGGAAACACTGGACCCGTGGGCACCGGCAGCGTTTTCGGTGGCTTGGGCGGGCGAAAGCCAATCCCAGAACTGGTTTCACGTGGCGCGAGAATACACCGAAAAGTGGCACCACCAGCAACAGATTAGGCAGGCAGTGGGGCGCGGCGAGGCCGAACTGCTGCAACACCACCTGTACGAGCCGTACCTGCGTACTTCCATGCGGGCCCTGCCGCACCACTACCGCGCCGTAACAGCGCCCGAGGGTACGCTCTTGCAAGTAGTGATAAAAGCGGAGCACGATTACCACTGGTGGCTACGACAAGAAGGCCAGCACTGGGTTCTGCAGGAAGATGCGCCCTCCGAAATGCCTACGACCACCGTCACCATTGATGGCGCCGTGGCCTGGCGCTTGCTTAGCAAGGAGCTAGACGCCGAAACCGCTGCCCAACGCGTGCAAGTGCACGGTGAACAGCGGTTCGGTGAGAAAATCCTGCAGCTGACGGCCGTAATGGCCTGAGCCGCCAGCAGAGCTTATTCTATTTCTAGTTCTTCAAATACGGCTTCCATCTCGCTGAAGTCGCGCAGGCCAGGCCGGATTTCGTCGCCGCCTTCTAGGACCAAGCCTTTCGGGCTCACCATCGTTATCAACTCGCGCACGGAAGCCGTGGCGAAGCCAGGCGCCAACCAGATGGGGTAGGTGCGGGCCTGTTCGGTAAGGTGAGCGAGCTGCATATTGCTGAGTGGCTGGGGCGGCAAATCGGCTAGCACCAGGCCCGCGGCATGCGGTGCCATGGAACGAAACCGATTGTCCACGTCTTCGGGCAGCATGTCCGGAATCCACTTGACGAGCACCATGGCTGGTAGCATCAGGGCCGCCATTTCCTCGGGGCTACGCAGGCTGTGCAGCAGCACGGCATGCAGGCCGCACTGTTGGGCAAGGCTGTTAATTTGCTCAGCGGGCAGGGAGTCGAACTCCCCTACGATCTGCACGCCGGCCACCCAGCTACTGAGCTCCTGCACCAGTTCGGGCGTGACGGCGCCGGGCAGGGTAGGGTCGAGACGGAAGGTGAGGTAGTCGGCGCCCATGCCGGCGCAGTAGCGCGCATCGGAAAGATTATTTACGCCGCGAACGATTACGGAGGTGAGTAGTGCCAAGGCAGGAAGGTAACAGGTGACAGGAAGTAGGTAACACGTAACCAACCGCTAGCAGGGCGTACGGGGCGCCTGTCACTTGTTACCTGTCACCTCTAACCAAAACAAAGGTAGGAAACCCGGACGGGCCTTCGTGTGTTACCTTTGCCACTTCGGCCGCGAACTTTGACCTCGCGGGCGCTACCTTATGAATACAGATACCAACTCAGCGCCGGCTAAAGGCCGCGTACTCGTCGCCATGAGCGGCGGCATCGATTCCTCCGTGGCAGCCGTGATGCTGCACGAGCAGGGCTACGAAGTGGTCGGCATGACCATGAAAACCTGGGACTACGCCACCGCTGGCGGTTCCAAAAAAGAAACCGGCTGCTGCTCGCTTGATTCCATCAACGACGCCCGCGACGTGGCCGTGCAACTCGGCTTCCCGCACTTCATTATCGATATCCGGAACGAGTTCGGGGACCACGTCATCGACGATTTTACCAACGAGTACCTGGCCGGTCGTACGCCCAACCCCTGCGTGCTTTGCAACACCCACATCAAGTGGGATGCTCTGCTGCGCCGTGCTGACCAACTTGGTTGCCAGTACATAGCCACAGGCCACTACGCCAACGTGCGCCACGAAAATGGGCGCTACGTCATCAGCAAAGGCCTCGACGAGAGCAAGGACCAGTCATACGCCTTGTGGGGCGTGTCACAGGAAAGCCTGGCCCGCACCATTTTCCCGTTGGGCAAGCTGCGCAAATCGGAAATCCGGCAGATGGCCACTGACCGCGGTTTCATGGAGCTGGTGAACAAGCCGGAGAGCTACGAAATCTGCTTTATTCCCGACAATGACTACCGCGGCTTCCTGAAGCGCCGCGTGGAAGGCCTGGAAGAGCGCGTGAAAGGCGGCAAGTTCGTGCTGACCGACGGCACCGCCGTGGGCACCCACGAGGGCTACCCGTTTTACACCATCGGGCAACGCAAGGGCCTGGGCGTGACGCTAGGCTACCCAGCGTACGTGGTCGAAATTCGACCCGAAACCAATGAAGTGGTACTCGGCAACTTCGATGAGCTGGCGCGCACCGCTACCGTGGTGGGGCGGCTGAACATGGCCAAGTACCCGTCGCTGGAAGGCCGTGGGCTGGTGCCGGCCGTTACGAAAGTGCGGTACAATCACCCGGGCGCGGCGTCGTTTTTGGAGGAGAAGGACGGAAAGATGTACGTTTACTTCCCCGAGCCCGTTCACGCCATTGCACCCGGCCAGGCCGCTGTATTTTACGAAGGTCTGGACGTGATAGGGGGCGGTTGGATTGAGCGAAGCCCGAGTAATCTGGCCGCGCCCATTTCGCTGCCGGTTATCGGGGCCCAGGCTACGGTTTAACAATTTTTATTCTATGCTGCGTCGCGTATTAGTAGCTGCAAGCCTGGCCATGGGCTTGGGGCTGATGGGATGTGAAAACACTTCCGAAGCTCCCATGGAGATGGGCAAGGATTACTACCCCTTGAAGGTGGGTGCCGAGCGCATCTATAATGTGGAGGTGAAAACCTGGCGCGACAACCGCGTGACGGCCACTGCCACCTCGCAGCTGCGCGAGCGAATGACGGAAACGTATCGCGACGCGGCCGGCAAGCTCACCTATAAAGTGGAGCGCTCCGTGCGCGACAACGCCTCCGCGTCCTGGCGCGTCGACAGCATCCAGACCCTGACCGTGAACGAGCGCAACCTGCTGCTCACCCGCAGCAACCTGCGTACGGTGGAACTGGTGTTTCCGGTGCGCAGCGGCGAGGAGTGGAACAAGAACGCCTTCAACGACCGGGATACCATTGTGGCCGTAAATCGGCGCTACGAAACCGTGGGGGAGCCGTTTGAAGTCGGCAACCGCACTTACCCGACGACCGCCTCCACGCTGGATGAAGCCCAGAACAATGCCATCTACCTGGATGTGCAGCGGCAGGTGTACGCCAAGGGAGTGGGACCGGTGTACCGGGAGTGGCGCAAGCTGAACTACTGCCAGAATCCCAACATCTGTTCTGTGGGTACCAGCTACATCCAAACGGGTACTGAGCGCCGCGAAACGCTGGTGCAATAATCTTCTGACGCAGTAAATCACTATGCAACGCCCTCCGGTAGCCTTGGCTGCCGGAGGGCGTTGTGCGTAGAAGGCAAGTGCAGCATGCGCGTCGGAAAAAGGAACCCAGACAAAGGAGCCTGCTGTATGTTACTAGTACTCGGGGTTTACTCTCTTGAGGGCTAAGTACAATTCAGTATCTTGTCCGGGTTAACATTATTCTGCCCCATGCGCGTTTCTTCCCTGTGTTTTTTGCTGGGTTTGATGGTCGGTTCGGAAGCCGAGGCTGCCACGCCACCGCAGCGCCCGACGGCCACGGTGCGGCGGCACCTGGTGTACTTCCGCGACAAAGCCGGTACGCCTTACACCGCCACTCAGCCTCAGGCCTTTCTTTCGGCCCGCTCGGTGCAGCGGAGGCAGCGGCAGGGAATTGCCGTTTCGGGCAGGGATTTGCCGGTGTCGCCAACTTACACCACCCAGGTGCGCAATACTACCGGGGTGCAGCTGGTATACACTTCGCGCTGGTTTAATGCTGCCGTGGTAGAGTGTGACTCGGCCGCGCTCGGCCGCTTGCAGGCTCTGCCATTTGTGCGCTCGGCAGCTACGCTAAACCGTGCAGCCGCCACGCGGCCCCAGCCAGTTGTACCACCGCGCATCAGCACACCAAGCGCGCCCACCGCGGCTCGTAATGCTTCCTACGGCCAGGCTTACTGGCAAGCGGATATGATCGGCGCTATAGCCATGCACAACGCCGGCTACCGCGGCGAGGGCATGCACATTGCCGTGTTCGATGCGGGTTTTCCGGGCGTGAATCAAATGCAAGCCTTCGAGCCGCTGCGCCAAGAAGGACGCATTCTGAGCACGTTTGACTTCGTCGACAAAGACCGGACGGTGTACGAGAAGAACAGCCACGGTACGCTAACGCTGTCGACTATGGCGGCCAGCCAGTCGGGTTATTACATCGGTACGGCGCCCAAGGCCAGCTACCATCTCATGATAACGGAGGATGTGCGCTCCGAGCACCCGGTGGAAGAAGTCAACTGGCTAATTGCGGCGGAGTACGCCGATTCGGTAGGGGTAGACGTCATTAGCTCCTCGCTGGGCTATACTACTTTCGACTTTCCCTCGCGCGATTACACGTACCAAGACCTGAACGGGCGCACCGCCATTTCCAGCCGCGCCGCTACCATGGCCGCCCGCGTGGGCATACTGGTAGTCAACTCGGCTGGTAACGATGGCGGCAACGGGTGGCGCTACATCGGCGCCCCGGCCGATGCCGACTCCGTGCTGACGGTGGGCGCCGTAGACTCCTTGCGCAACCAGGCGTTCTTCAGCTCCATCGGTCCGACGGCCGATAACCGCATCAAGCCCAACCTGGCGGCGCAAGGTGTGGCGTCGGCTGCGGTGGCTCCGAGCAACGCCGTGATTCGCGGCAACGGCACTTCCTACGCCTGCCCGATTCTGGCCGGTATGGCTGCCGGCTTCTGGCAAGCCAACCCCACGCTTACTGCCCAACAGGTTATTCAGTGGCTTCAGCGTAGCGGCTCGCAGGCCAACAACCCCGACAATTTCAAGGGTTACGGCATTCCGAACTTTGTGCAGGCCTATAACTTGGTTAACCCCAATACGCCGCTTTCCTCTAGCAGTGCGCGCCCAACGGCCGATCAACTGAGTGTATTCCCCAATCCGGCCGGACAGGAATTGGCGTTGTACCTACCCGAGGCGTACCGCCGCCGGCCGCTGCGCGTACGTGTCCACAGTGTGACGGGAAGCTTGGTAGCGGAGCAGGAATTGAAGCCCGTAACGGGCGAAAAAGCCGAACTGCAACTCGGCGGGCTCAAGCCCGGAACCTATACCTGTACGGTAGAGGGCGGAGCCGATTTGCCGTCCCGGACGGTGCGGTTTGTTCAGCAATAAAGCGGCACCTTCCGCGTTGGCGGGTTGTTAATACTGACTATGCTTCAATTAATGGTAACCAAGCGAATTGGCCGGCGCCAATTCCACTTTACAGTGCAGGGCGGCTCGTTTCACGAAGTAGTGGCTGAGTACGACCGCCTTAGTTTTCCCGATGTACATGCCTGTGGCCTGTGCGGCTCCGATAACCTGGAACTGTCTTCCCGCGTGGCGCAGGACAAGTTCAAGTACACCTCGGTGAAATGCCTGGACTGCCGCGGCGACGTGACCTTCGGCAAAATGCAGCGCGACGACCAGACCGTGTTCCTGCGTCGCCGCGACAACGGTGAGCTGGACTGGCAGCCGTACCGCCGCAACGAACAATAACCTTTTTTCTCTTCTCGGGCCCACCGCGTTACGCGGTGGGCCCTTTTTGTACCTTCGCGGTATGAGTTCCTCCCGCCGTATTGCTCCCTTGCTGGCGCCCTCGCTGCTGGCCGCCGATTTTGCCAATCTGCAATCCGAAACCCAGCGCCTCGCCGGCAGCGCCGCCGACTGGCTGCACTGCGACATCATGGACGGCCGTTTCGTGCCGAACATTTCCTTCGGCATCCCGGTGCTCGAAGCCATCCGGCGCCACGCGAAGCAGCCGCTGGACGTGCACCTCATGATCGAGGACCCGCAGAATTACCTGGAGGCCTTCCGCAACGCCGGCGCCGAAATCCTGACCGTGCACTACGAAGCCTGCCCTCACCTGCACCGTGTAATCCAGCAAATCAAAAAGCTGGGCTGCCGCGCCGGCGTGGCATTGAATCCGCACACGCCCGCCTGGGTGCTGCAGGATATTGCCGCCGATATTGACTTGGTGTGCATAATGTCCGTCAACCCCGGCTTCGGTGGCCAGAGCTTCATCCCGCATACACTGCAGAAAGTGGCCGAGCTGAAAGAATTGCTGACTGATTGCGGCTCCGATGCGCTGATTGAAGTAGATGGCGGTGTAAACCAGGAGAATGCCGTGCCGCTGGTGGAAGCCGGCGCCGATGTGCTGGTGGCCGGTTCATTCGTGTTCAACTCCCCAGACCCCATCGCCACGCTGGCCGATATGCGGGCGCAACTCTCCGCTGTTATTGCCGCCGACAATTAATGGTCGTACATCGAACTCACTTGCTGACAGCCGCTGCGCTGCGCGGGCTGCTGTGGCTGCCTGCTCCGTTGGTGCTGGTCTCAGCGCCGGGTTATGCTCAGGAGCAAGCGGCCACCGTGGAGCTGCGCGGTACCGTGCGCGATGCCGCCGGCACTGCTCTGGAGCAAGTGTCAGTAGCGGTGGAAGGCCAGCCCGGCGGCGTGAATACCGATGACGCGGGCCGCTTCCGCCTTTCGGTGGCCCGCCCCGCCGCCGACCGGCCCCTGGTGCTGGTGCTGCGCCGCCTCGGCTACACCACCCAGCGGCGGACCATCTCGGCGCGGGAGCTAGCTGCCGGCCGTGTGGAAGTGGACGTAGCCCTGCAAGCCGATCAAAAGGCCATCGACAACGTGACCGTGCGCGGGCAGCGCATGGAGGACACCCGCGAGCAGGTTAGCCTGACGCAGCTGGACCCGCGAACGGCCAAGGAAATTCCGTCGGCTTTCGGCGACTTCAACAAGATTCTGACCACGCTGCCCGGCGTGGTAGCCAACAACGAACTGACCAGCACTTACTCGGTGCGCGGCGGCAACTACGACGAAAACCTCGTCTACGTCAACGGCATCGAGATTTACCGGCCGTTTTTGGTCACGGCCGCCCAGCAGGAAGGCCTGAGCTTTGTCAATCCCGACCTGGTCGACCGCGTGGAGTTTGCCTCAGGTGGCTGGCAGCCGCGCTACGGCGACAAGCTGTCGTCGGTGCTGAGCATCGAATACAAGCAACCGGTGCGCCGGGCCGCTTCCGCCACTGCCAGCCTGGTGGGCGGGGCCGCGCACCTGGAGTCGGTGTCCAAATCGGGCCGGGTGAGCTACTTGGCGGGCGTGCGCTACAAGAATGCGCAGTACGTGCTTCGCTCGCTGCGGGGCGCCCAGGGTGCTTACGACCCCACGTACGTCGACGGGCAACTGTACATCCGCGCCGGCCTCGGGCCCAAGGATGATCCGCAGCGCACCAGCCTGGGCGTACTGGCCACGGCCGCGCGCAACGATTTTCGCTTCGCGCCCCAAACCGGGCAGGTGACCTTCAGCACCGGTACCAATCAATTTCAGCGGCTGTTCATCTTCTACGATGGCCGCGAGCGGATGCAGTACGACACCTACCAAGGCGGGCTGAACCTCACGCATCATTTCACCCCGAAGCTGACCGGCGAGTTGATCGGCGGCGGCCTGATTACCCGCGAGTGGGAATTCCGCGACGTGGAAGCGGCCTACCGCTTGTCCGACATCAACCGCGACCCGAACTCGCCCGATTTTAACCAAGCCGTGCGCCAGCGCGACGTAGGTTCCCGCTTCGACCATTCGCGCAACCGCCTGGGTGCCTGGCTGGGTACTTTGGAAGCCCGTGCCGCCTACGAGCCTACACCACGTCATACCATCCGTTTCGGCGTGAAAGGCGGAATGGAGCACATCAATGATCGTCTCGACGAATACACCTTTGTCGATTCGGCCGACTTCGTGCCAGCGCAGCGCTTCACGCGTCTGCGCACCGATCTGGACCTGAATTCCAACCGCGTGCAAGGCTACGGCCAGCATACCTGGCGGCTCGATTCACTCAAGACGCTGACCTACGGGGTGCGGATGCACTACTGGTCCGTGAATAATCAGCTCACGGTGAGCCCCCGGGTGCAGTATGCCGCCACCAGCCGCCGCAACCCGCGCCTGTCGTACAAAGCCGCCACCGGCCTGTATTACCAGCCGCCGTTTTACCGCGAGCTGCGCGACCAGCAGGGCTTGTTGAACCGGGACCTGAAAGCGCAACGTTCCGTGCACGTCATCACCGGCACCGAGTACCGCTTCAATTACTTCGGGCGCCCGTTCCAGTTCAGCGGCGAGGTATACTTTAAATATCTTACCGATGTCATCCCATACGACATCGACAACGTGCGCCTGCGCTACTTTGCCCGCAACATCGCCAAAGCGTACGCGGCCGGCGTCGATGCGCGCATCAGCGGGGAGTTTGTGCGCGGGGCCGAGTCGTGGTTTAGTCTGGGCGTGCTCACCACCCGCGAAGACCTGCAGGGTGACTCTGTGTCGGTGTACAATTCCGACGGGGTCGTAATCGGCCGCAAGGAGCAGGGCTACATCCGCCGGCCCAGCGACCAGCGACTAAACCTCGGGGTGTTTTTCCAGGACCATTTGCCCAACAACCCCTCAGTTCGTGGTTACGTGAACGTGGTGTTTGGCACGGGCTTACCGTTTAGCCCGCCCGGCCTGCCCGAGCTGCGCGGCACCAGCAAGCTCACCCGCAGCTACAAGCGCGTGGATTTGGGCTTCTCCAAAGTAGTGACCGTGCGCAACGACCAGCAGCGCCGTTTCTACGAGCCGGAAAGCATCTGGATTGGCGTGGAAGCGCTTAACATTCTGGCTGCCAATAACGTGGCCGGCTATAGCTACGTGCAAGACCTAAACGGCCTGACCTACGGCGTACCGAATTACTTGTCGCAGCGGGTGTTCAATCTGCGGGTTATTGCGCGGTTCTGAACCACAACCGACTGTGTTGTTATAAAGCCGAGGCCCACCTGATAACAGGTGGGCCTCGGCTTTGTGAGCAGCCAGAGCATATTGTCAAGGCTATCAGGGGTGGATGCCATTTGTATGTCCTTGTTACTGCTTGTGCACGTCGCGAAAGCGCAGCATGTCTACCAAGCGTTCTTCTTTTTCCGGGTCGAAGCCGCAGGTGGAGCGGAATTCCTTGGGGTTGCGGTAGGTGCCGAAAAGCATGTCCCACCACACGATGTCGCCGTAATTATGGGAGTGCTGCTCATACTCGTGGTGAATGCGGTGCATTTCGGGCCGCTGAAAAATGTAGCCGATCCACTGCGGCGTGCGCACGTTGGTGTGGTAGAAAAACTCGCCCAGGGCCGTGCATAGTGTATACACCGCGCCGGCGGCCGGGCTCAGCCCCAGAAAGGTGAAGACCAGCAGCGTACCGATAATGGAATTTACCACCATTTCTACTGGGTGCTTGTAGAAGGAGGTAATGACCTCCAGCCGCTGCGGGCTGTGGTGAATCTGGTGAAAATGCAGCCAGAGGAAATCCACCCGGTGGCGCCCGCGGTGCCACCAATAAAACACGAATGTGGCAATGAGATAAGCCAGGCCGCCGCCCAAGACCGGTCCCACGTGTGCCGAGAGGTGAAAGACGGAATAGGCCGAAAGCCACTTTTCCCAGCTCAGGCCGGCCACCACTACCACCAGCAACTGCACTGCATTAAGGGCCAGCACCCGGGTGGGCCAGGTGCGCACGGCCGGCAGGCGCCAGCCGGGGTACAGTCGTTCGAGAATAAAGCAACCGACGAAAACGGCGAAAATGATGGGTAACATGGCGGTTAGGATGAGGTGTAAGTACCTGCCAAAAGTCCCGCCGTGCCGCCGTCTTACGCTTGATAAATATCAATTTCGCTCCTGGGCCTGCTGGGCCCGAATCCGGCTAATGGTTTCGGGGGTGACGCCCAGGTAAGAAGCCAGGTGTTTCAAAGGAATGCGCTGCAATGCAGCCGGAAACGACTGCAGTAGCTGGGCGTAGCGCTGGTCCGCCTTCAACAGCCGCAACTGCTGCGTGCGCTGTTCGCTCAGTACATAATAATGTTCCGTCAGCACGCGGCCCACCAGGTTGAACTCCACAAACTCCCTGTACAGCTGCTGTAGTTGCTCGTGGCTGATGGACCACAGCACGCTATCCTCCAAAAGCTCGATGTATTCCTGCGAAGGCGTGCGCGTTAGAAAGCTGACGATGGAAATGATAAAGTCGCCTTCGCGCATAAACCAGGCGTTGGCTTCGCGACCCTCGTGCAGGTAATAGCCGCGAACCAGCCCGGTTTCAATAAAATAAATGCGCCCAGCTACAAGGCCAGGCGCTAACAGTTGGTAACGGGCGGGGTGCTGCTCGCGGCGCATCAGGTGCCGCAGGGCTTGTTGGCAGGCTTCCGACAGCGGCGCAATGGCCGCCAACCGCTGCAGCAACGCGGCCGGCCCGGGCTCTACCGAAGCTGCGTCGGGCGTCATGGGGTTAATACGCTTTCGATTGCCACTGCGTCAGGGCCAGGCGCATGTTGGGCAGCTGGTTCTTGAACGACTCGTCGTCTTTGTCACCCAGCTTGATGGCGCGGCGGGCGCTTTCCACGGCCGACAGGTAGTCTTCCTTCTGAGCCATCAGACGGGCCTTCAGCCAGTTGTTGGTGTAGCTGTCATTGAGTTCAATGGCGCGGTTGATATACTTCAACGCCAGTTCGGCCTCGATTTTATTTTGAATCAAGTAGTCAGCGGCCTGAGCCAGTAGTTGCGGGTCGGAGGGGCGGGCTTCCAGGGCAGTGCGCATTCCGGCCAGCACTTTGGCGTGCACGTCAGTCCGAATGGTAACCGATACTGTGCGTTCCTCCCACGAAAGGTTAAGTTTGGCAGAGCTCTGCTTTACATCCGAAAACCAGTAGACCAACGATTCACGCATGGCGGTTTGCTCGGGCATCACCGGCACACGCAACTGGTCGTTTTTGGCGTCGTAGCCTTCGGCACCCCAGTGAGTCGTCACCTTATTCAGGATAAACTGCCACTCGTGCTCGGCCGAAGGCAGCACAAATACCGAATACTTGCCGGCAGGTACGGCATAAGCTCCGATGCGCACCGAATCCGAAAAGGTAATGATGGTGTTTGCATTGGCCCCGGCGCGCCATACCTGGTCGTAGGGTACCAGGTTGCCCCACACTTTCCGATTCTTAACGCCAGGCGTGTGGTAGTCCACTTGAATTTCCGTTAGGCCTACTGTCTGGCTGACCAGCGCGTGCGGGCTGGCTTGGGGTATCGGAAAATGCTGGGCCGAGGCTACTAGGCAGCAGAAACAGAACGCGAAGCAGAAGCAGAGCAAGCGGAGCATAGCGGGTGCAAGGGGTGTGGTGCCGACAACTCAGTCCGGTGGAAAGGTTGCTAAGATACGACAAGCGCCGTGGCAAAAGGATTAAACCACATTTTCATGTGATAGGTCAATTCCTGTTGAACCGCGGCAACGATTCCTTGCGAAAACCGTTCCGGTGTTTACCTTTGCGTCAACTATTCCTCACCGAATGTCCCTCGCCGCCTCGTTGCGCCCTGAATTGTTGCCGGTTGCCTGTCATGGGGCTGCCGCGCACGGACATGCCGGTCATCATCACCACCATTCCTCCCCGGGAGAGGAATAAACTACGTATAAGCGTTCGGCTACGGTCCGAACCTACGTCGCCCCCGCTGGTTTAGGTCTTATCCGCTGCCCCAAGGACGGGCGGTATGGCCAGCTTCTCAATTTTCTTTCGATGCCATCTACGTTCGTGCTCTACTGGAGCGCCGGCGCTGCATCGTTTCCCGTTGATTTTATTTCCATGATTCGTCTGGCTATCCAGAAATCCGGTCGCTTAAGCGAGGATTCTCTTTCGCTGATTCGCGAATGCGGCATTGGCTTCGTGAGCAGCTCGTACAAGCTCAAGACCGAAGCCACCAACTTTCCCCTCGAAATCCTGTTTTTGCGCGACGACGACATTCCCGGCTACGTGCAGGATGGTGTCGCCGACCTGGGCATCGTAGGCCAGAACGTGCTGATCGAGGCCGGGCTGCCGGCGTTGGAAGTCGAGCCGCTGGGTTTCAGCAAGTGCCGCCTGTCGCTGGCCGTGCCGCGCGGGGCGGCGTACGATTCCATCGCCGATCTGCAAGGCATGAACATCGCTACCTCGTACCCGCAGATTCTGGGCAACTACCTTGCTGGGCAAGGCGTGAAGGCCCACCTGCACACCATCAGCGGTTCGGTGGAAATAGCCCCGAGCATTGGGCTGGCCGATGCCATTTGCGACATCGTTTCGTCGGGCTCTACCTTGCTCGGCAACGGCTTGCGCGAAGTGGAAACGGTGTTTCGTTCCGAAGCCGTGCTGATTGCCAACCAGCAATTGTCGGCGGAAAAGCAGGACTTGCTAAACCAGCTGCGCTTCCGCATGCAAGCCGTGCGCCGCGCCCGCCGCAACAAATACATCCTGCTGAACGCTCCCGTAGCGTCGCTCGACGCGGTAAAGGCGTTGCTGCCCGGAATTAAGTCGCCCACAGTGACGCCGCTGGCCGAAGAAGGCTGGGTGTCGGTGCAGTCGGTGGTCAATGAGGACGACTTCTGGCACATTACCGATCAGCTCAAAGCCGTCGGGGCTGAAGGCATTCTGGTGCTGCCAATTGAAAAAATGATTGCCTAATGAATCTGGGAGTGGGAGCAAGCAAGCAAAAGGATAACGCTCTGCCTGCCGATTTAGTAACTCCCAGCTCCTGAGTCTAGCTCTGAAGAACTATGCAACTCATTAAATACCCCCTGTCGGCGGAGTGGGCAGCGCTGCAGCAGCGACCGGCCCAGGGCGAAGCCCTGCAGGTAGAGCAGCGCGTGCGCGAAATCTTCGACGATGTGCGCCAGCGCGGCGACGAAGCTCTACTGCACTACGGAGCCGTGCTTGATGGCGCTGAATTGAATTCACTCCGCGTTTCGGAAGAGGAAGTCACAGCTGCCGTGGCCCAGGTTCCGGCCGAACTGCAGGCAGCCATTCGACTGGCTAAGGATAATATTGAACGCTTTCACGCGGCCCAGCGCGAAACGGAGCTCCGCCTGGAAACCATGCCCGGTGTGGAATGCTGGCGTAGGGCGGTGTCGGTGCAACGCGTGGGGCTGTACATTCCGGGTGGAACGGCACCGCTTTTCAGTACTTTGCTGATGCTGGGAGTGCCGGCTCGGCTGGCGGGTTGCCCCGATATTGTATTGTGCACGCCACCGGCTAAGGACGGTTCCATCAACCCGGTTATTCTGTTTACGGCGGATCTGTTAGGCATTCCCACGATTGTAAAAGCGGGCGGCGCTCAGGCCATTGCGGCCCTCACGGGTGGTACGGCCAGCGTACCGGCCGTCGACAAAATCTTCGGTCCCGGCAACCGTTACGTCACAGCCGCCAAGCAGCTGGCGGCCCAGCGCGGGGTGGCCATTGATATGCCCGCCGGCCCGTCGGAAGTACTGGTTATCGCCGACGAATCGGCTAACCCCGCCTTTGTAGCGGCGGATTTATTGTCTCAGGCCGAGCACGGCCCGGATTCGCAAGTGGTGCTGCTGTCAAATTCTCTGGCGGTGCTCGAGCAGGTGACAAAGGAAGTTCAACGGCAATTGGCCGAGCTTCCCCGCCGTGACGTGGCGGCAATGGCCTTGCGCGAAAGCCGCGCTATACTGTTGCGCACGCCCGAAGAGATGCTGCTGTTCTCAAATCAGTACGCGCCCGAGCACTTGATCCTGGCCGTGGACAATGCCGAGGAACTGGCTGCCGGCGTCACCAGCGCCGGCTCGGTATTCCTGGGGCACCTCACGCCCGAAGCCGCCGGCGACTACGCTTCGGGTACCAACCACACGCTGCCTACCAACGGCTACGCCCGCAACTACAGCGGCGTGTCGCTTGATTCGTTTGTGAAGAAAATTACCTTCCAACGCATCACCGCCGAAGGGCTGCGCAATGTGGGCCCGGCCGTCGAAACCATGGCCGAAGCCGAAGGGCTCCGAGCGCATGCCCGCGCCGTGACGCTGCGCCTGGAAACCATCAATACATAAGGAGCCGTGGGCAATCTGGGCCGCTGGTAACCCGGCGCCGCCCGTGCATTGCTTATCGGGCACTCTGACAACTGATCATTGAATCCAATGAATCTCGAACAGCTCATCCGGCCCAACGTGCGGGCCATGAAGCCTTACGCCTCGGCCCGCGACGAATTTCAGGGCACGGCGCAGGTAATGCTGGATGCCAACGAAAACAGCATCGGCTCGGTGGGTCCCCAGAGCTTTAACCGCTACCCCGATCCGCTGCAACGGCAGGTCAAGGCGGAGGTAGCCCGCCTCAAGCAGGTGCGCCCCGAGCAGATCTTTCTCGGCAACGGCTCCGACGAAGCCATCGACCTGCTGCTGCGTCTGACCTGCGTGCCTGGGCAGGACAGCATCGCCATTCTGCCTCCGACTTACGGCATGTACGAAGTGGCCGCTAACCTGAATGACGTGGCCGTGGAGCGCATTCCGTTGACCCCCGATTTTCAACTTTCGGACGACGCTATTAATAAGGTGTTGGCTTCGTCGGCCAAACTGGTTTTTCTCTGCTCGCCCAATAACCCCACGGGCAACCTGCTCCATCAGGCGGCAATCGAGCAAGTGCTGCGCGGGTTTGATGGCTTGGTGGTAGTGGACGAAGCTTACATTGACTTCGCCGATGCGCCCAGCTGGACCACGCGGCTCGACGAGTTTGAAAACCTGGTGGTGCTCCAGACCTTTTCCAAAGCCTGGGGAATGGCTGGGCTGCGGCTGGGTATGGCCTTCGCTTCGCCGGCCATTATCGGGTACCTGAACAAGATCAAGCCTCCTTATAATATATCAGAGGCTACACAGCAGCACGCCCTGGCCGGCCTGCAAGACCTGGAGCGCTTCGAGCAGATGCGCCGCGAACTGCTCGCGGGGCGCGACTGGCTGCAGGAGCAGCTGCCGGGGCTCGGCATCGTGGAGAAAGTATTTGCTTCCGATGCCAACTTCTTGTTGGTGCGCTTTCGGCCCGATGCCACAGCCGTGTATGAATACCTGCTGGGCTTGGGCATCGTGGTGCGCAACCGTACCACCCAGCCCGGCTGCGCCGGCTGCCTCCGCCTGACCGTGGGCACGCCCGCCGAAAACGAACATTTGCTGACCGCGCTGCGGCAGTATCAATAACGACCGTGCAACCTGGGCTGGCTCAGCCATATCCGGATTGCTCACACTTCATTCAACGACTCGCGAAGCCGGAGCTTCGCGCCACCGCATGAAAAAAGTACTCTTCATCGACCGCGACGGGACCATCCTCGTAGAGCCGCAGCCCAGCCAGCAGGTCGACAGCTTTGATAAGTTTCAGTTTTTGCCCGGGGCCATCAGTAATCTGGCTCGCATCGCCCGCGAGTTGGACTACGAGTTGGTACTCGTGACCAATCAGGACGGCCTCGGCACCGCCAGCTTTCCGGAGGATACGTTCTGGCCTTGCCAGAATCTGATGTTCGACATTCTGCGCGGGGAAGGAGTGGAGTTTGCGGCCAGCCACGTCGACCGTAGCTTCCCGCACGAGAACCTGCCGACGCGCAAGCCCGGCACCGGCATGCTCACGCAGTACCTCGATCCGGCCAACGGTTATGACCTGCCTAACTCATTTGTGCTCGGCGACCGGCTTACCGATGTGCAGATGGCCGAGAACCTCGGCTGCCAATCCATCTTGATCAGCGACGAGCTGATCGATGCCCGCGCAGTCCTTACTACTACCAGTTGGGATGCCATCTACCAATTCCTGCGTTTGCCGGCGCGCAAGGCAGTGGTACAACGCGACACCAACGAAACCAAGATTCGGGTGGAGCTCAACCTCGACGGCAGCGGGCAACACAGTATAAAAACCGGGCTCGGGTTTTTTGACCACATGATTGATCAGCTCGCCAAGCACAGCGGCGTTGATATGCTGGTGGAGGTACAAGGAGACTTGCACATCGACGAGCACCATACCATCGAAGACACGGCAATTGCCATTGGCGAAGCTTTCACCCAAGCCCTCGGCGACAAGCGGGGACTAGCGCGCTACGGTTTCCTGTTACCCATGGACGACGCCTTGGCGCAGGCGGCCATTGACTTCTCCGGCCGGCCCTGGTTGGTATGGGATGCTACGTTCAAGCGTGAAAAAGTAGGGGACATGCCGACGGAAATGTTTTACCATTTCTTTAAAAGCTTCTCAGATGCCGCCCGCTGTAACCTGAATATTAAGTGTGAAGGTGAGAACGAACACCACAAGATCGAAGCCATATTCAAGGCCGTAGCCAAAGCTACCAAGATGGCACTGCAACGGGATGCTTCCAAAATGGAAATCCCTAGCACTAAGGGGGTACTGTAGGTTTATAACATATGTTTACACAAATGAGTAAGCGAGATTTGGAAACGAGTTTAGGAAGCAGAACAGGCGGATTTCCTGCATGAACCATTTTAGTAAATACACGCTGTCCCAAATGGAAATAGCAGTCGTAGATTACAAAGGCGGCAACGTACAGTCGGTCTTGTACGCCTTGGAGCGCTTGGGGGTGCAGGCCACGCTCACGGCCGACCACGAGACCCTGCGCCGGGCCGATAAAGTGTTGTTCCCCGGCGAAGGGGAAGCCGCATCCGCCATGCAGGAATTACGGGCTCAGGGATTAGACCAACTGCTTCCCACCTTGACGCAGCCCTTCCTCGGTATATGCTTGGGTATGCAGCTGCTCGGGCAGCACAGCGAAGAAGGCGACACGCAACTATTGGGTGTGCTGCCATTCGAGGTGAAGCGCTTTGTACCCGATGCCGGGCACAAGGTGCCGCACATGGGCTGGAATACTATGCAGAACCTTCGCTCGCCGTTATTCGCTGGCTTGCGCGAGGAAGACTACGTGTACTTCGTGCATAGCTACTACGCGCCGGTTGGTGACTATACCATTGCCGAAGGGGCTTACCCAGCTCCGTTCAGCGCGGCGGTGCAGCACCAGAACTTCTACGCCGTGCAGTTTCACGCCGAGAAAAGCGGCCCCGTAGGCACGCGCATTCTTCAAAACTTCCTCAGCCTCTAATTATGGAAATCATTCCCGCCATCGACCTGATCGGAGGCCAGTGCGTGCGCTTGACCGAAGGCGACTTTGCGCAGCAAACCACTTATGATTCCGACCCGCTGGCCGTGGCGCAGCGCTTCGAGCAGCACGGCGTGCGCCGCCTGCACTTGGTAGACCTTGACGGGGCCCGCGCCAAGCGGCCCGTGAACCTGCCGGTGCTGGAACGCATCGCGCGGCATACCAAGCTGGTCATTGATTTCGGTGGTGGCCTGCAGCAGGAGGAAGCCGTGCGACAGGCTTTCGATGCCGGCGCAACCCAGATTACAGCCGGTAGCATTGCCGTACGGGAGCCGGAAACGGTGCAGGGCTGGCTTAACCGTTTCGGGGCGGAGCGTATTATCGTGGGCGCTGATTTCCGCAACAACCACATTGCCATCAACGCCTGGGCCGAAGAATCGGAGCGGACCCTGGCGGAGTTTGTGGAGGCCTATCTAGCCGCTGGGGCGCACACCTTTATCTGCACCGATGTCAGCAAAGACGGCAAGTTGCAGGGGCCAGCACTGAGCACCTATCAGCTGCTGCGCATAGAACTGCCCCAGGCGCGGCTAGTGGCCAGCGGCGGCGTTACCACCATTGCCGATGTGGAAGCCCTGGCTGAGACCGGAATGCACGGAGCCATCATCGGGAAGGCCATTTACGAGGGTACCATCAAGCTGGAAGAGTTGGTGCGCTTCATAGCGTAAGCCCGGCATCATCATTCATCCTTCCGAGCTTAAATCCGGTTGTCGGGTAGTACAGTACTCAGCCGCCGCTTGACTTGTCTCTCTCACTTCACAAGCTCATGCTTACCAAACGAATCATTCCCTGCCTCGACGTTAAAGATGGGCGCACCGTCAAAGGCATCCGCTTTGAAGGCCTGCGCGACGCCGGCGACCCGGTGGCCCTGGCGGCGCAGTACGCGCAGCAAGGCGCCGACGAACTCGTCTTTCTGGATATCACCGCCACCAATCAGAAGCGCCAAACGCTGGTAGCTCTGGTGCGCGACGTGGCCCGGGAACTGGACATTCCCTTCACCGTCGGTGGTGGCATCGGGGCAGTGGCCGATGTGGAGGCTCTGTTGCTCAATGGGGCCGATAAAGTCAGCATCAATTCCGCCGCCCTGCAACGCCCCGAGCTAATCGACGAGCTGGCCCGCCGGTTTGGGTCGCAGTGCATAGTGGTGGCTGTGGATGCCCGGCATAGTGATGAGGCCGGTTGGCAGGTGTACACCCGTGCCGGTACTGTGGCCACCGGCCGCGACGCCGTGGCCTGGTGCCGCGAAGCAGCTGACCGCGGCGCTGGGGAACTGCTGCTGACTTCCATGAGCCACGACGGTACCAAGGATGGTTTCGCCCTTGGTATAACGGGGGCGGTGTGCGCGGCTGTGAGCGTGCCCGTCATTGCTTCGGGGGGAGCCGGCAAAATGGAGCATTTCACCGATGTGTTTCAGCAAGCCAAAGCCGACGCCGGCCTGGCAGCTTCCATTTTTCACTTCGGCGAAATAGCTATTGCTGACCTTAAACAGCACTTGCGCCAGGCCGGCGTACCGGTGCGCATCTAAGCGGGTTTATGGTTTTGGTTGGTGGCGTTCGTCGCATCAGCCCGAGGCCTGGACTGCTAATCAACAACCACTGACCAGATGACTTTCGACTTTGACAAAATGGGCGGGCTGATACCGGCCGTAGTGCAGGATGCTGACACCGGGCAAGTACTCATGCTGGGTTACGTAAACGAGGAAGCCTTGCGCAAAACCGAGCAGGAGGGACGCGTCACGTTCTTTTCACGCTCCAAGAATCGTCTCTGGACCAAAGGCGAAACCAGCGGCCACTACCTCACCATGGTCAGTCTGCACCCCGATTGCGACAACGACGCGCTGCTGATCCGCGCCCGGCCCGATGGCCCGACCTGCCACCGCGGCACCGTAAGTTGTTTCGAGCAGGAGTCGCAAACGGCCTTGCCCACTGCGTCGGTAAGCTTCCTGGCGGAGCTGGAACGCCTGGTGCAGCGCCGGCAGCAGCACCCCGAAGAAGAGCCGGATTCTTACACCGTAAAGCTCTTCGGTAAGGGCATGCCCAAGATTGCCCAAAAAGTAGGCGAGGAGGCCGTAGAGGCGGTAATTGATGCTGTAGCCGGCAACACCGAAGGGCTAAAGGGCGAAGCTGCCGATCTGCTGTACCACTTACTCGTGCTTCTGACGGCCTCAGGGCTTACCATAGACGATATAATGCAGGTGCTGCGCCAGCGGCATACCACCATTTCGGCGGGCCTTCGCCGTGACTAGAGCTTATCAATAAAACGATAAACCGCACCCCTCCCGCAAAGCTTGGCTTTGCGGGAGGGGTGCGGTTCGAGTAGCAAATCCTAGTCCTGCCGGGGATTAGAATCGATAACCGAGCTTCAGGCCCAGCGTCGGATTCCAATAATTCCGGCTTAAATCCATGCCAGCGTAAGTATCCAGGGCGAGGCGTTTGCCCAGTGCCCATTGCCTGCCAATCCGAAGCTGTGGATTCAGACTCAACCGGGTAAAGATGCTGGAACCGGTGCCACCTTCCAGCCAGGTGGTGCGCAAGCGGGTGAGGGTGCTTTCCAATCCAGCGCCTACGTACCAGCCGGTGAGCGGGGCTTTGCCCGATTGCAGATAGTAGCGCGCTTCCCCGAAGGCTACCGCCCGCAGATTATTTCTTCTCTGGCGGTAAGAAAGAATTTCTCCGGAGTAATCCACGTAAGACCAACCGGTGGTGTGGGAGCCAGCCAGCAAGCCACCCCCAAGTTCAACGGCTAGCCTCGGGGCCACCTGCCATTCGCAGGATATCGTGGGCAACGACCCGGCGTAACCAGCGTTGCGCAAACCCAGCTTGATCTGCTGCGTTCGGGGTTGGGGCGTGGGCTGGTCGGCAGCAACGATGGTTTGGGCCATGGCAGCGGGGGCTGTGCATAGTGCCATTAGGCAAAAGGAAAGCATCGAACGGTGGCGCATGAATAAGAAAGTTAAATGGAGAGCGATGAGGGTTAACTGAGCCCATGAGGCCATTGGGCACGTCCATAGTTGCAAGGCTGCGGCTTAGGGGCTGTCAAAGCCCTTGGTTTCGGCTGCGCCTTGGAGTCCTGCAGGCCGGTATTTCGGTTTACTTTGCGTGCCGGTTTAGCTAACTGTATGCCCTCTGTTGACGCTTCTTATCTGTCCACTCAATCTTTTACCGTGCTTGTTCCCGTCTACAACGAGGAAGAGAGCTTGCGGCAGTTTGTGGTCGAGATGAACAAATTTCTGGACGTGACACCGGTGCCGACCACGGTACTCTTTGTCAACGACGGTTCCACCGACGGCTCTCTAACCATTCTGCGCGGCATCTGCCGCCACGACCCCCGCTATGAGTTCGTGTCGTTAGCTCACAACCGGGGCTTGTCCACGGCCATCAAGGCTGGTATCGACCACGCCCGCGGCACGCTCGTCGGCTACATCGACTCCGATATTCAGACGACACCAATGGATTTTCTGGAGTTGTTGCCCTTTTTACCGGAGTACGATATGGTCACCGGCATTCGGGCCAAACGGCAGGACTCAGCGGTGAAGCGGCTCTCGTCCAAAATTGCCAACACCTTCCGCCGGCTGATGATCAACGACGGCATCGTGGATACCGGCTGCCCATTGAAAATTCTAAAAACAGAATATGCCCGGCGGGTTCCACTTTTTCACGGTATGCACCGCTTTCTAGGGGCTCTGGTACAGCTGCAGGGTGGCAAAGTGAAGCAACTGCCGGTACGGCATTTCCCCCGCTTTGCCGGCACGGCTAAATACAACCTCTGGAACCGCCTCTGGAAGCCCCTGATCGACACTTTAGGTTACCGCTGGATTCGCTCGCGCTGGAAGAACTACGAGGTGGGAGAGAAGCATCACCGCACGGCGTAGGGCCTACTCGCCATGACGACGGAAACCGTTGCGCTGCTCATTGGGCTTAGTTCCCAGCTCTTGTTTTCCAGCCGCATTCTGCTGCAATGGGTGCAGAGCGAGCGGGCTAAGCGCGTGCTGGTGCCCACGCTGTTCTGGAAGATCAGCCTGCTGTCGTCTTTCCTGATGATCATGTACGGCATGCTTCGCCACGACCCCATCATCCTGGGCGCGCAGCTCATCAGTTATGCCATTTACATCCGCAATCTGCAGTTGCTGGGGGAGTGGGGTAAGCTCCAGGGTGGTTACCGCGCTGCAGCCTACTTGTTGCCGATGGCGTCGCTGAGTTGGTTTGTCGCCGGCAGTTCGCATTTCAGTCTGCGCACCATGCTTACCTCGCGTATCCCGGGTGGGTGGTTGCTATTAGGAGCTGTGGGGCAGGCCGCATTTCTGCTGCGCTTCGTGCACCAGTGGCTATACTCCGAGCGCAAAGGTGAGTCGGTATTACCCTTAGGCTTCTGGGTGGTGAGTTTGTTGGGTTCGGTGCTGATACTTGTGTATGCAGGCTTGCGTCGCGATGCTGTTCTGATGGTGGGTAACGTGTTTGGTACGGTGGTATATGCCCGAAACCTGGTGCTGTTGCGCCGCGAGCAGCAACGGGTACAGGACGCCACGGCAGCCCCTGAGCCCAATTAGCAAGCCCTGTTATAGTTGCTAAGCCTCCGTAGGCAAAAGCTGTTCGGCGCTTTCATACCATTTCACAAACTCCTGCAAGCCGGCAGCAAGGGGGGTACGGGGGGTGTATCCCAGCAGCGCTCTGGCTTTGCTGATATCCGCTGCTGTCAGGTTTACATCGCCCGCCCGCATCTCCTGAAATTCCAGTTGGGCTTCTACGCCGAGGGCCTGCGCTATGGATGAGATGAGTTGCAGCAGCGTCACCGGGTTGTTGTTGCCCAAGTTGACGGTTTCGTACACGTTTTCGTGCGCCATTAAGTAGCGTATGCCCCGTACGATGCCCTCCACCGTGTCGGCTACATAGGTATAGTCCCGGGCGGCTGAACCGTCGCCGTATACCGATACGGGCTGGCCAGCCCGCAGCAGCCTCACAAACTTATGGATGGCCAAGTCGGGGCGTTGGCGCGGTCCATATACAGTAAAGAACCGGGCGTTGAGTACGCTCAGTCGGTAGAGGTGGTGGTAGGTGTGGGTTAGTTCTTCGCCGGCGAGCTTTGAAGCCGCATAGGGCGAGATGCAAGAGGCCAGCAACGGTTCATCTTCTCTGAAGGGCAGGTGCAGCGTATTGCCGTATACCGAAGAAGAGGAGGCAAACAATAGGCGAGGTATTGTCCGCTGGCGCATCCATTCCAGCAGGTGGGTAGTCCCGATTACGTTGTTTTCAATGTATGCTACCGGCGAAGTCACCGACTGGCTGACGCCAGCTTTGGCCGCCAGGTGCACAATTACTTCGGGTTCTTCGTCCGGCCAGGCTTCGTCCAGGCCGTGTGTGCCCGCACGTAGATCTACTTCCCGAAACACAAAGTGGGGGTGAGTCTGCAGCGGCTTAAGGTTCTGTTCTTTTATTTCCCGTGCATAAAAAAGATCAAAATTGTCTAGCCCAAGAACCCGGTACCCATCATGGAGTAGCCGTTCGCAGAGGTGCGAACCAATAAAACCCGCGCAGCCGGTAACTAGAACGGAATGCATGTAGAACAATCAGGGGTGGATAGCCAGTAGGCTTTGTTTGCAATTAATCTAACAGGCGCTCCGAGCACATGTTCAGGTCGTAGAATATCATAGCTTAACATAATAATGTTCCGCTGAGCAAAAGCATAACGTCTTAGGAGTAGGGCCGAAGCTGGTCTAAGAAGTTTTGAGTCTTAGGTTAAGTGCTTGCGTATTTTTTCAAGCAACGCCTGTACAATCACCAAATCAGACTCGTCCTGGATGCTGAGCTGCGTATCAAGGCCAGGCCCACTGATGCGGATGGTATAAACGGCGTCCGGGCTTTCGTTTTTTACCGAAGCCACAGGTGAAGAAATTGGTTTTTCCCGCATCGGTGGTGGGCTTGCCTGCATCTGTGGCAAAGCTGTCGGCTGTACTAAAGGTACAGGCGGTACATAAGCTGCTGCAGGAATAGACTTGTCTTCAGCTGTGGGATGTGGATGTGATTCTGCAGGGGTAGACAGTCCAAAGAGGTTGGTGATTACATCGTCCGTAAAGGATGGTGGCGTTGCGGGAGGTACAACGCTTGCTGGCTGAGAAATGCTAACAGGTGGTTTGAGTTGAACTACGCTTGGCTCACTAGCATCAGTTCGAAACAAATTGAGATTCATCTCAGGGCTGGCAATATCCCGGCGTGGTACGGCCTGGGCCAGTTGATCTATGTCGGCAATGATGTTTCGCTCATCAATGACCCCAACCATGCGTGCTCCCTCAACAAAGGCTCGAGCGACATTTTGGGCGTTAATTTCTTCAACCCCGAATTCGCGCACCAACATCACATCGAACATATGCACCGGCAATTCCCGGTTGCGGAACTTCCGGCATATGTGTGAGAACAGTGGGGGGTGCAAAAATGCCTCACGGTGATAGATTACCTCTTCTTGTTTGTCATAAGCATTCTTAATTCTTCTGAACAGATTAGTGGTAGTAAGCAATTCGCGTTTGCTTGTAAGCAAGCCAAACTTGACGGCTGAACCCAGAATGGCTTTGAAACTGCCACTCACTTTACGGTTAAGTTTCCTAGCACAGGCTTCAATGGAACACTTACCACCTGTATCATCTACAACTTCAGCAACCTCCCAAGCAGAAAGGTATGTAGTGCGAGGGTACTCAATTGTTTTTGGCATATATGGAATACGGGTACAAGGGCGAAACTACAAGCAATAATAGCATAACTAAGTATATAAAGCACACAAAAGTATTAAATAGTTTATGCTAGTAAGTGCTATTTAAAACTTTTTTTACCTTTTTATACTGTTATGCAATGTTTTTTAATTTCCACCCAACTAACCTACAACAAGTATTAAAAAATCTATCTAATAAAAGGGAGAGGCTGGGCGTAAAGAAGGAGAGGAGCACCAGTAAGCAAATACGGCCCTTACAGCAGTAGCAAAACAAACATTGATAGACGAAGCGCCATAAGAATATAGATACTGATAAAGGGTTCTAAAACCGATTAAACAGCAAAGTGCGCATAATTGAGGTAAATGAAATAAAAGCGCAGGCAAAAATGTAGAGCACTACAATCCAAACCCGCAACGTAGTTAGGAGAAGCGCAATAATCAAATCCAACAGAATTAAAACGAATAAGCCAAAGCAGAAATCAAGTTTGAAAGCACCTGAAGCAAAAACGCGACAAGGCATTTACAATACATAAAGAGCCAATACAACAAGATCAAATAAGCGAGCATGACAAAGAATAGAAACCAACTCAGTACGATCAATACACAATAGCAGCATGAAGCAAACAAACTATCCCGTAGCCAAAGCTGCTAGATCCACAGCCACAGTACACTATAATAAGGAAGACAATAAAAAGCATAACCGTACAAACAAACCTAAGATACAAAGCCGGAACAAACCAAGCAGATGCTTATGTGTTATAATTTATATTATGTTAAGTAGTAACATTGAAAACCGGCCCGCATTAATTTGCGGGCCGATCTATTAAGCAACAACTCCTACTCTATTACTTCATCAAACGTTCAGCATCGGCTTTGCGACCAACGCTCGTGTAAGCTTTTGATAAAGCATTGCGAACGGCAGCTTCTTTCGGATTTAACTGGTTAGCGGCTTCGAAGTATGGAATAGCTTGTTCCATAAACTTCTTACCGTCTGCTTCCATCTTCTTACCGCGCGCTTGATACGATTTCAAGTCCATTTTATTAACGGTCTTGAAGATGTCCGCACCCTTGTTGTAGTAATAAACGCCCACGTTGAACTGAGAATCGAAATTCTTGGGGTCCAGTTCAAGCGCTTTCTTATGAGCAGCTAGTGCTTGCTCCGGCTGCTTGTTCTGGTCGTAAACTGAGCCCAGAACTGAGTACAGATTGGAGTTCGTCGGGTCGACTTCGATGGCCTTTTGGATCTTGTCAAGGGCCTCGGTGCCACGGCCAGCGCTGAGATACATATTAAGCTCTTCCAGCATAAAGGCCTTATTTTTAGGATAAGCCTGCAATGCTTGCTGAAGGACTTTCTGCGCTTCGGCCTCGTTGTTTTCCTGACGGGCAATCTGCAGCAAGCGGCCGTACATCTGCGGCGACTTGTAGTTGATAGCCATCAGCTTAGCGTACGTATCCTTAGCTTGACCCATGTCCTGCTTGGCTTCGGCAGCGTAGGCAGCGTACAACAAAGCGGTAGTATCCTGCGGCTTGATCTGCTGCGCCATACGATACGAAGCCAAGGCATCATCGTATTTCTGAGCGTTGTAGCTTTCTACGCCGGCATTCAAAGCAATGCCATAAATATTGTCGAGGCGCTGCGTGGCTTGCTTGGCGTAGTCGCTGTCTTTGCCTTCTAGCTCTATTGCTTTCTGATATGACTCGAAAGCCGTACGATTGGCTTCGCCAGCAGGCAACAGCTTGCCATAAATGGGGCTCTGCCCGATGCCTTCGTAGATTTCGCCGCGCGTATACCAAGTTTTGGCTTTGCCGGAAGTCTTCGGATGCTGAGTTGCCTTGTCGATTTCCGTGCGGGCCTTGTCCAGCGTTCCTTGCTTTTGCATCAGGATGGCGTTGGTAACGGCCGAGTTTTGTGCCGAAACGGTGTGCAGCGCCAGCGCTGTCAAAATCGTCAGAAAGGTCTTCTTCATGGGGATGGATGTGAAGAAAAAACTAGGGTGAGAGAAGTTTCCGAGGTAACGGGAAACCCCGGCGCCGGGTTCATTCGGCGCTCAGGGTGTCTACGTTATCCAGTTGATCGGGGGCAGCCGCAATTTCTACTGCGCCTCCCTCCTGCTGAGCAGCCTCCAAAACGGCGGCGTCCAGTTCCTTATCATCGGCGGCTACTTTGGCTACCGACGAGATTTCGTCGCCTTCGTTGATTTTAATCAAACGCACGCCCTGCGTAGCCCGGCCAATAGACCGAACCTCCGCCACGCGCATGCGAATGGTGATGCCCGAACGGTTGATGATCATCAGATCATCGTCGTCGTTCACGTCTTTGATCGACACCAGCGCACCCGTTTTGTCCGTCACCTTTAGCGTGCTTACGCCTTTGGCACCACGGTTGGTAATGCGGTAATCATCGATCGGGCTGCGCTTACCATAGCCATTTTCCGACACAACGAGCAGCTCCTTGTTCGGGTCGGCTAAGCAAACCATACCCACTACGCGGTCGTCGCCTTCCTCAGAAAGCGTGATTCCACGCACGCCGGCGGCCGTACGGCCCATGGGACGCACGTTGGCTTCGTTAAAGCGGACGGCTCGGCCGAGCTTGGAAGCAAGAATAACTTCACTGCTACCGGTTGTGAGCTGCACGTCGAGCAGACGGTCGCCTTCGTTGATGGTAATTGCGTTGATGCCGGCCGCACGAGGACGCGAGTAAGCTTCCAGTGTGGTTTTCTTTACCGTACCCAGCTCGGTGCAGAACATCAGGTAGTTGTTCTGAGCATAGTCAGGGTCGCGCAAGTCACGCACGTTCAGCACGGAGCGCACCGGGTCGTTGGCCAGTTCCGGAATCAAGTTCTGGATTGGACGCCCTTTAGCAGCCTTACCGCCTTCCGGCAGTTCGTAAGCCTTGATCCAGTACAGACGCCCGCCTTCGGTGAACAGCAACAGGAAGTCGTGGGTGGAAGCCACGAACATGTGCTCCGTGAAGTCCGTCTCCTTCGAGGAGGCGCCGCGCGAACCAAGACCGCCGCGGCCCTGGGCCCGGTACTCATCGAGGCCAGTACGCTTGATGTAGCCTTCGTTGGAGATGGTAATAACCATCGACTCCTCGGCAATCAGCGACTCGAAGTCAATCTCGCCGCCGGCGTACTCAATCTCGGTGCGACGCGAATCGCCGTAACGGTCGCGGATATCCTGCAGCTCGGTGCGAATAATATCGCGCTGCATTTCGGGCGAATCTAGAACAGCGTTCAGGTGGTCGATGAGCTTCATCAACTCCTGGTACTCGTTGACAATCTTGTCACGCTCCAGGCCGGTAAGACGCTGCAGACGCATATCCAAAATAGCACGAGCCTGCACGTCGCTCAGGGCGAAACGCTCAATTAACTGCCCGCGAGCAATTTCTGGGTCACGCGAACCACGGATGATGCCAATAACCTCATCGAGGTGGTCCAGCGCGATGAGCAGACCTTCCAGGATGTGGGCGCGTTTCTGCGCTTCGGCCAGCTCAAACTTGGTACGGCGGATGATAACCTCGCCGCGGTGGTCTACGAAATGCACGATCAAATCGCGCAAGTTCAGCGTCATGGGGCGGCCTTTGACCAGGGCCACGTTGTTGACACCAAACGTCGACTGGAGCTGGGTGTACTTGTACAGGTTGTTCAGCACCACCTGCGGCACCGCGTCACGCTTCAGGTCATACACCACACGCATACCGTCGCGGTCCGACTCGTCACGCAGGTCGGAAATGCCCTCGATGCGCTTCTCGTTGATCAGCTCGGCCGTGCGTTGAATCATGGCCGCCTTGTTGACCATGTACGGCACCTCAGTCACGATGATCTGCTCCTTACCAGAAGGCAGCGTCTCAAAGTGCGTCTTGGCGCGCATTACTACGCGGCCACGGCCGGTTTCCAGCGCCTGACGCACACCCTCGTAGCCGTAAATCACGCCCCCCGTCGGGAAGTCCGGAGCTTTAACGTACTCCATCAGCTCCTGCACGGTAATGTCGGGGTTGGCCAGGTACGCCACTATGCCGTCGATTACTTCGCTCAGGTTATGCGGGGCCATGTTGGTGGCCATGCCCACGGCAATACCGGAGGAGCCGTTCACCAACAGGTTCGGAAACTTCGCCGGCATTACCGACGGCTCTTCCAGCGAGTCGTCGAAGTTGGGCTGGAAGTCTACCGTGTCCTTGTCGAGGTCACCTAGCAGTTCGTCGGCGAGGCGCTTGAGGCGGGCCTCAGTGTAACGCATAGCGGCCGGCGAGTCACCGTCGATAGAGCCGAAGTTGCCTTGGCCATCTACGAGTGGGTAGCGCAGGGACCAATCCTGAGCCATACGCACCATGGTGTCGTACAC
The DNA here is from genome assembly GCF_058932745.1 of Hymenobacter sp. FMD4. Classification (NCBI taxonomy): domain Bacteria; kingdom Pseudomonadati; phylum Bacteroidota; class Cytophagia; order Cytophagales; family Hymenobacteraceae; genus Hymenobacter; species Hymenobacter sp. FMD4. The sequence goes on from NZ_JBZYWH010000009.1 coordinate 81,592, forward strand.
GGAGGAGTCGCCGTGCGGGTGGTACTTACCGAGCACCTCCCCTACGATACGGGCACTTTTTTTGTATGATTTATTGTATGATACGCCCAGTTCGCTCATGCCGTACAGCACGCGGCGGTGCACGGGCTTGAGGCCGTCGCGCACATCGGGCAGAGCACGGGAGATGATGACGGACATCGAATAGTCGATGTACGCGCCGCGCATCTCGTCCTCAATGTTGATGGGAATAATCTTTTCGCCTTCAGCCATTAGACAAAACGGAAGGCCACTACGCCCCTATTCAGGGCTTGTGGCGCCAGGGTTAAAAAGTTGGATTTAAGAGGGCAAGATACCGGAAAAATGCCGTTTTTCCTAGCAGAATCACGGTTTTCCCTTGCTACGGTTGTTGTGCATTTTACCGTCGGGCTGACCGTGAATTTTGACCTTTTCCCCGATTTCTGGGTTCTGTTTTTTCCAGAGCGGTTGCCCACGATATTTGACTTGGTTGTGCACGTGCACTTTGCGCACATGACAGGACCCCATCGGGCAAGTACGGCAGCTAACTAGCGCCGCAAGCAGTAAAACGCCGGGCAACCAGCCAAGCCGTAACAAAGGAACTTGCATCTTCATCTTGCTACAAAACAACGCAAAAACCGCCGGTTTCGTGCCGTAGCACGCTCATTGGCCTAGCGAAGGTCTGTTCCTTCCCACTCCCGCAGAAACTGCGTCAGAAACTGCTCCATAAAAGCGTGGCGCTCATCAGCCACGCGCCGGGCAGCTGGGGTATGAAGCCGCTCGCGCAGGTGCAAAAGCTTCTCGTAGAAGTGATTGATGGTAGGCCCGGCGTTGGTTTTGTAGGCAGCAAAAGTTCCATGCTGCATGGGCGGGATGTTAGGATCATGCAGGGGGCGCCCCTTGTGGCCGCCATAGGCAAAGGCCCGTGCTACGCCGATAGCACCGATGGCATCCAGGCGGTCGGCATCCTGTACGCAGGCACCTTCCGGACTGCTGACGGGCGTTTCGACCCCGGCGCCTTTGAAGGACACTTCCCGAATAATGGTCTCTACCTGCTGGATCAAGTCATCTCCTGCTCCCTGACTGGCCAACCAGGCGCGCGCCGCCCGTGGGCCGGCCTCCTCGTCGCCTTTGTGAAATTTCCAGTCAGCAATGTCGTGCAGCAAGGCGGCCAGCTCGGTGACCAGCATATCGGCACCTTCGGCTTGGGCAAAAGCCCGAGCGGCCAACCACACGCGGCGGATATGAGCCCAATCGTGGCCGGAGCCTTCCTGAGCGAATTTTTCTTCAACGAAAGCCGCCGTGCGCTGAATCAGCTCATCGGCAGTGGGTGTAGCAACGGTAGACATGGCGCAAAAATGCAACGGGCGCCGCTTATTTAGCGGCGCCCGTTACACAACTCTAGCCTAATCGTTACTTACCGTTTAACGCCCAATCGTAATCAAGGTGGTCGATTTTGGCATTGGCTGAAGCCTTTGTTTTGGCGTATCGATTCAGGAAGCCAATGAGTGTCTGACCGTTCTTGGTGAAGTCGCCTTTGTACCAGCTGAAGATTTTAGAAAGCCTCACTTGGTTTGCTGCTACCTGATTTTTGGCGGGGTCGTTAATAAACTCGCGGGTTTGGTCTTCAAGCTGCTGATTCAGTTGCGGGCCAGTGTAGGCCTCGTTGCGCAGGCGCGGGCACGATACAGCGGCACATACCAAGGCAAAGTGGATGCGGGGCTCCTGAAACTTGTCCCTGATTACTTTATGCTCGATGTCATTTAGGGTGTACTGCTTACCACCGAGCACGACCAGCTTCTTGTCCCACACGCTGTTGACGAAGGGAATGGCGCCGCCCAGATCTTTAAAGCTTTTCAACGGGTAATGGCGCAAAGCATGCCGAATAGTTACGGCGTTGTAGGCATTGATCCAGTAAGCGAGCTGTTCATCTTTTGACCAAGACTTCTCATTTGGCGTGGCCGCGCTGAGGGCTTTGATGTAAGAGTTCAGCTGGACTGTATCGCGGCGCCATGCTCCGTAATCAACTACCCCGGCAGGCGAAACGTAACGTCGAAGCTGTGTATCCCATGCTGCGTGCGATACTGCTTGTACTGGCTCCGCGGACATTGTGAGGCCGTAGGAACCCGGCACGAAAAAGATGAGGCCAAGAGCCGTTAGCAGGGGTTGACCCATAGCTGCAGTAAGTGATTCGGTGAGATGAGTATGCTTATCTACGTGGCAGCGTGCCCCTCTGGATTGGTCAGATGTCTTGGGCAGCATTGCTAGTCGATTAGGGGATGCCGTTCGAACTCGCGGCTACGGTCAAACAAGTAACGTAGCGTTTGGTGTTCACGCCACGGTTTAGCCCCGATAAGCTCTACCACATTCATCATTTTGGGATTGAAGTCGCCAATCCAATTCATCACCGTTTGGGTGTATTGCACGCCACCGGGCTTTTGAATCACCTGGGACGAGGCATACACCATGGCAGCTCCCACTCCACGGCCACGCGCCCAATGGTATGCACCTGCTCGTTTAGCAACAACCAGCGTCAGCGTGTGCAGTTACCTTTCTCGAAAAGCCTGTTTTTTTACGGCCAAAACGGCTTCCACATCTAGATCCAACGGGCGGATATAGCTCGGGCCGTTGGGATAAATAACTCGGGGCGGAAGTTCTAAAAACTCCCTGGCATGAGCGGCCGAGGTAACTTCAATTAGCTGCATGTGGAGACGCAGGTCAATGGAATGAACCGTGAAGTAATGCAATGCCTGGCTTTCCGAAGCCGCCATGAAAAGCCCTGCCTAACCCTTCCTTAAAATTCTTCGCCTATATTTGTCGCACCAAAACTATTCTTTCGCGCCCTGTCGGCTTCCGCCGATGGGGCGTTTTTGGTTTCAGCCCTTTAGGCACAAAAAAACCCGGCGCGGGCCCGGGCTACATACAGAGCTACATCACAGAGTAAGACGAACACATGCTGCGCTCAAGCAACGAGCAATTGCGGCTCCGTTAACCACCGCTGTTCGTCATGAACACTAGCCCTGCTGGCCGAGGCCGCAGGGCTGACTGCTAACTTCTGTTTCAGAGGCTGTTCAGAAGGCGTTGGCATCGAGCGGTAATATAAGCGCCCGCGGCGGTACCCAAAGGCAGACACAGAGCGCTTCATACAAACAGAATTTGTGCGTGAACCGGCACTGAGGCCGACGTGGCTGGACGGAGGAACTGGGCGAATCGGCGAATGCAGAGCCGCACTACTTGATTGGCTTTCATAGGGAACATGGTTTATGGAGTTGACCCGACAAAGGTCGTAGGAGGCCATTACCTCAATGTTCCGCGCATGTAATGAATGGGTAACCAAAGCCAGTGCCCGTATTCAGCTTATAAGCAACAAGGCCCGGACATTGCCCGGGCCTTGTTGCTTATAGTTTGTACAATTCGAGTTAGCGCCGACGGCCACGGTCATTGCGGTCATCATCGTCGAACCAATCGGAAATACGGTCGGTCATCCGATCAAAGAAGCCGCGGTTTTCTCCGCGGTCATCGTCGTGGTCCTCATGGCTGCGGTTCATGCGGTAGCGACTGTTTTCGTCGTAACGCACGCCGGTAAAGTCGCCGCCGTAATCCGAACGGTTGCTATTGCCGCCCATGGAGTTGCCCATGCCACGGCTGCTCATGTTGCTACGGTTGTAGCTGTCCTGGTCGTAGCCGCCACGCGAACCTCCTTGCCCGTAACCGCCCTGCGAACCATAGCCGCCCTGACCCATGCCAGAGCTTCCGGAGTTTCGGTTCATGCCGGAACCATAGCCTTGGTTTTGGGAGCCTGAATTGCCGTAGTTGGAGCCGGAGCTACCATACCCCGAATTGCCATAGCTGCCACGAGAGCCGCTTTGGCCATAGCCACCTTGCGAACCGTAGCCGCCCATGCGGCCCCGGCGGTCGTCATCATCGTTGTAACGGTTGCGGCCCATGCTGCTGGAGTCACCCATGGTACCCATACGGCCTTGGCTACCGTAACGGTCGTCATCATAATCATGGCCCATGCCCGAACGGCTGCTGCCATAGTTTCCTTGCCCGGAAGAGGACGAAGAAGAGCCACTGTAGCCGTATCGGCCGCTTACGCCACGGGTGTTGTCATCATCCTGGCTGTAACGGTTGCTGCCGTACTGATTTTGTCCCCGCCGGTTGTTGTCTTCGTCGCCGAAACGGTTCCGGTCCCGGTTTTGATGGTCCGAGTACTGATTACGGTTCCGGTCGTTGCGTTCGTCGTCGCGGTACTGATCGTAATTAGCCATGGTGGGAATGTGTTTGGGTTGTGAATCAACTAGAATGCAATAGAGGAGATACTAGCCTGTTGACAAGAATGTTATGCTTGAGCTCCTCTTTCGCCCATGGTCACCAATACCGATTGTAGCCTAATTACCCAGGATTGAGAAGGCGTAAATCAGGTTCCACAACGTGAAACCAACCATACCACAACGCCTACCAACCCGAACGCTAGAAAGCGCAACGCGACAAAGAACCAGATGGGTAATTCCGGTTTGCGGGGTACCTTAAACATGCTTTGTCGTTTAGCTGACTTAGAATTTTCTAGCTGATCCACAAACGTTTGTCGTTCTGATAATTTGGTATACGCAAGGCTCAGATGCCGGGCCATTAAGCAGGGTTCTGCGTAAACCAGCAACAGAAAGCCCTCATAAGATTGCCAAGCCAAAAACCCACACCAAAGCCATGAATACGAATCATAACCCCGCAACGACGTCACCTCACGCCACTCCCCACGCGCCGCAGCCCCGCAACCCGTCGGATGCCCAACCGGATCATGACACAACCAATTCGACTAATCCTAACCCGGCTACCCGAACCCCGAATCAGCAAGCTCCTAAAGAAGAGAATCACAAGTCGACGCCCAGCCCGGAGACTTATGCGGAACCTGACAATACGCTTACCGACCCAGGTACTGCGCGCGTAGCGCCCGATACCAGCGGTGAGACCGATCCGTCAGCCAGCCGCAACAACGACGCGCACCCGCTGTAGCCCTAAGCCCAAGCGGTCTTACAGGACGAGCTGAGTATAAAGCTGCTCCAGCGTCTCGGCGGGATCGGCGCACAAGCCAGGGTGCACGGGTGAAGTCTGGACCACGGTGCTGCGCGCGGCGGTAAGCCAACGAAAGCGCGATGCCACCGGCAACTGCCCGATGGGCCCGCCGGTTTTTCGGCCCTGGCAGATGCGCTCAAACGCTTGCAGCCGCTCCGCCAGCTCGGCAAAGTCGAGCTGCTCACCTGCCACCGCCCGCAGGCGCGCTTCCGGCAAAACGCAGCGCGTCTGCAGGAAGCCGTGCGAGGCGCAATACAGTATCACGCCCACGTTGATAAACTCTTCACGCTCCACGCGGGGCACCACGCGTAGAATGGCGTACTCAAATAAGTGCTTGTCGGGCATGCTGCGCTTCCTGAACAAAAGTGTCTGACGCGGCCAGGCGGCCCTCCAGAAACTGGATATAAGCTGTCCGCTGATCGGCCGCGGATACCTCCGGCTCAGTGAGCCAGGTATCGGGTACCAACTCCACAATAGAGCGCAGCCGCTCCGCCGTAAGCAAGGCCCGGGCGGCGACGTCCACTGCCGGCAGCTCGCTGGCTTGGGGCAGCAGCACGTGGTCTTTTACTTGGGCAAAGGTACGCCGGCTAGGCTGCTGCCAGCCCGCACCGGCGTGGTGGACGTAAAGCGCCGCGCCGTGGTCAATGAGCCACAGTTCTTTGTGCCACATGAGCATGTTGGTATTGCGGGCGGTGCGGTCGACGTTGAGTGTCAGGCAATCCAGCCATACTACCTGTGAAGCCAGCGTGGCATCCAAGTCATTGAGCAGCGGATCGAAGGTGCTGGCGCCAGATAGATAATGCAGGCCTAGGTTCAGCCCGGTGCTAGCTCGCAGCAGGTCCTGGATTTCTTCATCGGGTTCGGTGCGGCCGAAAGCTTCGTCAAGCTCACAAAACACCAGTTCGGGTACCCGCAACCCCATTGCCCGGGCCAACTCCCCCACTATCAACTCGGCAATCAGAGCCTTATTGCCCTGGCCAGCCCCGCGAAACTTCAGAACGTAGAGAAAGCCGTCGTCGGCCTCCACGAGGGCCGGCAACGAGCCTCCCTCTCGCAACGGCGTGACGTAGCGCATTACATCAACAGTTCGGATGTCGGGCATACTGAAGAGGCAAAATAAGGTGCAAAGGACTTACCGAAGAGGTTAGCAAGCAAGCCCTATACGCGCCAGAAAGAGCCACGAATACCTTACCGTGGCTGAAGCTCTACAATACCTTGATTTTCATTGTTTTTTCAAAACATGCAACATTCCCTCCGCCTTACGCGAAAGAGAAACTTAACACTTGTTCTACTGATCCATCAATCATCAATCTCCTTCCGATGAAATACTTGCACATTCCGCAGTTCAGCCCTGATGCTACCTCCAACGCCGACAGCGCATCAGGCACTAATGCCGCTGGCTCGGCAGCCAGCAAAGATGGTAACAGCGGCAACGCATCCTCTGACCAGGCTTCGGCACTTCTAGGCCAGGCCCAGCAATGGCTGCAAGGCAGTGGTTTGCAAGATGGCCTAAACCAGGTACCAGAGTCGCTGAAACAAGTGGCAGGCCAAACCATGAGCCGCTGGCGCCAGCTTTCTACTACCCAGAAAATCTTGGGTGGCGCAGTGCTAGCCGTGGGCGGCTGGTACTTGCTGAGCCGCTCCGGCCAGATGAGCTTTGGGGGTTCGAGCCGCTCCAACGATGCCGAGACCAACACGCTCCATGAGCTGTTGCTCTTTGTAAATGACCGCATCGAAGGCTACCAGCGCGCCGTGGAGGAAAGCAAAGACCCCGAACTGCGCGGGTATTACAAGCAACTGGTCAGCCAAAGCCAGCGCTTCGCCAACGACCTGAATGCGCACCTGCGCGAGCAAGGTGGCGGCCGCGAAACCGGCACTACGCTCAAGGGCAAGCTGTACCGTGGCTGGATGGAAACCAAAGCCCTGGTAACGGGCTACAACGAAGAGGCTATCCTCGGCTCCAACATCTACGGAGAAGAATGGGCCCTGAAAGCCTATGAAGATGCGCTCAGCGACCAAACGCTGACGGGCACGCTACGCGCCGAGGTAGAGCGCCAGTATGCGCAGTCTCAGAAAACTTATCAGCGCCTGCAGCAGCTTAAGGACAAGCAGTAACCTCACTTTGCTCACAATAGCCCGCTGGGATGCAACTCCACCGAGTTGCGCCCTGGCGGGCTGTTTGTTTTACCTGACTCCCTGAGGCGTACAAGTCCACTGCTCTGAATGGGAATTTTTACGGTAACACTGGGAAGAGCCTTTCCCAGTGCTTTAGCCAATACATGGGTTTGTGGCAACAGCCAGCAGTAAAGGCCGCCAGCCGTGGCGAAACCAGTTTGCTCAGTCTGTTGTCGCAGCTGAAGATGCTACTACCCATACAGTAGGCGCAGCGGCAAGAGCTACGGGCTTTATACTATTCACCCAGCCAGCGTTGCAGTTATTCTATTTTGAGGTTGCCGGCCCCTCGTATCGCCAAGCTAATCTCCGGGAGCCTAGGAGATGTGAAGCCTATGCCTAACCGCACGCCGCCGCCGGAAACAGCAGCTGAAACGACGAACCCAGGCCCTCGATGGAATTGACCTCGATGCGGATGCCGTGCAACTCGGCGATGGTGCGGGCGATGCTCAGCCCCAGCCCGTAGCTGTCTTGATCGGCCGCTTCGCCTTTATCGAAGGGCTGAAACAGGCGGGGTAGCTGCGCTTTGGCGATGCCCCGGCCCGTGTCGCGCACTTCCAGCACGTAGCCCTGGCCGTCGGGCGCCGGCCGGCCCAGCACATGAATCTCCCCGCCTTCGCGGTTGTACTTCACGGCGTTGCTCACCAGGTTGAACACCAGCGTAAAGAGCAGCCCGCGGTTGCAGCGCTGCACCACAAAATCGGGCTCCATTGCACGCTGCAGCGTCAGCCCCCGCACGTCCAGCCGTTCGTGGACCTCCTCGGCTATTTCGGCCGTCAGCTCCTGTAATGACACCGTGTCGGTGCGGGTGAACTGGTCGTTTTCGATCTTGGAAATCATCAGCAGCGCCTTGATGATGGTGCGCAGCCGGTGCACCGTGCGCTGCGACTCCACCACGCGCAGCAAGTTTTCTTCCGTCAGGCTGTCGTCGCTGAGCATGTTGTCGAAGCGGTATTGCAGCGCGGCCAGGGGCGTGAGCAACTCGTGCGAGGCCTCCGCGATAAAGCGGCGCTCCTTCTCAAAGGAAGCCTGCACGGTGCGCATCATCGCGCGCAGGCTTTCGTCAAGGTGGCGGAAGTCGTCGGTGCTGGTGGCGATGGGCTCAAAGTTGAACGAGGCCGGGTGGCGCACGTCGCGCAGGCGGCGGCCGATGATGATGCCCAGCGGCTGGAGCAGGTAGCGGAAGTAGGCCAGGTCAGCCAGCGTGGTCAGCCCGATGGCCACGACCAAGATGTAGAGGGCGTAGTGGCGGAAATTGCGCTCGGTCTCGCCGATGCTGCCGGTGCTGCGTCCCACTTCCAGCAGGTAGTGCCGGCCGTCCTGCGCGAAGGAGTAGCTCAGCACGCGGTAGTCCACGATTTCGTCCTCCACGGCCCGTTTTGCGTCTTCGATGACGTCGATGGTGGGGCCCGGTTGGATTTCCTCCAGCGAGATAAACTCCTCCTTGAGCAGGTTGTAGCTGCCGTACGAGGATTGGCCGGCGTCCAAAAACGTGGAGATGCCCGTGCGCCGCAGCAGGCGCAGCACTTTCTCTTTTTTCTGCTGCAGGCGCTGATCGGTGCTGACCAGCGCCAGGCGACTCATCACCGGCGGCAGCACGCCCACCAGCAGCAGCAAAATCACCACCCGCGAAAGGGCATTGAAGAGGGAGAACTTGGCGACGAGCTTCACGCGGGCAAAAAACAAAAAAGTAGCAGAAAGCCTCAGCCGGCCACCGAGGCTATGATTTGAGCAAGAGTAAGCTTGAAGAAATAATAACGTCCCGCTCAGCAGCACGCCCAAAACTTTCGCTTGCAGCTGACCACCCGCAAGCCTACCTCCCTCACAGCACCACCCGGTAGCCCACGCCGCGCACGGTTTCGAGCCAGTCCACGTCGGCGTACTTGCCCAACTTTTTGCGCAGGTTTTTGATGTGCGCGTCGATGTAGTTGGAGTCGAAGCCCAGATCGGGCAGGTTGCCCCAAATGTGCTCGGTGAGCTGCAGGCGGGTGAGCACGCGGTTGCGGTTGAGCAGCAGGTAGCTCAGAATATCGAACTCCTTAACCGACAAGGCCACTTCCTGCCCCCGAAACAGCACCCGCCGCGCCTGCAAATCCAGTTCAAAGGCGTGGCAGGCCACCAGCGGCTTGTGCAGCCCGAAGCGCCGCCGCGTGATGGCGTGCATGCGGGCCAGCAGTTCGGGAAGCGAAAAGGGCTTGGCCAGGTAGTCGTCGGCGCCCAGCTCCAGGCCGCGGATGCGGTCTTCGACGGCCCCGCGGGCTGTGAGAATGACGACGGCTGCCGTCAGCTCATTCTGCTTGGCCTCGGCTAGCAGTTGCAGCCCGTCGCCGTCGGGCAGGCCTAAGTCGAGCAGCACGAAATCAAAGACGTTGTCGGCCATCTCCGTGCGGGCATCGCGGGCGGTGCGGGCCACGGTGCAGGCGAAGTTCTGCTGGTGCAGAAACAAGCTCAGCTCCCGTGCCAGCGTGCGTTCGTCTTCGACGATGAGGGCAGTCATGCGGAAGTCGGGGTTACAAAGTCAGCGAGACGCTGGCCGTCAGAAAGGATTGAGGCCGCGTCACGTCCTCGGGCAGCAGGTTCAGGGGCACGGCGTAGCGCCACGCACCCTGCACGGCCACCTTGCCGCGGGTGTAGGTCACGGGCACGCGCAACTCGGCGTTGAGCAGGCGGAAGCGCGTGGTTTCGGTGGTTTCGGTTCGGGCTCCACCCGCGCCGCCAGGGTTACCCGGGGCGTTGCCCCGGCCGGGCCCCACCGGAATGTTGCCACGGGTTTGCTGCTGCACCAAGCTGGTTTGGGCAAAGCGTTGCGTGCCCATGGTCGCGCTCAGCCGGGGTTCGATGGCAATGTAACCGCCCAGCACTTGGTCGATTTCGAAGTAACGGGAGTTGTCCAGGATCAGAAACAGGTCGCTGGACTCGCCGAACACGTAGGCCGCGTTCAGGCGCGAGTACACGTAGCCCCAGTCCCAGCCCACGTAGCCGTCGAGCGAGTTGGTGACGCTGGACTTCACCAGTGGGCTGTTGGCCGCGAACAGAAAGCGTGAGTAGCTAAGGGAGGCATCAACTTTCTTCGACAAATCCCCGTCCCAGCCCACCGAAACGTCCGTCTCGTCCACGAAGCTGCTGGTATCAAACAGGTTGTAGCTTACCACCGAGCCCCACACGCCGAAGCGGCTGGTGTAAGTGGCCTCGGCAGCGGCGTATGGGTAGCGCTCGGCCTGGGTGCGGCCAAAAAAAGACGAGTTGTTACCGGCACTCAAGGAAACCGTAAAACTGCCCCGGCGCGGGGCAGCGGCCGTAGCTCCGCTTGCGGGTGCCGCCGCGGCGGCACTGGAGTCGCCGCCCGTAGCAGCCTGCTGCCCCGCGGCCCACCGCGGACCCAGCAGACTTAGCAGCACCATACTTCCCCTCCACCCTGCCCGCAGGGCCCCCAACCGTGTCATCACTGTTTCTTAAGTAAAGCTGAGTAAGCTGTCAAAGACCTTAGTTGCCCCGGCCGCGTCCGGCTCCGGCCGCGCGCCCCGAGGCTGCGCCGCGGGCGCCGCGGCCTGCTTCCACGCCACCCCGCGTACCTCGGGCACTGCGTTCTGCCCGCTCCCCGCGGGCCGTGCGGGCTTCGGCCGCAGCTGGCTCACTTGTGGCACCGGGCTCGGTGGCAGCGGTTTCGTCGACGCGGGTCGGCTTGCGCTTGCGAGCGGTTTGCGGCACGGCTTTGACGGGCGCTTCGGTGGCTGGCCCTTGCTGGTCGGTGGCGAATACTGGGCCTGGCTGTGCAGTAGTGGGCAGCTGCAGCGCTACCGCCCCGCGAGGCTCTGCCGCCGGGGTTTGCGCCTGCGCCGTCAGCAGCGGCAAGACAAGTAGAGACAGGGAAAATACAATTTTCATTATCGTAAAGAAGCTCTTTTACGCGTTGGCTTCTAATTTACTACCATTTGGGTGTCCCAATCAAGTCAACCCCAGCCAACGGACCCGGCTGCCATACGAATAGGTGGAATTCGTGGGGCAGCCGGGCCCTGACTGCGGGCTTAGCGGCCGCGCTGCTGGCCTCGGCCCGCATGGCTGGCGGCCTGTGCGCCGCGACCGGCCGAGCCGCCGCGGGTACGCTCGCCGCGTGCGCTGCGTTCTCGGCGGGCGGTGCTCCGAGCACGGGCTGCCGCGCGGCCCTGGCTGGCTACTGCACTTACGGCTGCACCTTTGTCAGCCCCGGTGAGCGTGGTGGACTGAGCTACGCCGCTAACAGTCTGGCCGTGATTGGCGCCGGCGGTCTGCACCTGGCCATTGGTGGCCGGAGTGCCGGGCGCTGACGCGTGGGCGGCGCGTTTGGCTTGGCCGGCATCGGCCTGCGGGGCTTGGGCAGATGCTTCCGAGACGAGTAAGCTGGAGACCAGCAGGGCGGCGGAGAAGAGGAGCTTTTTCATAGGAATGAAAGAAGAAGGAGGTGAGAATAAAAGGTTGGTTGCTAGAAAGCCGAGGTGAAAGAGTAAATCAAACCTAGGGCGCCAAGATGATGCGAACATGATAGGCGTGCCCTAGGTAGGCCGGGCTAGATCGGCGGTTCGGCAGCCCACAGACCTGCTGCCGGCGTAGCCACCGGCAGCGACTTCGCCATAGCAGCAGTCCGTATTTGCGCGTCGAAAGCACATGTTACATATCCTGCTGAAATTAGGCAGCCAAGCCTTGCGGTGAAGAATGCGGCACTGCGCCGGCGGACCGCAGTGTTAGTGGATTACGTAACGGCGCAGCGGGTTCCGGGTCCGCAAACCGCAGGGTTTGGCAGTGGGCAGGCCGGGTGGCGGGCAGGAGCAGCAACGTGTTCATAAAGCAATGGGTAGCCCGGTGCTTCCGAAAGCTGATGCCTAAACCTACCCTGCGTACATGAAGCGAACATGATAAGCATGAGCTAGTGAGGTTCCCGCGCTAAATCATCGTTCTCTAATTACGGTGCTACCACCTTCGATATCGGAGCCCCTGTTCGGGCATCAACTCGACCACGGCCCACAACACATATTCGTCTTACAACGGCACCTCGATGGCGAAACCGCACGTACCCAGCGGCGTAGCACCCTACGCCACCACGCGCCCGGGCTCCACAGCCGCTGCTATTAAAAGCGCCATCCTTAGCAGCGCGGTACCGACGCCCTCATTAGCCGGGAGGTGCGTTACCGGTGGCCGCCTGAGCGTAAGCGGCTTCTGCCTGATAATTGCCGATGCTCAGCATCTAGCGTTATTAGCCCGGACCCAACCACGCGAATGGGCGAGGTTAGATTAGGGCTTTTGCATTGGATACCCGTAAGAAAGATCTTCTTACGGACGACTGAACTGCAGCCCAGGTGCGCCACCAGCAGCATTATTGCCGCGACCTGCTCGCTCACCACTGTACGACCGAGCTAACGCCCATAGCCATCCAAAACCACCCTGCAAATAAAGGTCTGTCCGGCCTGCAGCTGCCCCCATTGGGCTAGTCCAACAGCGCAAACCGCTCCCGAGGGCACCCAGGCCCGTCTTATCCACCGGGTACATCGCCAAGAGATAGGCCCTTCCGCCAGCGAAACAATGCGCGCCACCACCACCCTGCAGACGGACCTTGCGTACCATGAGTTTTGTGACGCCTCATCTACAGCAGCGGAAAACCCTGCGTTGCGTGCCTATGTTTGACGTACCTCCGAAGCTGTTCAGGAATTCGATGTGAACAGGCTAGTATTTTCTGACCTAGCTTCGTCACGTATTCCCAATGGGAAAATTGCCCGCGCTTGAAACCACTTCGCCCGGGTGCCATTCGAGCGTCGTACCTTGCTTGCCTTCGCCTTTGCCATGCTCCCCCCGCCGCACGTTCCCCCAGCTGCTCCCAACTTTTCCTCAGGGTCGACTGCCGAGGCCTTGTTTCAAATCTTTGAGCACACCCCGGCTGCTATCTGCCTGCTGCGTGAGCCTGACCACCGCTTCGCTTACCACAACCGTGCCTTCGCAGCCCTGTTTCCGGGCCGCGAGCTGCACGCGCGCACAGTAGCCGAGGTTCAGCCCGATGCCGTGGCGCAGGGGTTTGTAGACTTGCTCGACCGCGTCTACCGCACCGGCGAGACCTACTTCGGGCAAGAGATGCGCTTTGAAATCAACCAAGGCAACGGCTCCCAGACTAAGGAGCACTTCTTTAATTTCACTTACCAAGCCTATCAAGAGCAGGGACAGACGGTGGGTATTTCTGTCTTTGCCTACGACGTGACGGAGGCCGTTCGCAACCGTCGTCAGGCCGAGCGCCAGCGCCAGCAGCTACACCAGCTCTACCAGGCGGCGCCCATTGCCATCTGCATTCTCGACGGACCTGAACTGGTTTACGAGTTGGCCAACCCCAGCTACCAGCGCCTGTTTCCCGGTCGGGAGTTGCTGGGCAGACCGCTGCTGGAGGCCCTGCCCGAGCTAGCCCACCTCGATGCTTACCGCACCCTGCGCCGCGTGTACGACACCGGCCAACCTCACCAGGAGTCCGAAGTTTGCATTTCGCTGCCTTACCACCCGGAAGGAGCACCTGAAGACCGATACTTCAACTACATCCAGCAAGCCCGCCTCGACGCCCAAGGCCGCGTCGACGGCGTCATCACCTTTACCGTCGAAGTCACCGAGCAAGTGCGGGCTTACCAAGCCGCTGAGCAACAGCGACAACTCCTGCACACGCTTTACACCGAAGCGCCCTTGCCCATTGCCGTTTTCGACGGCCCTGACTGGAAATACCAGCTAGTCAACACGGCGTACCAGCGCGTCTTTCCGGGACGGGAGCTGCTAGGCAAGCCGCTGCTCGAAGCCATGCCCGAGCTGGCCGGCTCGCCCCTGCCTGCCATTCTAGAGCAAGTGTACCGCACCGGCGAAACGTTTTCGGCCCAGGAAATGCCCCTGTTCATGGCCCGTCACGAGAACGAAGCCCCGGAAGAAATCTACGGTTCCTTTACGTGCCAGGCCCGCCGCAACTCACGCGGGGAAATTGACGGGCTGGTGTACTTCGCCACCGACGTGACGGAGCAAGTGCGGACCCGCCAGCAGGCACAACAAAGCGAAGCCCGCTTCCGCCGCCTGGCCGAAACCACGCCCATGGTGGTCTGGGAAGCGGATGCCGCCGGTCTCACCACGTACTTGAGTCCTAACTGGGAGCGGTTCACCACCGCGGCCAACGGCCAGGGCCTGGGCTGGCAGGAGTTTGTGCACCCCGACGACCAAGCGTCCTTCTTGCAGACTTGGCTTACTGCCGTCAGCACTGGGCAGCCATTCGAGGCCGACATGCGCCTGCGCGTGGCCGCTACCGGCGAGTACCGCTGGCACCTCGACCGAGCCGTACCCGTGCGCGACACCGACGGGCAGATTACGCAGTGGGTGGGCGCGGCCATCGACATTCACGAGCTCAAGCACCTGCAGCAAACCCTGCTGGAAAGCGAGCAGTACTTTCGCCAAATGGCCGACCACGTACCGGCTATGCTCTGGGTTACCGACCCGCAGGGCCAGTGCACCTACCTTAACCAGCAATGGTATGAGTTCACGGGACAGACGGAAGCCGATGCCCTCGGCTTGGGCTGGCTCGACGCCGTGCATCCCTCCGATTCAGAAACCGTTGGCGCCACCTTTCACAACGCCAACACCCATCGGGTGCCGTTCCGGAGCGTGTACCGCCTGCGCCGCCATGACGGCCGGTACCGCTGGGCCCTTGATGCGGCGCTGCCGCGCTTCAACGCCGCCGGCGAGTACGAGGGTTTGGTGGGCACCGTGCTCGACATACACGATCGGCAGCTAGCCGAGCAAGCCTTACAGCGCCTAACTCAAAAACTGCGCGTGGCCCGAGACCAGGCTGAATCATTGAACGCGGAGCTGCAAGCCACCAACGAGCAGTTGCGCCGTACCAACGTCGATCTGGACAACTTCGTCTACACCGCCTCGCACGATTTAAAAGCGCCCATCGCCAACATTGAAGGCCTGCTGCATGCGCTGCGGCACGAGCTGCCCGCCAACGCACTAGCCAGTGAGCAGGTGTTGCTTATCTTGGACTTGATGTTGCAGGCAGCGGGGCGGTTTACCCAAACCATTGCTACCCTTACCGACGTGGCCAAGCTCCAGCAGGAACTCGAAGGCGAAGCCATAAGGGTCAATCTGGCCGATGTGGTGCAGGACGTACGCCTGGATTTGGCGCCGCAGATTGAATCGACGGGTGCGCAGCTGGAAGTGGACCTGGCCACTTGCCCTGCCGTCCGCTTCTCGCTCAAGAACCTTCGCTCAGTGGTGTATAACCTACTCAGCAACGCCCTCAAGTATCACCATCCTGACCGCCCGCCTCACGTGCGCATCAACTGCCAAGCTACGCCCGGCTACTACGTACTCGCGGTGCAAGACAACGGCTTGGGCCTGACGCTTGACCAAAAGGCAGCGCTCTTCACCATGTTTCGCCGCTTCCACTCCCACGTCGAAGGTTCGGGCGTGGGCCTCCACATGGTGAAGAAAATGGTGGAAAACGCCGGCGGCAAAATCGAAGTCGACACCGAAATTGGGGTAGGCTCCTGCTTCCGAGTGTATTTCCCGTGCTAAGCTATTGCCCCCGCGAGACGTGAGCCGCTCACCCCGCCAACGCCTATCGGCTACGCTGGTCGATGCAAGTAGCAGCAACCCCATAGCAGCCGGCGAACGAATTCACGCATAGGCCGAAGGAGCCCGTTCTAGTGTTGTATTCGGCGCTTAATATTGCTGCAGCCAAGCTACTGCGGCCGCTTCGTTGTCGAACATGCGGTAGGTCAAGGACGCGGCTTTGGCGTCGTTCATCAGCGCGTTCACCGCCAGCCGGGCGAAGACATCGTGCGGCAGTAGCACGGCGCCGTATAGACTCACCCCTTGCTTTTGGTAGGCATCCAACCAGAACTCAACGATCCACTGCGACTCTGCCTCCGTGAAGGGCGTCATGTACCGCTGGTCGCTGAGCATCTTGGTCAGGCCGCGCAACTGCACGAAGTTTGTGGCGTGGCGCAGGAACGCCTGCAAATCGGGGAGGCTGCGCAGGCCGGCTTTATACTCGACTACCAAGTAGCCAGCCGGGTGCTCAAGCAAGCGGCCGGTGGCGTTTTCGAAATACAGGCGGGGCGTGGAAGAAGCAGGCATAAGCCGGGTTAGAACGTAGTAGAAACAGGAAGGTGCACCAAGCCCAAAACGCGGTTAAGGGGCTTAGTGTAGCTGGCAAAGCAATGTGAATAGGAAACAGCAAGTCAGCTGTTACACCAGTTCCGTTTCGGCGATGGCTGCTGCCACACGCTCGGGAACGTAGCGCACCAGGCCGCTTTTGTCGCCCAGCAGCAGCGTCTCGCCCAGGCTTGGCCACGCAATGGCCTTGTCTCGATTTTCCAGCGACCAGTTTTCCCGCTGCGGCGGCGTGGCGTGGTAGAGGAATGCCACGTTGGCCTGCGTGAAGAGGGCGGAACGCATGGTGCCGTCCGACAGGTGCACGTAGATGGAAGTAGCGGTGAACTCGACGCGGTTGATGTTGGCCATAGGCACGAAAATACGGCCAAACGCGGGAGAAAAACGACCGATAGGCACACCAAGCAAAACGCCCTTGCAAATCGTTGATTTACAAGGGCGTTTAGAAAGCGTGAGCCCCCTGCCGGGATCGAACCAGCGACCTACTGATTACAAGTCAGTTGCTCTACCAGCTGAGCTAAGGAGGCCTTAATTGTGGCGCAAACCTAATGCATCACAGTTAAAAGCGCAACTCCCGCACGTGTTTTTTATTGGTGATTGTTGCTTTCGAACGGGCTAAATAGGGCCTATCCTGTGCATTTTAGGCTTATAAAGACCTTAACCACTATTCGTTACGCTGCTGATCTTCAGTAACGCTTGTCAGTTCAAAAATTGTAAGACACTTGCCTCCTGAAAGCCAACGTTTAGAGGCGGGCCTTCATTTTTAATACAGCCGCTACTGACACAGCACTGGGAAGAGTTATATATTATAGACATAATCAGCACATTATCATGGTATTGCAATAGCTGAATGAGCGCCAGAGCTTTGTACCGTCCGCAAATCATAGCGGCAAACCTGCTCCCGACCTTTCTGCGCTATGAAAACCCGTTTCGTACTCCTCAGCTTGTTTTGCGCATGCTTAAGCACCTCCGCTAGTTGTCAGCGTGCTTTTACGGGCCCGACACCCCCTTCAGAAGCTCGGGTAGCCAAGGGGCCCGATACCCGTACGCTACGTTTCGGTAGCGGCAACTCGTACACAACTCACCGGGTCATTTATTCGCTCGATTCCGAGGGTAACCTGTTGCAACGCTCCGGGCTAGCCTCACAACATACGGCCGAAACCGAGCTGCCCAAAGCACGATTACGGCAAGCACGAGCAGTCTTTCGTCGCATTGATAAACTGCCTTCGGACAGCCTACGCTTCTTCAACCCAGGTGGTCATTACTATTTCCTGGAAGGGTACAACTCCGGTGGAGAACGAGTGCGCTTGGTATGGGGCGGGCGCGATTCTACGGCTGCGCACAGTGTGCGCATACTTTACCAGCAGCTGCAAGATCTGGTGCCAATCCAGGAAAAAGCCGGAACCCTGGCGCAGCAGACTTCCCGCTGACCAAAGGTTGACTTTGCCAGCCACATCGATTGCTCACATCATCGTGCGATTGTGAGCCGCCGGTTAACCGCGAATCTTTGTCATACCCATTCTTTGCTTCGCGTCCGGATGAAATCATCACTCCTGTTGCCGATTGGGGCTACGCTCCTACTCATTGCTTGCAGCTGCAAGCAACTTCCCCAAACTACGAGACAGAGACCGGTAGCTACTCCGCCGACGAGTATTCGCACGCTGCGCTTCGGCAAGGGCGGCGGCATTACAGGCGCAGTTACTACTTACATGCTCACCAGCAAGGGTCAGCTGACGCGGCGTGTGACGGTGCTATCGGATACCACCCAACCTGAGCGGAATTTGCCCGCACCCACAGCCGATCAGGTTCGGGCTTGTTTCAGCCGCTTAGATAGCCTGCCGGCCGACAGCCTGGAATTCGTGCAACCGGGCAACTACTACTCCTTCATCGAAAGCAGTACAGCCGCGGGGCGTCAGGTGCACATTGCCTGGGGTCAGGCAGGCTTCGTAGCTCCAAAGCAGGCACGCCTACTCTACCGCGACCTACAGGCCTTGTTACCCGAAAAACAGCCCTAACGCCGCATCCATAGCGTTTTTTCTACTCCCAATCCTACTACCTATGAAACCAACCTTAGCGTTGGCCGGCTTGCTGTCGGCCAGCAGCGTGCTCGGTGTGGCCTATGGCCAAACATCCGCTGCCCGTCTGAAAGCAACCAACCGAACACTTACGCCCACGGCTGTGCTGCGTACCACCGGCAAACTAAATGGGGCCAGCGCAGCGCAGCTGGAACGCAGTACCGGTCCGCGGGCTGATGTGTCGGCCCGGCTGCACTCGCTGGCCCGGCCTACCGCCTCTGGCAGCGCCCTCGGCCCCATTCGGCTGTGGCGCGACTTGGAGTCGGGGCTGCCTGTTTTTATCAGTGCTACTGCCCAAGCCAGTAACTCTCAGCAGCGCAACAGTCAAACGCCGGAGGCCAGTAGCCTAGCCTTTCTGACTGACTTGAAAGCCGAATTGCAGGTGCAGCAGCCTGACCAGGAGTTTCGGGTAAGTCATGTGGAGCGCGACCAGCTGGGCCAAACCCACATTCGCCTAAGCCAGAATTGGCGGGGAGTACCCGTTTACGGCTCCGAAGTAGTGGTTCACCTGGATGCCAACGGCCAGCCGGTGCGGTTTTCGGGCCGGCATTATCGTTCTCCCTCTTCGCTTACCGACCTCACTCCTGCCATAAGCAACACCAGTGCGGCAGCACATGCTGAAACAGCGCTGCGAAGCAAAACGCACGTCGTGCAGCTTTCCGCCGATGCAAAACGCCTGCTCGACTATTCGGCTCCCATCACGGATCTGGTAGTGTACCATCCCGAGCCTTACGCAGCCCCCATTCTAGCTTGGCACGTAACCACCCGCCCGACGCTGCTGGAACGCTGGGAAACGCTGGTTGATGCTCGTACCGGCACTGTGCTGCGGCAGCACGAAACGTCTTGCTCTGCCAACGGCCCCCACACGGCCCAGGCCCAGGACCTGAGCGGCACGACGCGCACCATCAACACTTACGAGTGGAACAACCGGTTTTACTTTATCGATGGGGCCCAGCCGATGTTCAACCTCGGGCGCTCAACCATGCCCGATGAGCCAGTAGGCGCTCTGTTCACGCTGGATGCCAACAACTCTCGCCCCACAAGCCCAAACATTACCCACGTCGGCAGTACCAACAACAGCTGGAATAACCGCTCGGCCGTGTCGGCTCACTACAACGCCTCGGTAGCTTACAATTACTTCCGCACCACCTTCAACCGCAATTCCCTCGACGGCAACGGTGGCACCATGATCAGCATCGTGCGTTTGGCCGACGACGACGGCACGGGTCTCGACAACGCTTTCTGGAACGGACGTTTTATTGCCTACGGTGAGGGCAACCTTGCTTTTACCCCGCTAGCTGGCAGCCTTGACGTGGCCGGCCACGAAATGACCCACGGCGTGGTGGAAAAAACGGCCAATCTGGTATACCAGGGCCAAAGCGGGGCGCTCAACGAAAGCATGGCCGATGTGTTCGGTTCGATGCTGGACCGCAGCGACTGGCTGATCGGCGAAGATGTGGTGCGTAGTTCGTATTTCCGCAGCGGTGCCCTGCGCTCCATGCAAGACCCGCACAACGGCGGCAGCAGCTTGGCAGACAATGGCTACCAGCCCCGCCATATGAGTGAGCTGTACACCGGCACCCAGGACAACGGCGGGGTGCACATCAACAGCGGCATCGTGAACTGGGCGTTCTATAAGTTTGCCACGGCCATGGGCCGCGAGCATGCCGAGCAAGTCTGGTACCGAGCCCTCACTACTTACCTCACGCGTTCGTCGCAGTTTCTGGATCTGCGCTTGGGCACCATTCAGGCCGCTACCGACCTCTACGGCGCCAGCTCGGCCGATGTAGCCGCGCTGCAAGCTGCCTTTGATGCGGTGGGCATCACGGCCGGCACCTCGCAGCCCCCCACTAACACGCTGCCCACCAATCCCGGCCAGGATTACATTCTTTCCTACGACACCAGCCCCACCGTACCCGGCACGTTCTACCGCAGCAACACCGCGGGCCAGAACTTCCTGCGGTTGTCAAATACCGAAGCGAAGTCCAAACCCAGCGTAACCGATGCCGGTGATAAAGCCGTGTTCGTGGATGCGCAAAACCGCTTGCGGCTGCTGCAGCTCAGCCCGAACGTTAGCGAAACGGTGCTACAAAATCAGCCCGTGTGGCACAACGTGGCCATTTCCAAAGACGGCACCAAGCTAGCGGCGGTAACCACGGCCCAAGATACGGCCATCTACGTGTTCAACCTCGTCAATGGCCAAAGTGTAAAGTACCAACTGTACAACCCCACCTCGGCCGGTACGCGCGGCACCGGCGTTTTGTACGCCGATGCCCTGGAATGGGATTACTCTGGCGAATACCTGTTGTATGACTCCTACAATGTGATTCGCAACTCGCAAGGCCAGTCCATCGACTTCTGGGACATCGGCTTCCTGCGGGCTTGGAACCGCACCGGCAATACTTGGGGCGATGGCCAGATTCAGAAGCTGGTGCAGAATCTGCCCACGGGCATCAGCATCGGCAACCCGGTCTTGTCCAAGAATTCGCCCAACATCATGGCGCTCGACATGCTTGACATAAGTGCAGGCACTCACCCCTTCTCAGTACTGGCAGTAAACCTGGAAACCGGCGACGAAGGCACCATCTTTAGCAATTCAGCCATTCCGGGCACGCCTAACTACAGCAAGCTCGACGACAAAATGCTGTTTACAGCGTTCAATAGCAGCGGCGACACGGTGGTTGCGGTGACCAACCTGAACTCCGATAAACTAACCCCTTCGGGCACTGCCACCGTGCTCATTCCTGATGCCAAATGGGGCATATGGTATGCCCAGGGACAACGGGTGATAACCGCAGCAAAAGAATCGGCGCAAACGGCCCTACCAGGTCTGACAGCTTACCCCAACCCTGTCCGCGAAGAACTCACTGTGCAGGCTGACGCCGCCGCCGAAGCCACGCTGTACGATCTGCTGGGCCGCCCGGTGCGCCAAGCCAAGCTGCAGCCCGGCCGTCGCACTACTGTGGATATGCAAGGTCTTACCGCTGGCACTTATGTTCTGCGCGCCACGGATGGCCAGCACACTTCTACCCGCATGATCGTGAAGCAGTAGCGCTGCCTAGATTCAGCAACCGAAAAAGCTCCGCAGCTAAACTGCGGAGCTTTTTCATGTTTCAAGCCGCTTGCAAATCGCCAGTCCGAAAACGACAAATGCCCAGCTCATGGCTGGGCATTTGTCGTTTTCGGACTGGCCAGACTAGCTGCGTACCACGCGCAGCTGGCGCTTTAGCCGCTCGATGCGCTGCTTGGTCTCGTCGATGCGACCTTGGTACTCCTCGCGCAACTGCCCGGCGTTTTTCGAGCGAGCGAAGAAGTCGAGATTGGTCTGCAACGTAGCCACATCATTTTCGAGCTCGTTGATTTCGCGGCGTAGGCCCTGCTCCTTCCGGTACAGCAGTTGCTGCGCGTCGGGATTCGACTTCATGCGTTGCACCTGCAACTGGAACAGCTGATCTTCGCGCTCCTGGTAAGACAGCCCGGGAATGGTGCTCATGTACTTGCCCATCAGATCGAGGAATTTCTCCTCGGCCTGTGCGCTGCCACGACGGCCGCCTTGCTGCGTATCGCCCTCGCTCCATTCGCTTACCAAGGCTTGCAGCCCTTCCAGGGTACCGGGGTTGTCGGCCGTAAGCGAGCCTACGTGGGAGGCAATGCGGTCCAGACGGGCCGTCTGCTCCTGCGACAACTGCTGGATGTGCTGTTCGCGCTGACGTGACTCCTGCTGCTTGCGTTCAAAGAACGCGTCGCAGGCAGTGCGGAAGCGGTGCCAGATCTTGTCTGATTGCTTTTCAGGCACTCGGCCAATGCCTTTCCACTCCTTTTGCACCCGAATCACCGTTTCGCGGCCTTCTTCCCAGTTCGGGTTTTCGAGCGCCGCTTCGGCCTGCTCACACAGCGCGATTTTGGCTTTCAGGTTGCGAGCTTTTTCCTCGTCGAGAGCTTTGAAAAACTGGTTCTTGTGCTGGAAGAAGCCTTTGTAGGCGCCCCAGAACTGCTTGTTCATGGTTTCGGCCTGGCTGCGCGGCACAAGGCCGGCGGCATCCCATTGCTCCTTCAGCGCTTGCAGCTCGTCGGTTTTGGCGCGCCACTCGTTTACTCGCTCCGTCTTGAAGTCGCCATACGGGATGATCTGCGCTAGCAGTTCCTGCTTGCGCTGGAGGTTGGCATTCTCCTGAGCCGAGCGCGCATCCATAAAGGAACGCTTCCGCTCATGCACCTTTTCGGAAGCCTGCAAGAAACGCTGCCACAGCGGCTCACGCATCTCGTTGGGCACTGGGCCGACGATCTTCCAGTCTTCGTGCAGCTGCCGCAGCTCTGTTAGGGCTTTGTTGATGCTGGGCTGCTGCGAAAGAGCTTCGGCGCGCTGAATCAGGGCTTCCTTGGCTTCCTGGTTGCGCCGACGGTCCAGCTCCTTCATTTCGAAGAACAGCCCGCGGTTGTTGTAATAGATGTCCAGCAGGGCGTGGTAACTGTTCCACAATTCCTGTGCTTGCTGCTGCGGCACGGGGCCGGTGGATTTCCACTCGGCCTGCAGCGTTTTGATGCGAGCAGAGCTGTCTTTGGTTTCTGCCGATTCCACGAGCTGCCGCAGCTGTGTCAGCAGGTTCTGCTTGTGCACGAGGTTTTGGACGCGCTGCTCGTCTTCCTGCTTGGCGTCGCGTACGCGGGCTTCGCGGTAATCCTGCATGGCCTTGTTTACCTCGGCGTAGCCCTCCGGCCCACTGAAGTCAAACGTATCTGCCTCGTTGCCAGCCTCCGCAAAACGCTGCCGGGCAGCTGTACGCTCGGTGTTTACGCCTTGCTCATATTGCCGGTGCAAGTCGTGGATCTGCTTGCGGTTCTGACGGGCATCGGGCCGGCGCAGCAATTCCAGGATGTACGTTCCTTGAGCCGCAATATCTAGCGTGGCAAAATCCGGAGCCGGGGTTTCGGGAACGTACTCTTCTTCGTCTTCGTGCGCAGCAGATGCCGCCGCTTGCGAAGCCGATTCGTTGTTCGAAGTCGGTAAAGCCGCCAGCGGAGCCGGATTGGTTTCCAAATCCTCTGCAGAGGCCAAGGGTTGAGCCGGTAAAGTTACCGCGACAGGTTCCGGTTGAGCTTCAGTTGACTCCGTAGCATGTGCTACCGCTCCAGGGCCTTCGTGGCCGTAATGCGCTTCGGCGCGCTGCTGCGAGGCCGACGAATGGGCCTCTGGGGTGGTAGCCTCAAGGGAAGCTTCCAAGCCAGCGCCGGGGGCAGGCAGCACGGGAGTAGATTCGGTGTAGATGGTACCGGCAGGCGCTGTAGGCTCCGCGGCACTGGGCGCCGACGTTTCGACAGGGGCCGATGGCTCGGCCGGAACTTCGGAGCCTCCTACCGAGGCCACAGCGGGCTGGGCCGAAGGCGAGGCATCGGCTTCAATATCGGGGTTGGCTATGCTCGGTACAGGAACATCGGCAGCCGAGGGCACCGCCATGCCTACCTCAGCGGGTTGGGGCACTAAGGGCTCAGCAGCGGCGGGCGGCGTGGTAGCGGGTTGTTGCGAAGCAGCATCGGCAGCGGAAGCGTCAGGTTGTTGACGCGTCTGCGCGATTTCGGCCAGCCGACGTTCCAGAATGCTCATGGGCGAATCTGAATTCTCATCGGGGCGGTTGGGGGCGGTATTCTCGTTCTCAGGTAGCATGTTTCTCTCAACAAAGCAGCCCGGCTGACCGCAATTGGATCGGGCCGGGCAGGCGTGGGGTCGGTTAGTTTAGGCGCGGATCAACGGGATAGTTGGACAAGACGCGGTAGCGCCCGCCTTTTTCGCGCAAGATAGCCTGCCAGAAAGCATCAGTAGTCAAAGTAAACACTTTCCCGGCAGCATTTGGATGGACAATCCAAGTATTTTCCTGCACTTCGCCGGCTAGCTGACCTGCAGTCCAGCCGGAATAACCCACGTACAGGCGCAAATCATTTTCGGTCAACTCCCCTGACGCTATCAGGCCCAGGAATACCTCAAAGTCCCCGCCCCAGTAGACATCCGGGCCCAGCGGCTCGGCGCCGGGAATATCAGCTCGGCGGTGCAGATAATGCAATGTATCGGGCTGCACGGGCCCGCCCACGTGCAAGGTCAAGCCAGCAGCGGGGTGTTCGTCTTCGCCGGGCAAGCTCATGGCATCACCCAGGTTGACGGTAGTAGGCCGGTTGAGCATCAGGCCGAAAGACCCTTCCTCCTCGTCGTGGCGGCACAGCAATACCACCGACCGCTCAAAGTTGGGGTCGCCCAGAAAGGGTTGCGAAATCAGGAGGCTGCCGCTGCGCAGAGTAGACATGTCGGGGCAGGGTTTGAAGTGAAACAAAGAAAGGCACTGGCGCCTGGGTGCACCGCAAAGATGAACGAAGAACCATGTCCCGCAAGTCCCAGCCGTTTTTGACTTACGTTGGCAAGGGTGCTGCAGGTTCCAACTGTGACCGGCTTTACCACTTGAATGTTCTGTCAGGGGCGAAAAAAATTTCCTCAAAATTGCTGCCCTCGGTGACGCAATGCCGAATGTGCCAGGCCGGATTTTGCCGCTACTTTTGCACGTCCATCCCCACCTGCACTATGCAAGACCAACACTTGGCCGATTTGCGCAAAACCTACGCCCAACAAGCTCTGAGCGAAGTCGCTGCCGATACCGATGCCCTCCGGCAGTTTCGCCGTTGGCTCGACGAAGCCTTACAAGCGCAAGTGGACGAGCCGACAGCCATGGTACTCAGCACCGTGAGTACTGCGGGCCAGCCCTCTGCCCGGGTGGTGCTACTTAAAGGCCTGCCCGACGATGCAGGCTTTTTGTTCTACACCAACTACGACTCGCGCAAAGGCCAGGACTTGGCGCAGGCGCCCAATGCCGCCCTAACCTTTTTCTGGCCTGGCTTGGAACGGCAGGTTCGGGTAGAGGGCCTAGTAGAAAAGGCTTCGGAAGCCTTGTCGACGGAATATTTCCAAAGCCGACCGCGCGGCAGTCAAATTGGGGCCTGGGCCTCGCCGCAAAGCCAGCCCATCAGCAGCCGGGAAGAACTGGAGCAGCGCGAACTGGAAATCACCGAACGCTTCGCCGATCAGGAACCACTGCCCCGCCCGCCCCACTGGGGTGGCTACGTGCTACGTCCAACGCGCGTGGAATTCTGGCAGGGCCGCCCCTCCCGCCTGCACGACCGACTGCTGTACGAACGCACCGATGACGGCTGGCAGCGCAGCCGCTTAGCTCCCTGAGTCAATCTAAAAATTCAAAAGTGAGCAGTTAAAAAGGTCGAGCCAGCCCAGTTAGGGTCAACCTTGCTTCATTTTTAAATTTTTGATTTCTCCTTTCCAATAGAATAAATGGCCGAAATACAACCCGTACGGGCTTGGCGCTACAATCCCGAGTTAAGCCAACGCATTGATGATTATGTCTCGCCGCTGTTTGACGTGGTATCGGCGAAGCAGCGGGAGGCGCTGTACCGTAACCCGCTGAACAGCATTCATCTTTCGGTGCCGCGTGAAGGCGCCGACCCGACCGGGGAAGCGTTACGCCGCCTTACCGAGTGGCAACAGAGTGGTGTGGTGGAGCAGGATGCGCTGCCGGGTATCTATGTGTATTATCAGTATTTCCGTTTGCCCGGGAGCACCCGCGAGTTTTGTCGGAAAGGCTTTATGTGCCACATCCGGGCTTATGATTGGGCCGATAATGTGGTGCTACGCCACGAAAATACCCTACCCGGTGCCGTGAACGACCGCGCGGAGTTGCTGGCCCGCACGCAGTTTCAGACCAGCGCTACCCACGGCCTGTACCGCGACGAAACCTTCGAGTTGGAACGCTACCTCGACGAGGCAGTTCAGGACCCGCTCTGCCAAACGGAAGAAGATTATCAAGGCGCCCGCGACGTGCTGGCCGTCATTCAGGATGCCGCGGTTATTCGGCGCTTTCAGCAGGTGCTCGCCGAGAAGCAGATAATCTTGGCCGATGGGCATCACCGCTACGAAGGCTCCTTGGTATACCGCCAGTCGCGCATGAGCGCCGATCCGCATCACAACGGCCACGAGCCCTGGCACTACCATCTCATGTACCTCACCAACGCGGCGTCCGACGACCTGCGCATTCTGCCCACGCACCGACTGCTGCTGGACTTTCCCGCGGGCCTGACCGATGGGGAGTTTCTGGAGCGCCTAGTCCCCTACTTTGTGGTGACGGAGCGGGAAGATGCCTTCGCCTTACCCGAACTGATTGCGGGCAAGCAATGGGCCTTTGGCCTGTACCTGAACGGGCAACCGTACAAGCTACGGCTGCGCCCCGAAGCGCACGCCCTGCTCGCTTGGGACACCACTCCGGAGGTCAAAGCTCTTGACCTGACGGTAATGCATTACTTCGTGCTGGAGCGGGCACTGGGCATAGTTGGCCCCGAGGCTCAACGCCATTGGTCGGGCGTGGTATACGTGCGCAACTTTGCGGAATGCCTGAAGCGCGTAGACACCGGTGAGGCCCGCGCCGCGCTTATCACCAATGAAGTGACCATGGATGAAGTGGAACGCGTGTGCCATTCCGGCGCCGTGATGCCGCCCAAATCCACCTTCTTCTATCCCAAAACCCTCGGTGGCCTGCTCTTCACCAGCATCCACGACAACGAGCCCGTGCCCTATGCCCCGTTTACTCCTAGCCTCTAACTCCCCGCGTCGGCGCCAGTTGCTCACCGATTTGGGTCTCGCTTACGAAGTGCGCTTGAAGGACGTCGACGAAAGCTTTCCGGCGCACCTGCAGCGAGCCGAAATAGCTGAGTTTTTAGCCGCTCACAAAGCCAGTGCTTACCGCGACGAGCTTCAACCCGGCGACGTGCTGCTGACCGCCGACACCATTGTGTGCCTCGATGAGCAAGTGCTGAACAAGCCCGCCGACGAGGACGAAGCCATCCGAATGCTCTCGCTGTTGCAAGGCCGCGCCCACGATGTATACACCGGCGTGTGCCTGCTCACCGGCGAAGGCCAGGAAGTAATTTTCTCCGATCAGACCCGTGTACATTTTCGTCCGCTCAGCGAAACTGAAATTTGCTATTACGTGCGCAACTACCGCCCGCTTGATAAAGCTGGTGCGTATGGAGCGCAGGATTGGATAGGTCTGGTAGCCGTGACGCGGCTGGAAGGCTCTTACTTTAATGTAATGGGCCTACCGGTGCACCGGGTGTATGAAGAGTTGGAGAAACTTGGCTTTGGGGTGCAGGGCTGATAAGCGAAATCAGTGAAAAGAGTAACTCGTCTGGGGTGCTTTTGACGCGCTGTTCCTTTGGCTAGCCTATAGCCAGCTTGGCTGCAGCTGCTCGTATCCAAATGAAAGTTTCTTTCATCGCCGGGGAACAGCTTGACGTTTTATTTACTCAACTGCAAACCCTAAGCGCTATACCCTCCAGGGCGTGGTCCGATGGCTGCAATCTGCGTGTTGACGATCAGCGGCTGGGGAGTCTCGGTGTAAGCCCGCAGCAAGCGAGCTAGTGCCCGCACAGCAGACGCCCGCGCACTACCGGGGATGCGCCGCGCAATGGACCCAAGCGCCACCGCTAGTGGTGAGGGCTCGGCTTCAGCCGCAAGCAGGACGCATGTGGCGTGTTGGCTTCCAGCCGAGCCGGTTTGAGCCGATGACTGCTGATAAGGAAGGCTAGCGAAGAACAGCAGCAGTAAAATCAGTGCGACCTGGTTCATGGCAGTGCGGTACGAGGAGGAGTGGAATCAAGGCTCTTACACCTTGGGCGAAGACCATACCAAAGGACCGCCAAAACCACACGAGCCACAATCGCACATGCATGTATGCACGCACCTGTGTTCAGCATTCAGCCCACTTTTTTATGTGATAGGCGTGATGCAACCCCTTTTAAGTTTGGTTATCAGGGAGAGGCTCCTTTGACCTGTCAACATAAAAAAAGCCGGACTTCTGTCCGGCCTTTTCTACTCGTGGAAAAAAATAGCTAACCGTTAGTACGGCTTGGCTTCGTGGCCTTGCACCTCGGCTTGCTCCACAGCCTGCAGTTGCTGGCCTTCGTTGTATTGATTACCGCCTTGTGCTTGTTTGCCGCTGCTGGCCTGCTTGATGCCGTCGGCGAGGCGCTTACCCCAATCAGGGTCGCAGTTGGTGCACAGCTCGATCATCTTGTCCTGAATTACTTTGTTGGCATCGGCCAAGGCCCCCACCATATTATTGATCAGGTCGTCACGTTCCCAGTCTTCGTGTAAGCGGTACCGCTCGCCGGCTTGCTTGAAGTTGTTCTGCCGGTCGATGGTTTGCTTCATCACGCGGCCGCTGTACTGCGGCATGTGGTCGGGGGCGCTGCGGGGCGCCTCCTTTAGGCCGTTCAGTGAGCTAGGTTCGTAGTTGACGTGGTTGTTCTGCCCTGGCGCTGCGTCCACGTGATAAGCCATCTGACCGTCGCGCTGGTTGGTAGCCACGTGTTTTTTCGGAGCGTTGATGGGCAGCTGCAGATAGTTAGTGCCCACGCGGTAGCGCTGCGTATCGGAGTACGAGAAGGTGCGCCCCTGCAGCATTTTGTCATCGGAGAAATCGAGGCCATCGACTAGCACGCCGGTACCAAACGCTGATTGCTCCACTTCGGCGAAGTAGTTTTCGGGGTTGCGGTTCAGCGTCATTTTACCCACGGGCAGGAAAGGGAACTGATCCTGGGGCCAGATCTTAGTATCGTCGAGCGGGTCGAAGTCAAGCTCCGGGTGCTCGTCGTCAGACATGATCTGCACGCACAGTTCCCACTGCGGGAAATCGCCGCGCTCAATGGCCTCGAACAGGTCCTGGGTGGCGTGGTTGAAGTTTTTGGCCTGGATGGCTTCGGCTTCAGCAGCCGTGAGATTCTTGATGCCTTGCAGCGGCTCCCAGTGGTATTTTACCAGCACGGCCTCGCCCTGTGCGTTTACCCACTTGTAGGTATTCACGCCCGAGCCCTGCATCTGGCGGTAGTTAGCCGGAATGCCCCAGGGCGAAAACAGGAAAGCCACCATGTGCATGGCTTCCGGGGTGTTGCAGATAAAGTCAAAAATCCGCTCGCCGCTTTGACGGTTAGTTACCGGGTCAGGTTTCTGCGAGTGAATCAGGTCCGGAAACTTCATCGCGTCGCGGATGAAGAACACCTTAAGGTTGTTGCCCACCAAGTCCCAGTTGCCGTCTTCGGTGTAGAATTTTACCGCAAAGCCGCGCGGGTCGCGCAGGGTTTCGGGCGAGTGGCCACCGTGACCTACCGTGGAAAAGCGCACAAAAACGGGCGTCTGCTTGCCTTTTTCCTGAAACAGCTTGGCACGGGTATACTTTGCAACCGGCTCACTGCCTACGGTACCATAAGCTTCAAATACGCCGTGGGCGCCGGCTCCACGGGCATGCACTACGCGCTCGGGAATCCGTTCCC
The DNA here is from genome assembly GCF_058932745.1 of Hymenobacter sp. FMD4. NCBI lineage: Bacteria > Pseudomonadati > Bacteroidota > Cytophagia > Cytophagales > Hymenobacteraceae > Hymenobacter > Hymenobacter sp. FMD4. The sequence goes on from NZ_JBZYWH010000009.1 coordinate 111,438, forward strand.
GGTCGAAGTGGCTGATTTTTTCAATGAAGGCGTAGTTTTCAAGCGTGGCCGGTCCACGGTTTCCCAGGGTCCGGATGTTCTGGTTGTTGGTGAGCGGGTGGCCTTGACGGGTGGTCAGCGTCTGGGCATTTTCGCCCTCCGTCGTACGCTGATCGTGCGAGGAGCCAGTGCCCGTCACAGCGGTGCCGGTGCCGTCGGCGGGCGTGTGCCCATTACCGTTCTGGGGGCCCTTGTGGCCATTTTCTTGGGGTGATGTTTGGTTGGTAGCCATTGGCGTCCTGGTTAAGGTTGCCTAATGTATACCCATAAAGCCCCTATCCGGTTTGAGCTTTCGGAGAATAATTCTCCGAAAGAACCGGTAGAAGCGTTAAAGCTGGGCTACCAACCCGACCTTTCATACGCCTTGATTACGACAATGTTATATTCTCAAAGCTTCGCCCGCGAGGCTACTAAGGCCACGCAAAGGCCCATTACCGCGATGAGAGTGTAGGAAATGCGCAGGCTGGTAGCCCCTGCCACCAGCCCGATGATGGGCGGGCCGACCAAGAAGCCTAGAAAGCCAATGGTAGACACCGCCGCCAACGCCATTCCCGGCGACATCACCTGGGAGCGGCCTGCCGCGCTGAACACCAGCGGCACTACCGACGAGGTACCAAATCCCACCAGCATAAAGCCCAGCAGTGCCGGCCACAGCGACGGAAACAACACTGCAATCAGCAGGCCCGCCGCTATAAGCAGCCCGCTCAGCTGCACCACTCGTTTGGCCCCGAGCTGCGCCGTAAGCCAATCAGAACCGAAGCGGCCGAGGGCCATGGTGCTCATGAAGGCCGTATAGCCGGCTCCTACCCAAGCCTTTTCGGCCTGCACTACTTTCTTGAAGTACACGCCGCTCCAGTCGAACATAGCACCTTCGCAGATAAGCGCGCAAAAAGCCAGTGCCCCTAGGCCGAGCAAAGTGCGGTCGGGCAGCACGAACAAAGGTTGTTCCTCCGCGTCGTCGCTTTCCGCGGGCGGCAGCAAGGCCCCCGCACTCAACACCACCCCAAGCAGAATCAGCCCCAGAATTAGCAGAAAGTGATATTGCGGCACAATGCCCCAGCCAATCATGGCTGTACCGATGGCTGCCCCCGTAAAGCCGGCGAGGCTCCACATACCGTGAAATGAGCCCATGATGGGCCGTTGGTACAAAGCCTCCACTCCCACCGCTTGGGTGTTAATGGAGATGTTCATCAGGTTGCTCGTGAAGCCGAATATCACTAGGAAAGCCGCTAGCTGCCATGGCTGCTGAGCCCATCCCAAGCCCACCAAGCAAGTGCTGTATAGCAGTGCCCCCACAATCGCGGTACGGCGGCTGCCAAACTTATGGATCAGCCAACCCGAAAACGGCAGCGAAGGCAACTGCCCCAGCGGCAACGACAACAGCATAAGCCCGAGCGCGGCATCTGTGATGCCCATGCGCTGCTGAATAGTTGGGATACGGGATGCCCAACTGGCAAAAATGAGGCCTTGCAAAAAAAACCAAGCCGCTACCGCTAAGCGGTGCGTGCGCGGGGCAAGCTGCCCTGGTAAAGTCAACGAAAGCATATGCAATTACCCAGTCAAAGGCTGAAGACAAAAGCGCCCAACGGCGCCGGAGCTTTGTGGGTGGGAAAGAAAGGAGCGGTGCGGCGAAGGTACGGCCTAGGCCTGTAACGGGTTATTGATGAGGCGCTCAGCATCGATACCTGACACTCATGACTTTGAAAGAAAAACGCTACACAGTGCTTTTATAACCGATTCGCCTTTCCAATCCAAATCTGGTTATTTTTTATGCCTATGCTAAAATTCTACTTTGATGCTCGGCTCCATTCTGGACGCAAGCCTACGATTCAAATACCACGCGCAGAGTAGATTCTATTCATCTAGCAAGTAATCAGTATCGTGGCCGGTGTTGCAGCGATGGCATGGTCGGGCCTAACCTCGCTCCTGCTGCTGTACCTAATTACTTTGTGGGCCATTTCCACTGGCTTCTTTGAAATCATCACCGTCATCCGCCTGCACCGCAAGTTGACGGTCGAACAGGAATAGTGCAAGTGGCCTTGAAAAGCTGGATAGACTCATCCTTTTCACCTGCTTACATGGGGTCTGAGGTTACCAGCAGTTGCACAGGACCGGAAGGCGCGACCTAGTGCCCGCGCGCCAGCAGTGCAATACCGCCCACAATCAGCAGCAGCCCGAGCACCTGAGGCACCGTCAGGGCTTCGCGCAGTATTACCAGCCCCAGCAGCGCGGTGAGCAGTACCGAGCCGCCCACAATCACGGGTGTACCCACCGACGACGGCACGCCGCGGCTGAACACAACGAACGTCAAAATTTCGGCCAGGCCAACGCCCAGTCCCGCCAGCGCCGCTAGCCACAGCCCCTTGCTGGACATCGGCAATGGCTGCCCCTGCAGCTTTAGTTTCAGCAGCCACATTGCTCCCAGGGCAGCAGCCACGAGTTGCAGAACCACAGCGCCTACGGCCGCGGGTACGTGTTCCGAGGCCAGCTTGATAAAGAAGTTGTACAGTGCCAGTGCGAAAGCCGTCAGCAGCGCCAGTGCAAGCCAATGCATAACTACTCCTGTTCTTTCAGTCGCTCCAGCAGTTCCTGCTGCACCTGCTGCCAACCTTCGGCTGCTTCGCCCTTCTTGGCCCACAGCTCTTGTAGCGCCGATTTGCGCAGCACGGCCGTCACGGCTTGCTGCGCCAGCTCGCGCAGGTCTTCGCTTTCGCCGGGGTTCATTTTCACGATTACCGGAATGACGTCGGCCGGGAAGTCCCGCGTGGGTTTGCCCAGGATAGCTGCCACAATTTCCGCCGCCGCCAGTGCTTCGCTGGCATCATTGGCGTCGATGAGCTCATCGTCCTCCATTTCCGCTACCATGGCCAGTGCCCCGAGCAGCATAGCCTCGTTCGGATGGTTGCGAAAGTCGCCCGCGAAGTCGGCGGCGGTGTCGTTGTCGAAGTTGCGGTGTCCCCAGAAGGCCATGTGGTTTCATTGAAGGTGATTCATCAGGTATTCGGGGAATGCGCATCTGAGGTTGCTGCTCACTGGGCAACGCTCTACTCAACGGACGCCTTCTGCCACCTGCACCTGATAGATCAAGTACAGTTGCAGACATATGCTGACTACAGCAGCCCCGAGCCACATGAACTTAAAAATGTTTACCCAACGCTTGGGATGCTTACGGCCGAATACTATAAACATTCCACCCCAAAACACTGCCCCAGTAAAGGCTTTAGCCCCTAGATGAATATTAGGAGCTTGTCGCAGCCATTGGTCATTGCTCAGGTAGAAGAACCCAATCCAGCCCAGATAGAAAAGAATCCATCCGACTCGCTTGCTGGCAATTGGCGTTATGGCCTCCATACCATTATCAAACCTGTTGGCAAATACGGAGCTTACCCTTCCTATTTGAATTTTTCTTTCAGGATTTCCAGCTCCACGGCCGGCGCAATCTTCTCATACAGCACGTGGTACGCCGCGGCGGTGATGGGCATGTTCACGCGCAAGTCCTTGTTCACTTCGTAAATGCTCTTGACGGCGTAGTAGCCTTCGGCCACCATGTTCATCTCCATCTGGGCCGATTTTACGGAGTACCCACGACCCACCATGTTGCCGAAGGTGCGGTTGCGCGAAAACTGCGAGTAGGCCGTCACCAGCAAGTCGCCGAGGTAGGCCGAGGCCGACAGGTCGCGGGGCTGCGGGCTGAGGGCGTAGAGAAAGCGGCGGATTTCTTGCACGGCATTGGCCACCAGTACGGCCTGAAAATTATCACCGTAACCCAGGCCGTGCGCAATGCCGCAGGTCAGGGCAATGATGTTTTTCATTACGGCGCAGTACTCGATGCCGTCGAGGTCGGCGGCGGCATGTGACTTCACATAGCGGTTCCGCAGCAACTGGCAAAAGTCTTCCGCCAGGGCCAGATCAGGTGAGCCAATGGTGAGGTAGCTCTGTTTTTCCAGCGCCACTTCCTCAGCGTGGCATGGGCCGGCCACCACGCCCAGCCGGTCGCGGTTTACCTTGAACCGTTCGCACACGTAATCAGTCACCAGTTCATTGCGCCCCGGCACCATTCCTTTGATAGCCGAAATGATGCGCTTGTTCTTGAACGCGTCCCGGTCGAGCTTATCAAGGGCTTCCTTGACGAAAGCCGCCGGCACGGCCAGCACAATCCAATCGGCCTCTTTCACGACGTCGTCGATGTCGGTCGAAGGAAAAACGCGCGTCAGATCGAAAGCTACCGACGAGAGGTAACGCGGGTTGTGACGCGTGCTGCGCAGGTGCTGCACATCTTCCTTATGACGCAGCCACCAACTGACGCGGGCGCCGTTTTCGGAGAGGATTTTGGTAAGCGCGGTGGCCCAGGAGCCGCCGCCAATCATGGCAATTTTTTCCACGGGAATGCAATGTGAGGGCGAAGTAGCGCGACGCTTAGGTGATGCGGCGGAGCAATCGGCAATTAGATCTGACCCGCTAAGCACCTTGATTTTGGTTCTCGCAATGGGTCACAAACCAAGTTTTGCGCTACTGTGGGCCGATTTTAGGCAAAAAAAGCGAGAGGCCGGGACCAAATTTCCTGGTCCCGGCCTCTCGGCAGTAGCATGACTTGGCGATAAAGCTTAATCTTCTTCTTCCTCCGTTTCCTTTAAAGCGGCCCGGTTCAGTGACTTGGCATCTTTCACAACTACCGTAGCGCCGTCTTTCAACGTCTTTGAAACTGCCCGAAATGGACCGCTCACTACTTCATCACCGGCCTTGACACCCGAAACAATTTCAATATTGTCGAAGTCGCTGATGCCCGTCTTTACTGGCGTCAGCACGGCCTTACCACCGCGCACCACAAACACGACTTCTTCGATGTCCCCTTTCGGCTTGGCTTGCTCTTCAGTGGCGCTGCCACCGCGGCCCCGGCCTACCCGAATACCGCCGCTGCCCTCGCCTTTGTCGTTTTTAGCCAGCGCGCTGTCGGAGCGCGTCGTTACGGCGGCCAGCGGCACGGCTAGGGCGTTGTTTTTACGATCGGTGATGATGTCTACGGAAGCCGTCATACCGGGGCGGAAGGGCACTACGGAGCGGTTGTTCACCGTGCGCATCAAGGACCGGTACGAATCGGGCAACAGGCGCACGCGTACCTCGAACTCCGTTACGGCTTCGGCCGTCAGCGCGTCTTTAGCCGTGTTGGCTATGCTGGTGACTATACCGCGAAATTTGATGTTACGCGAGGCGTACGCATCCACTTCCACCACCGCCGAGTCGCCGAGGTCCACGTTGCTCACGTCGTTCTCATTCACGTTCACGCGCACCTCCATGGAGTTGAGGTTGGCTATGCGCATGATTTCCGTGCCGGCCATCTGTGAGGTACCTACTACCCGCTCACCGCGCTCGGCATTGAGTTTGGAGATGGTGCCGCTTACCGGGGCATAGATGGTAGTGCGCGTAAGGTTCTGGCGGGCTTCGGCCAGCGAAGCCTGTGCCGAGCGCACCGTGCTTTGGGCCGCCCGAATGTTCTGCCGTGCCGCGTTGATTTCCTCCTGCGACGATTCGTAGGCGGCTTTCGACTGCTCGTACTCGGCCTGGGAAATTACCTTTTGCTTAAACAACGAAGCGTTTCGGCGGAAGTTCAGCTCAGTTTGGCGGGCATTGGCCTGCAGCTGCTGCAGCCGCGCCTGAGACTGCGCCACATTGGCCTGCTGCGTGCCTACCACAGCCGACTGCTGGTTTACCATCGCCTGGTAATTGTCCGGACGAATGCGCAGCAGTAACTGCCCCTTCCGTACAGAGTCGCCTTCTTTCACGTACAGCTCCGTGATTTCGCCCGACACGTCGGCTGAAATCTTTACTTCTGTCTCAGGCTGCACCTTACCGGAGGCACTCACCTTCTCGATGATGTTGGCTGGGCCGGCCTTGGCAATCAGCACCTCGGTGCCAGTGGGCTGACCGATCCAGCCTTGTTTCTTAGCAAAAATACCTCCGCCGACGACCAGAATCAGGACGCCGAGCAGGATGAACAACAAGCGGTTGTTGGCCATGAGAACGATCAGTTTAGCTATGATCAGCGGGCAATTATCCGCCAAAAAAAAGCAATGAACAACGCCCAGCCGCCGCACCCATAGCGAGTAAGCAGCGAAAGAGCGTTGTTCATTGTTAAGATAAATAAGTTAATAACTAGAGGCTCAGCGGCTTGCCTTGGTAGAACTCCAACACTTTGCGACGGAAGATGTATTCGTACTTTGCCTGAATCATCGACGACTCGGCGGCCGACAGGTTGTTCTTGGCGATGTTGAAGTCGGTGCCGTTGAGCAGGCCGTTGTTGAACCGGATTTCTGCGTTGCGGTACGCCGTAGACAATGCTTCCACCTGCCGCTTGTTAGAAGTATAGCGGCGCTGAGCAGCCAGCGCATCGGCGTACGACTGTTGAATCGTCTGGCGCAATTGCAGGCGCGTCTGCTCGGCCCGTAGCTCGGCCTGCTTCACCCCGATTACCGAACGCTGTACGTTGGTACGGGCCTGCCACCCGTTCAGAATGGGGATGTTCAGGTTGAAGCTGATCTGCTTGCCAAGGTTATCTTTTACCTGATCGGTAAAGTTGGTAGGCCGGATGTCAAAATTCTGCTGCGGGAAACCGGCTGCAAAGCTGGTCGGCGAAGGTTGACCGCCCGCAAACTGAAACACCGGCAGGAACACAAACGAAGAGTCGCCGGTAGGAATGCGCGAGGAGCGCGCCGAGGAGTAACCGGTGAAGATGGCCCCACCAAACGTAAGACGGGGGTAGTACGCCCCACGCGACACTTCCACGCTCCGCATGGCGCTTTGCACGCGCAGATCGGCTGCTTTTACCTGCGGCTGGGTGGCCTGCGCGGTTTGGTAGGTGCCGTTTACGTCCTGATCCAGCCCGGGCATTTCATCCGGGTCCGGCAGGTTGGGCACCACGATGCTGAAGTCGCTTGCCCGGGCAGCATCCAGGTTCAGCAGTTGGATAAGCTGCAACCGAGCTAGGTCGCGCTGGTTTTGAGCCGTCACGAGGTTCAGCTCGTCGGTGGCCAACTGGGCTTGGGCATCCACCAGGTTGCTCTCAGCCACTGAGCCGGCGCGCAACAGCTTTTGCGTACGCTCGATCTGCTGCTGTGCCGAGTTGATGCGCAGTGCATTGGCACGCGCCAGTTCTTCGCCCAACAACAGCTGCAAGTAAGCTGAGGCCACGTTCAACGACAGGTCGTTGCGAGCCTGTTCAATATCCAGCACCGAGGCCTCGTAATCGAGGACGTTGCGCTTAATGCTGTTGCGAACCTGAAAACCCGAAAACAAGTTAATCTGGGCGTTGGCCGAGAAGTTGTTGGCCCGGGTGGTAATGTTTTGGAAGGTAAACGTCAGCGGATCGACGTTGGTACCGTAGTTCCAGCTCTGGGAGGCCGAGGCATTGGCCGTTGGCAGTTGATTGAGCCTGCTTTGGCGTAAGGTGGCCTCGTTTAGCTCTGCCGACAGCTGGCTCTGGCGCACCTGCAGGTTGTTCTGCAGCGCGTAATCCACCGATTGCTGCAATGACCAGGGGCCGCTCTGGGCTGCTTGCGGCAGCGCAGCGGCAGGTGGCGCAGCGGGCCGGTTTTGAGCTGCCGATGGCAACGCCAACCCCAGGGATGCAAGCAACAACGCGCCGGCAGCCACACGGCCATAACCCAGCAAATGAGTAGCGGAGGGATTCATAATTCAGTTAGTTGTCGGTTGCCAGAATGTTTCAGGCACGGTGCTAGCCATAGGCAGCCACCTGGCCAAAGCTTACTCGATAGAAGGAATGTAGCGCACCTGATGCACCCAGCGCAGATGCCGTAGGTACTCCAGCGAAATGTCGGAAAGCGGCGAGTCCATCTCAATGAACTGCCGGGCCACTTGGTTTTTACCCTTGCGCGACACGTTCATGGTGGCAATGTTGCAGTCGTCGTGGGCAATGACGTCGGCAATAAAGGCAATAGAGCCTTTTACATCGTCGGCATCGATGATGAGCGTGTGAAGCCCGGCAGAGAAGTCACAGGGAAACCCATCCACTTCCACGATGCGAATAACGCCCCCGCCCCGGCTTTGCCCGATTACCTCTACCTGCTGGCCGGTAGGCTCGCTACGAAGCTGCAGCCGAATAGTGTTCGGGTGCATGGTAGAAGCATTGCCGATGCCCTGAAACGTGTAGTTGAGGCCAGCTTCTTTGGCGTGCTCGAACGCATCCCGGATACGCTTATCATCGGTTGGAAAGTCCAGCAACCCGGCCACAATGGCCCGGTCCGAGCCGTGACCTTCGTAGGTGCGGGCAAAGGAGTTATAAAAAGTAATAGTAGCGTGCGTGGGTTGTGCGCCCAGCACCCGGATGGCGGCGCGGGCTATACGAACTACCCCGGCGGTGTGCGAAGAACTTGGCCCGATCATCACCGGCCCAATCATGTCAAAAATGCTGCTTTTCTCGGCCATAATCTGGGCTAAAGGTACTGCCCCCTCATTCAAAACCAACCCCAACTGCACCACGTAAAGGGGGCGCCTCCGCTGGGGCATGAGCCCTAGATGCCGCGGCGGGACAAAACGTTGCCTGAAAGCAGGAATTTTCGTGGCTTTTTCGTTCTTTGTAACCCCTCCCTTACCCACCCTTACCCCGCCCCCTCCTTTCATGCCAAACCAAGAAGAGTTTTCGCCGGCAGTCTTCACCCAACTGCGGCGCTTACAGGAGAAGTATGCCGCCGACGGTCAGGATCTGGCGGCTTACCTCGAGGGCCTGTACCACGCCGATTACGTTAACTATTGGGATTACATAGAGCTGGACACCCTGCTCACGCTTCAGCGCCCGCTTACCACCATTCCCGACGAGAAAATATTCATCATGTACCACCAGATTACAGAGCTATATTTCAAGCTCTGCCTGGTGGAATACGAGCAGATTGGCAACCTCGAGAAGCCCACCCTGGGCGAACTGGTGCTGCGCCTGGGCCGCATCAACCGCTACTTCGAAAACCTGATCGATTCGTTTGATGTGATGGTCGACGGCATGGACCGGCAGCAGTTTCTGCAGTTCCGCATGTCGCTGATGCCCGCTTCGGGTTTCCAGTCGGTGCAGTACCGGCTGATTGAAATTTCCTCTACGGACCTGAACAACCTGCTCGACAAGGAAAAGCACCGCCTGCTGGGCGAAGCCGCCGCACACGACGAGTTGATGGGCTGCATCTATTGGAAAGCGGGGGCTACCCTGGAAGAAAGCGGTGCCAAAACGCTTACACTGATGCAATTTGAACGCAAGTACCACCACCAGCTCAGTGAGCATGCCGCCCGCTTCCGCGACCGGAACGTGTGGGCCGTAGTGCACCGCCTGCCCGAAGAAGACCGTCGCCACCCGCGCCTCGTGCGCCAGCTGAAGCAGCTGGACGTAAACGTGAACATCAACTGGCCGCTGATGCATTACAAGTCGGCGGTGCGCTACCTGGAGCGGCAAGCCGGCGACGCCGTGCCCGCTACTGGCGGCACCAACTGGCGCAAGTACCTGCCCCCCAAATTCCAGAAGCGCATCTTCTATCCGCAGCTCTGGTCGGAGCAGGAATTTGAGGATTGGGGCCGTAGCTGGGTCGATAAAGTGCTCGAGGAAATCGGCATCGGCAGCCACTAACCAGATACCAAACGCCGGTGGTTTTCGTTTTGAAAACCACCGGCGTTTGTAGTATACAGGAAACTCGTTATACTTGTCTATGGAACGGATGTACTCAGCCTTGCTCGCGGCTGGCCTCCTGCTGGCCTCCCTCCCGGTATTCAGCCAGGACGCCCCCAATACGCTGCCGCGCTACGGCGGCGTAACCAAGTCGCGGGAGCTGCGCAAGCTGGATCAGCAGTTCGTGGACTTCTCGGTGAAGCAGTACCACAACGACCGCCGCGCCGCCTCCGAAGGCAGCGTGGCCCAAGGCTGGAGCTACCTCTACGACAACGACTTAGCCACTTCCATGAAGCGCTTCAACCAAGCCTGGCTGATCGATTCCACCAACTACAACGTGTACTACGGCTTCAGCGCCTGCCTCAGCGAGCAGGGCGACGCCGCGGCTGCGCACCGCTACTTCAAGCTGGCCCAGCGCTACGACAAGCAGAAGAAAGGCGCTACCAAGTATTACGAACGCCTGAGCCTGTACTACCAGAGCCGCAAGCAGACGCCCTCTACGGGCCGCAACGTAGCTGCGTAGCCCATTCATTACTTCCTGACTTTACAAAGCGCGAGGCCAAATGGCCTCGCGTTTCACTTAGACCTTATGAAGTTTGATGTAGCCAGCAAAATTACTGCTGCCGGCATCGGTGTATTGGGGATAGGTTTATTCACCACTGCCCAAAGCCAGCAGCCGGAGGACCGAGTAGAGCCGCAGAAGCTGTACACCAGCAATTGCCAGTGAAATTGCTCAAGTGGCTCACAGTCCACGCTTAACAGTGTAAAACCGGCAATTAAGCTTGATTGGTCTCGTCAAATGCCCCGCAGAGCATTAGCCAACGAGACCTACTGCTTTACAAGCTCGTATGGGATGCAATCATCCGTTTCCGGCTATGCGCTACTCTTCCCGTCAATACCTGCTGCTTTCCGGTTTAGGCCTTGCCGTCGGTGCGGCCTTGGCCAATGCGCTATGGTATGAACCGACTACTATTCGCATTAAACGGCATTACCTGCACGACAGCACTCCAGAGCAGTTCAAATGGAGCGTATTGCAGCTCTCCGACCTCCACCTCAGAAGCATCCATTCGGGACTGCGTCAGCTCTGTCAGCAGATACATCAACTGCAGCCCGACCTTATACTACTGACTGGAGATGCCATTGACCGCGGCGATAAGCTTCCAGTATTAGCTGAATTTTTGCAATTACTCCCTCAGCAAGTACCTAAGCTAGCTATTCTGGGTAATTGGGAATACAAGGGCGGCGTCGACCGAGAAGCTTTAGCAAAGCTTTACGCAAGCCATGGTATTCCCCTGTTGGTAAACCAATCCACCAGCCTGTCAATCAACAACGTCACTGTTTCTATTACTGGAGTAGATGACCTGGTGGGCGGCCATGCCGACTACGGCTTAGCCAAAGCCTCTTATCGGCCGGCCGATTATCATTTGGTACTGACCCATTGCCCGCAGTACTCCGATGCCATCCGGGCGGGCTACAGCCCCGAGCCAGCTATTGATTTGATTCTGGCAGGACATACTCATGGCGGGCAAATCGCACTTTTCGGCTTCCCGCTGCTGCTCCCGTTTGGCAGTGGCTCCTACGTAAGTGGCTGGTACCGGGGTGGCGGTCCGCCGTTGTTCGTGTCAAATGGGCTCGGCACCAGCACTTACCCAGTACGTTTTGGAGCGCGGGCGGCGGCCGAGGTCTTTTACTTCTAGCGCGTTTTTATCCGGAACCCGCGCCGTATTTTTGGGGTCTGAACCCTTACGGCCTGCAGGCCTAACTCCCTGCCGCCGCTCCTGATGCAAAAACGCGAAGTAGAAATAGTCCTGTCGCCCGCCGAGGCGTATGACGAACTGTCCCGCTACCGGGCCCTTCTGGATGCCGCTGGCCTGAAGCCCGGCCAAGCCGATTTTGTTCACCTGCTGCGGCGCTCCATTGATGCCCGCGGCCGCAACGTGGGCGTACGCCTGCGGGCCGATGTATACCAGACCCCGCCGCCGCGCGAGCTGTTTGGTCCGTGGGTAAAGTACCAGCAAATCGGCAACAGTACTAAGGTAGTAGTGATAGTGGGCGCCGGGCCGGCCGGGCTGTTTGCGGCGCTGCGCTGCATCGAGCTGGGCATGAAGCCCGTGGTGCTGGAGCGCGGCAAGGATGTGCGCACCCGCCGCCGCGATTTGGCGGCTCTTAATAAGGAGCACCTCGTCAATCCCGATTCCAATTACTGCTTTGGCGAAGGCGGCGCTGGGACTTATTCCGATGGCAAGCTGTATACCCGCTCAAAAAAGCGCGGCGATGTGCAGCGCATCCTGCGGCTGTTGGTGCAGCACGGCGCTACGCCCGAAATCCTGGTGGACGCGCACCCGCACATCGGCACCAATAAACTGCCCTACGTGGTGCAGGCCCTGCGTCAGAGTATCATCGACCACGGCGGCGAAGTACGCTTTGATACGCGCGTCGACGATTTGATCATTAGCAACAACCGGCTGCGCGGCGTGGTGACAGGCCAAGGCGAAGAAATTGCCGGCGACGCGGTGATTCTGGCCACCGGTCATTCGGCCCGCGACATCTACGAACTATTGCTGCGCCGCCAGGTGCGCATCGAGGCAAAGCCCTTTGCCCTAGGCGTGCGCGTGGAGCATCAGCAGCAGCTCATTGACCAGGCGCAGTACCACCGCGCCGACCGCGGCCAACTGCCGGCGGCCTCTTACTCGCTGGTGCAGCAAAGCGACGGCCCGGGCGGGCAGCGCGGCGTGTTTTCGTTTTGCATGTGCCCGGGCGGCTTTATCGTACCAGCAGCCACGGCGCAGGGCGAGGTGGTGGTCAACGGCATGTCGCCTTCGCGCCGCGATTCGCGCTTTGCCAATTCCGGCATTGTGGTAGCCATCGAGCCCGAGGACATGAACCTGAAGCGCGACGGTGTAATGGCTGGCTTGCGCCTGCAGCAGGAAATAGAGCAACGCGCCTGCCGCCTGGCCGGCAATACCCAGCTGGCTCCGGCGCAGTTGCTCGGCGATTTTGTGCAGCGCAAAACCTCGCGCAGCCTGCTTGAAACCTCTTACCAGCCTGGCTTGGTATCGATGCCAATGGATGAGGTGCTGGGCCCGGTGCTGGCCGACCGCCTGCGGCAGGGCTTCGTCGCCTTCGAACGAAAAATCCCCGGCTACACCACCAATGCGGCTCAAATTGTGGGGGTGGAAAGCCGTACCTCCGCGCCGGTGCGCATTCCGCGCCTGCCCGATACGCTGGAGCACCCCGAACTGCGCGGACTGTTTCCGTGCGGCGAAGGCGCCGGCTTTGCGGGTGGCATTGTGTCGGCGGCGATGGACGGCGAGCGATGCGCCGAAGCGGCGCTGGCGGCGCTGTAGCCGCGGCGTCGTCCGTTATGGGTGGGGCTTGCGTACAACGGTAGCATACCTTTATTGTTCCACCCAACAGGCGCGTGCTGCGCGCTTTTTGCATATGGCCAAGAAAACTGTCGTAATCGGCGCTTCCGATAATCCCGCTCGCTACTCCTACCAAGCCGTAAACCGTCTCAAAAGCTACGGCCATGAAGTGGTGCCTGTGGGCATCCGCAAAGGCCAGGTAGGCGGCCTCGACATTCATACCGATAAACCTTACGTCGACGGGGTCGACACGGTGACTTTGTACGTTGGCCCGCAGAACCAGCCGGCCTGGATGGACTATATTTTGAACCTGAAGCCTAAGCGTATCATCTTCAATCCCGGCACCGAGAATATGGAACTGGAGCGTAAGGCGCAGGAACAAGGCATTCAAACCATCGAAGCCTGCACGCTGGTGATGCTATCGGTAGGCAACTACTAGCTTATGCTCACCCACTGAAGCCCCACCCGCGCATTCGGTCGCGGGTGGGGCTTTTCATTGAACACTTTGAAGGATTGTTGTAATACAGCCGCACGCACATCAGCAGACAAAACCTGTAGTCCATTCAGATAAACCACAGCCCAGTGAAAGCGCTATTACGCTTCTCGATATCTAAGCATTTGCATCATATTAAATTGATAATCAAACACATTATACCCTACCACCCAACTTTATCAAACTTTTTCTAACAACGTAGGCAACGCCGCAACCCTCGTCTTCATCTTACGCTCCAAACACACTGCTACTGCCCTACTTCTACTTTCTGAGCTGTGAACGAAGTTGAACTCATAAGTGCTTGCCGGCAAGGCAGCGTCCGGGCTCAGAAACTGCTCTACGAGCGGTTTGCCGGACTCATGCTGACGGTGTGCCTGCGCTACTTGCGCCAGCGCGCTGATGCCGAGGAGGCCATGTTGACCGGCTTCGCCAAAGTGTTCCGGGCCCTGGAACAGTACCGGCACGAAGGCTCTTTTGAAGGCTGGATCCGGCGCATCATGGTCAACGAGGCCCTCGGGCAGCTCCGCCGCAAGGAGCCGCTGCACCTGGCCATCGACGACATGGTAACCGACGTACCGGCCACCGCCGCCACCGCCGACAGCGACATGGCCGCGGCCGACCTCATGCAGCTGCTGAGCGAGCTGCCTGCGGGTTACCGCACGGTGTTCAACCTGTACGCCATCGAAGGCTACAGCCACCCCGAAATAGCTGAGATGCTGGGCATTTCGGAGGGCACCAGCAAATCACAGCTTAGCAAGGCGCGGGCCATGTTGCAGCGCCGCCTCGGAGCCTCCTCGGCTCCGGCATCCACCAACTCACCGAAAGAATACTATGCGACCGGAAGATATTGATAAGCTGTTTCGGGATAAGCTGGAGCAGCATGCCACCCCACCGCCAGCTAACCTGTGGTACGACCTGCAGGAGCAGCTGGAGCCCAAAGAAGAAAAGCGCCGGGCCGGCTTCTGGATGTACGCCGTAGCGGCAGCCATCACGCTGCTCTTCGTAGCTGGCGCCGGCTGGCTGATGTGGAGCCCCGGCCTGCCCGGCCAGGCCCCCACTAGCAGCGCGCCAATGGCCACAAACTTGCCGTCCTCTACCCCTCATACCACTGATAATTCTCCCGCTTCTCCTTCTGCGCCTGCGGCGGCCGGTACTGGTACCGAACCCGGCCTGCGCCCCAGCACCGAAGCCCCGGCGGTAGCAGCCCAAACCGAGAATTCCGGAGTCTCGGCCAAAGCTTCTGCTCCCGTAGCCCCGATGCCTACGGCACCCCAGCGCAAGGCCCCCACCACTGAGCTACTGGCCCGTACTGCCCCCACCCGCGCTGCAGCGCCGGAACGGCAGATAAAGCAAGCACCTCGCGTGGTAGAAGCTACCCCTGCGCAGGCCGTGGCCGTTCAGACCACACCGCCTCCAGCGCCGGAAGTGCTGGCCCCGGCCGTGACTCCCACGGCTCCTGGCCAGACCTTAGCGGCGGCAACGCCACCCATGGGCCCCATTGAAGTAGAAGTACGCCAGCAACCGACCACCAACGCCCTGGCAGCAGCCGAAACCATCCAAGGCCGGACGCGGCCCCGGGTAGTCGGGCTCATCAAGCAAGTAGGACGCGTGGCCCGTGGCGAAAAACCCGACTTCACCGAAGTCGGCCTGCCGGCCAACCCCGCCCTGACCTTGCAAGCCCGCGTTGGCAACCACACCCTGATCAAAACTATTGAGCTGTAAGCCTCGCCACGCCGGCGACTTCGCCCCTTCCTTCGACTCTTCGCTTCTTTTGTTATGAAACCCGCTTCTTTCCTCGCTGCTCTCTCGGGCCTGTTGCTAACCGGCTCCTTCGCAACCGCTGGCACCATGCCCAGCCCTGGTATCGACGACACCATTCTGGTGAAGCTGCCCAACCAAGTATCTATGACCATCGTGGCGCGCAACAAACAGCAGCTGCGCGAGCTGAAAGCCTACAAGCTTGATTCGCTGATGGTATTGCTCGACGCTTACATCACCCAGGCCGAGTCGGCCGGGCGCCGTTCCGGCAACGGGCAGGTAACCATGGAGTTCTACCCCGCCAAAGACAAACCGACCAGCCAAGCAGCCCCCGAGCAAGTGCGCGTAACGGTGCGCGGTGGCGCTCAGCCCAAAAGTGAACGGGTAGAAGTGTTTATGGGCCGTAAGCTGGGCGTAGTGGTGAAGTCTGACATTGATATCGATGGCAGCAACCAGGAGCGGGTATCGGTGCACGTGGGCAACTCGCCCAAATCCGATTCGCTGGACCGTGTGAAGCGCGAGGCCAAGAAGCAGAAGCTGAGCGGCACCGACTTTGGCCTCGACCTCGGCCTGAATACCTTGGTAAACCGCGAAAGCCTGCCCGCTGCCCAAGCCTTTGACCTGCGTCCTTGGGGCTCACGCTACGTAGCTCTTAAATGGCAATACTGGGTGCGCACCGGCAAAAACAGCCCGCTGTACTTCCACCTGGGCCCGGAAGTAGCTTTCCACAACTTCATGTTCGAAGGCAACCGCCGCCCCATCGTAACCGACAACCGCACCAACATCGTAGCTGATCCGCAGGAGCGCGACTTCCAGAAGTCAAAGCTGTCGATGACTTCGTTGAACTTACCTATAGGCCTCACCTTGCGCTTCCGAAATGAAGAAAACAACGAGGTAGTACGCATCGGGGCCGGAGGCTTTGTGGGCTACCGTCTGGGCAGCCACACCAAAATCAAATACGAAAGCGAAGGCCGCACCAACAAAGACAAGGACCGCGGCTCTTACAACCTTGAAGAATTCCAGTATGGCGTAACCGGCACGCTGGGCATTCGCAACTTTAACCTGTTTGCCAAATACAACATGAACGAGCTGTTCAAAGACAACCGCGGCCCGCAGGCGCAAGCCCTCAGCTTTGGTCTGACGACGGCTTTCTAACGGTAACAGGTGACGAGTTCAGAATCATCCTGTTCACCTCACTAAAAACTAAAAAGGCAGTCGGCTAATCAGTCGGCTGCCTTTTCTCATGTTACCTGTTACTTCATCACGTATCACCTCAACACCTCTCACAGATGCCGGAAAAAATTATCCAGCAGGATGGCAGCCGATATGGCCACGTTCAGGCTTTCGGCGCCGCCCCGGCCGGGGATGTGTAGGCGCTGCGTGAGGCAGGCTTCCACCTCGGGCGTGAGGCCGTGCGACTCGCTGCCCATGATCAGCACACCTTTGGGTGTGAGCTGCTGGCGGTGCACGTTGTCGCCGTGCAGGTCGGCGCCGTAGATGGGCAGGTCGCGGGGCAGCTGCTGCAGCCACTGGGGCAAGTCGCGCTGCCACACCCGAACCCGGGTGAATGAGCCCATGGTAGCGGCCACGGTCTTGGGGTTCCACGCATCGGCGCAGGTTTCGGACAGCACCACGCCGCCGAGCCCGTACCAATCGGCCAGGCGAATAAGCGTGCCCACATTGCCGGGGTCGCGCACCTGATCAAGCGCCAGCAGCAGGTGTCCAGGACGTGCAGCCAGTGGCATTTCCTCCGGGATATGCACTACAGCTAGGCCGGCATCGTTGGTTTGAAGCGTGCCGAGGCGAGTCAGCTCATCGGCTGATATCATCTCTACCGGCACACCCACAGGCAGCCGCGGCAGGTCGGATTGGGCGGCAAACTCGCTGGTGAGCAGCAATCGTTCGACGCGAAGTCCGGAACTTAGCAGCTCCCGTATGCTTTTGGCGCCCTCCACCAGGAAAGCGCCGTGGCGCATCCGGTATTTTTTTTGGTGCAATTGCTGCACGTATTTGGCAACGGCTTTCGAAACCATTCTTCTTCAGTGATACTTCTCCGGCTGCCCCGCAAGGCCCATTGGTTGTTTGGAATACTTAGCACTGTGTTGCTGGCTGGCTGCTCGCCGATGCGGCTGCTGGCCCCCAACCAACGCTTGCTGACACAAGTAAAGCTGGAAGGCGTGCGGCAAGTCGACCGTGAGTCGCTGGAAGCGCTATACCGCCAGCGGCCCAACCGAAGCTTCCCCATCCCTCAGCTCGCAATTTATAACCTGGGCTATACCTTTTTTGACCGGGAAAGGGCGCAAAGGAAGCTGCAGGCTACGCAGCAAAAGTACAACGCCAAAATTGCGGCCGCCGGCTCCGACTCGGTGGAAGTAGGCCAACTGCTGCAAAAACGCGAGCGGCGGCTGCGTCACTACCAGCAGGTGGTGGAAAAGGGCAACGTAATCATGCGCCTGGGCCAAGCGCCGGTCATATACGATTCGGCGCTGACCGCTATTACCGTGGATCAGATGCGGATTTATCTGCGCACCAAAGGCTTTTTCCGCGCAACGGCGCAAGCTACCGATACCACCCGCAACCGACGTGTGGCTGTGACTTACCGCGTGCAGGAAGGCCGACCTTTTGTGGTGAGCCAGGTGGTCTACGACATTCCGGATTCGGCCGTGGCCCAAGTTATTCGTACGGATACCAGCCGCACATTGCTGCGCGTCGGGCAGAACTTCAATGAGGACTTGATCGGCCGCGAACGGACGCGCATCGAGTCGCTGCTGCAGAACTCAGGCTATTTTGATTTTCGGCAGCAATTCATCACGCTGGAAGCCGATACAAGCTTCGAACCCTTCACGGTGCGTCTGCTGGTGCACGTGGCCAATCCGCCCGGCGAAAACAGCCACCAAGCTTATAAGGTGCGTCACGTCAGCTTCATTACCGATGCAGGTGTAAACCGCTTTGGCATTCAGCGCGACACCGTACGCCGCAACGGCGTGGACTACCTGGCTTACAACCACCGCTTCAGCACCCGCATTCTGGACCGCAAGCTGAACGTGCGCCCCGGCGACCGGTACAGCTTCACCAATACCATCCAGACCCAGCGCCAGCTTTCCAATCTGGATGTGTTTCGGTTTGCGGCCGTGAATTACCAGAAGGTGGACCTGCCGGCCGATTCCGCCGGCCTGAAGCCGCTGGATGCCGTGGTCAATGCTACCCCGCTCAAGCGTTTTCAGGAAACCCTCGAACTGGGTGGAACCTACGTAGCGGGCCTTCCTGGTCCGTTTGGCAACTTTCGAGTGCGGGTACGCAACGCGTTCGGCGGCGCCGAAGTGCTGGAGATAGGCCTGCGGGCAGGTCTGGAAGGGCAATTTGCGCTGATCGGAAACAACAGCCCAAACCAGGCAAGCCGGGACCTAACCACCCAGTTGGGCGCTAATATCAACCTGACCCTGCCCCAGTTTCTGCTGCCTTGGCATACCAATAAGTTGTTTACGCGCTACAGCCCTCGTACGCGCTTTACCACTAGCTTCACCTACGTAAACCGGCAGGAGTACACACGCACCAATCTGGAGGCTACCTACGACTACATCTGGCAATACGGCAACTACTACCAGTTCGTGCTGACGCCGCTCAGCCTAAGCTTGATCAGCACTCCTAAGATTCTGCGCGAATTTGAAAATACGTTGAGCAGATTGCCTAACGGTCCGGCACTGCTTCGCAGCTTCCAATCGGTGCTAGTACCGAGTTCCAACGCCACATTGCTCTACAACACCAATGACTTCAACCAGACCCGCGACGCCCGTTACCTGCGGGTGTTTGGGGAGATTGGCGGGCTAGGCCGGGGACTGTACACGCAGAAAGGCGACAGCCTGAACAGCACTGATTACCAAATTGGCAACAGCAAGGTGCAGGTGTACGATTACTTTCGCCTGAGCGCCGACTACCGGCGTTACCACAAGCTCACCCCACAGCAGTTTTTCGTCTGGCGTCTCAATGCGGGCGTTGCGCGGGCCCTTACGCGTACGCGCATCCGCGAGCGGCTAGATGGCCCGGGTGAACTCGCGTTTTCCGCTCCTACCGCTATCATTCCCTACGACCGGTACGTGTTTGCCGGCGGTGGCTCCAGCCTTCGCGCTTGGCTGCCGCGCCGGCTTGGCACTGGTTCGTACACCACCACGGTACCAGTCGACCCCGATAACCCGAACGGGCCGCGCATTCGCTCGGACTTTCCCGAACAACCCGGTGAGTTGCTGTTGGAAGGCAGCGTAGAGTACCGCTTCCCCATCTACGATTACATCCACGGTGCAGCCTTCACGGATTTTGGCAACGTTTGGATTCTGGACCGGGACCCCCAACGCCCCGGCGCCGAGTTTGCCTACAACCGCTTCTTCAAGGAAATAGCTGTCAGCTCCGGCCTAGGCCTGCGCTTCGACTTTACCTTCCTGATCCTGCGCCTGGATTTCGCGGCTAAAGTGTACGACCCGACCGAACCGGTTGGGGAGCGGTTTGTACTGCCTAAGGTTACTGTGTTTGACGCCAGAAGCAACACCAAGCTGCGCGCCAACGTGGGCATTGGCTATCCTTTCTAGGGAAAACCAGTGAGTTCATAATTCGCCAAACGCCCCGGTTAGTCAAGCTAACCGGGGCGTTTGGCTACTATTCCCAGAATCCGCGATTCACGACTTTACAGTCGCAGTATCCCATCAATAAGCCAGCAGTTCCTGCAATGCGGCTAAGGTTTTGTCAGCGCTCGGTAGCATTTGCTTTTCCAGCTCTACGTTCAGCGCAATAGCCGGCAGATTGGCTGCGCCTAGTGTAAACACCGGCGCATCGAGCTGCTGGAAGCAGTGGCGCTGAATACGGCCAGCCAACGACTCGGCAAAGGAGTTCATCAGCGGCTCTTCCGTCAGCACCAGCACTTTGCCGTGGCGCTGGGCCGCGGCCTGCACAGCTTCCCAATCGAGCGGGTTCAGGGTGCGCAGGTCCAGAATTTCCACCTGGCCGGGCAACTGCTTGCTAGCCGTTTTGGCCCAGTACACGCCCATGCCGTAGGTAATAACCACACAGGTGTCGCCCTGGCGCAGCTTTTCGGCCGAAGCCTCCTGCACCACGTTGGCCTTGCCAAGCGGAATGACGTAGCCAGCGGCCGGCTCTACGGTTTTGGCGTCTTCGGTGCCGGGCACTTTGCTCCAATAGATGCCCTTGTGCTCCAGCATCACCACGGGGTTGGGGTCGAGGTAAGCGGCGCGCATCAGGCCTTTCATATCGGCCGCGTTGGATGGGTACACCACCTTAATGCCGCGAATGGTGAGCAAGGTGCTTTCGATGGAGCCCGAGTGGTAGGGGCCGCCGCCGCCGTACGCTCCGATGGGCACTCGGATAAGCGACTGCACCGGGAATTTGCCGTTGGAGAGGTAGCATGATTTAGAAAGCTCTTCTACCAGCTGATTCAGGGCAGGCCAGATGTAGTCGGCAAACTGAATTTCTACAATGGCCTTGGCCCCCACAGCCGACATGCCGGCCGTAGAGCCCACGATGTAGGCTTCCTGAATGGGCGTGTTGAACACGCGGGAGTCGCCATACTTCTTGGCGAGCAATGCGGCCTCGCGGAACACGCCGCCCAGCTCGCCACCCACATCCTGGCCGTAGAACAGCGCCTCTGGAAACTCACGCAGGATGTCATCGATAGCATGCAGGGCCGCATCCACCATGATGGCTTTGTCGGCGCCAGCGGGGCTTCGCTCACCAGCCTCCTCCGTCACGGCGGCCGGGGCAAACTCGTGCTGATCGAAGGTGCTCGGATCGGGGTTTGGGCTGGCCAGGGCCCGCTGATAGTCTTCTTCTACCGTGGCGCGAGCTTTCGCAGCGGCAAAGCCCAGTTCGCCTTCCTCGAAGCCCTCGGTGAGCATCTGTTGGTGAAAGCGCGGCAGCGGGTCGTTTTGCTGGTGTTGGGCAAGGTTGTCGCCGCGGTACCACTCGCGGCGCACTCCGCTGGTGTGGTGGCCGAGCAAGGGGCACTTGGCGTGCACCAGCACCGGGCCGCGCGTCTGACGGGCGTGCTGCACCGCGGCCTGCATGGTGGCGTAGCTGTCGACGAAGTCGGCACCGTCGCACTGCAGGCGGTGCAGGCCTTTGAAGCCGGCCGCAAACTCGTAGGCATCCATGGCGCGCATCTCACGGCCGGTGGCCGAAATGCCCCAATCGTTATCCTGCACCAAGTACACAATAGGCAACTGATGCAGCACCGCCATCTGCAAGGCTTCCGACACCTCACCCTCCGTCATGGCGCCATCTCCGATGGAGCACAGCACCACGGGCTGCTGCTCGGCCGTCGGCAAAATGCCCTGGCCTTCCAGGTAGTGCAGTCCGTGAGCCATGCCGGTAGCCGGAATGGCCTGCATGCCGGTGGCTGAGCTTTGGTGCGGAATGACGGGCACGCCCGCCCGCCGCAGCGAGGGGTGCGAATAGTACGTGCGGCCACCCGAGAACGGGTCGTCGCGCTTGGCCATGAGCTGCAGCATCAGCTCGTAGGGCTGAATGCCGAGGCCGAGCATGAACGCGTCGTCGCGGTAGTAGAGGGCGCAATAGTCGGTTTCGTGCAGCTGGAAGGCCGCGGCCAGCTGAATGGCTTCGTGGCCGCGGGCCGTGGCGTGCACGTATTTGGCCGTTATGGCCTTATTTTCTTCGTAGATGCGGGCCAACTCGGCTGCGGTGTGCATCAGGCGGTAGGCCTTCAGCAGCGTGGCGCGGTCGGGGTGAGTGGCCGCAGCCGGGGAAAAGTCAGTTTCGGAGGCCTCCAGGGCGGTGGTAACTTGCATCGAAAGGGAATGCGGTGGCGAAGGGCCGAATTTACGGCATCGGGGGCAGACATGCTGACATCACGGGTAACTCAGCGCCGCGAAGCTCCTGCCCAAGAACTCCGCCATACCTGTTCACATACGCAGATCAAAACCCTGGATCAACTTTTAACATAGGCAAAAACCATATAGTCCAAAAATTAATCTTTATATTTAAATACACGGCGTAAACGCTTAGCTGGCCTATACAATGGCCACAGCCTTCTAATGATTCTATTATTGCTACAGCTATGTTCCGCCTCATTTTATTGTTATTCAGTGCTTTGCTCCCGCTATTAGCTTTATCCCAACGCATTGCAGCAGGCTACATCATCACGTCAGCCGGGGATAGTGTGCGCGGCGCCATCAAGCTTACATCGCCAGCTGAACAACAGCGAATAATTCACTTTGTTTCCTTGCACGGCAAAGTGTGGAACGCTTACGAAGTGCCCAAACTCCGAAGTTATGGCTATACCTACCGGGAGGACACAGTCCGGTACGTAGTCTGTGAATTACCGGGCAACTACACAACTAAGACTGTATACCTCTGGCTGCGACAGCTGCAGGACGGCCCCGTCGAACTCTACGAGCGGTATTATTTAGGAGGCTATACCGCGCACTCCTCTAGCCGGCGGGAGCTGCTGTTGCGGCGCGCCCAAGCCTTTCCAGAAAGCACGTACTGGTGGAATTTTTCGCGGCAGGCTTCTGCCTTCTTTGCCGATAATCAGGAGCTGGCGGCTTCCTTGCGCCAAGGCCATTTCCGTAGGCGCGACCTACCGGAAGTAGTCCGGCGCTACAACGAGCACGCATTGCGCCGCGGCATTCCGCTTGCTGATCTGCCGCCGGTGCGGTAGGGAGCCGGGGAATTTGCCACCTTTGCGGTGACGAAAAACAGCCGCGGCGCTGACTTTGGTCAGGTTTCGGGCACTTGCGAGGCGCTTATTTCGCCTTCGTAATCAGCCCTACCAACGACCATGGATGCTTCGTTGCTCTCCCCTGCCTTCACCTCCGAAATGACTACCGATACCGATACGACGCTTGTTCCCTTCCGCCAGACCGTGGAGCAGTGGATGCGCAGCTTCCAGAAGTGGCTGTACACCGAGCTGCAAAACACCGACGGCGGCGCCACCTTCCAGCCCGATGTGTGGCAGCACCATTCGGGCGGCGGCGGCGAGTCGCGCGTGATTCAGAACGGTAATATCCTGGAGAAAGGCGGCGTAAACTTCTCGGCCGTGTGGGGGCAAATGGACGAGCGCGCTGCCAAGCACCTGCTCATGCCCGATCCGCGCTACTTCGCCACGGGTGTATCGGTGGTGCAGCACCCGCGCAGCCCCATGGTGCCCATCTCGCACATGAACGTGCGCTACTTCGAGGCCGGCAACGGCGAAGCGTGGTTTGGCGGCGGCCTAGACCTGACTCCAATTTACGTCGACGTGAAACAGGCCCGCTGGTTTCACGAGCAGATAGAGGCCGTATGCCAGCGCCACGACGCCTCCTATTATCAGCGCTTCAAGGACTGGGCCGATGAGTATTTCTTTCTAACGCACCGCCAGGAAACCCGCGGCGTGGGCGGAATCTTCTTCGACCGCCTCACCGTGGGCAAAGACGGCGAGCGGGACCAGTTGTTTGCTTTCGTGCAGGACGTGGGCGAAGTGTACGGCCGCACCTACTGCGAGCTGCTGCGCCGCAACGCCGACCGATCTTACACCGATAAAGAAGTGCAGTGGCAGATGATCCGCCGTGGGCGCTACGCCGAGTTCAACCTGGCCATTGATCGGGGCACCAAGTTCGGCCTCGAAACCGGCGGCCGCACCGAAAGCATTCTGATGAGTTTGCCGCCGCGCTGCGAGTGGCACTACAACCTGCAGCCCGCGGCAGGTACTCCCGAAGCAGACACGCTGCAATGGTTGAAAAAGGGCGTAAATTGGACGAAAAATTCGCCCACTTCGCTTGATTGAACGCCTGCAGGCGCTGGACCGATGGTTACTAGTGGCGGCCAATGATGCCGCCACCCCTGCCCTCGACCGGCTCATGATTTTCTTTACCGACCGCGTGGTGTGGTTTCCGGCCTACCTGGTGATGCTCATAGCCCTTGGCTATTACTTCGGCAGGCGGGCCGCCTTGTTGTTGCCTTTGCTCGGCCTGAGTGTGGCGCTGGCTGATGTCATTTCAAGCCGCTTTTTCAAGCCCTTCTTCGCCCGGTTGCGGCCCTGTCACGACCCCGACCTGTCCACGGCTCTCAATTTGGCTAACGGTTGCGGCGGGCAGTTCGGGTTTATTTCTTCGCACGCAGCCAATGCTTTTGCCATGGCAGTGTTCTTGTGCCTGACTCTTCCCCGTCGCTTTTGGCTGGTGAAGCTGCTGCTCGTGCTGTGGGCAGCAGTGGTAGGCTACAGTCGTATCTACCTCGGAGCTCACTATCCGACCGATGTACTGGCCGGCTCGGGGCTTGGCGCGCTCATGGCTTGGGGCTGCCATATGCTCTACATGCGTGGTATAGCCCGATGGTGGCCGATGCCGCAGTCCTCTTCTTCGGTGAAAGCCTAAAATCAGTTCAGCCTGCGCACGCTTTATCGATCCAATTGCCGCTAGAACGGAGCCTCTGCAGTCCTATTTGGCAGCTGCTGTTTAAATGCCTCATTTTCTAGCCGCTGTAGCTGAGCCAGTTCTTCCGGGTCGGGGTTAGCCAGCGCCTCCTGCATATCCAGCTCTTCTATCTGCCATTTCACTTGCCGGGCCTGTTCCACCAAGGCCTGAAAAAGCCGGCGCTGCTCGGGGTGCTGCGGCAGGTACTCGGGGTGCCACTGCACACCTACGATGTAGCTCGGACCGGGCACCTCAATGGCTTGCACCACCTGATTTGCCTCCCAGGCCACAATTTCTACGTTATGGCCCGGGTGTTTCACCGCCTGGTGATGCAGCGCATTCACCCGAAGCCGTAGTACGCCCAGCACCTGCGCCAGCCGGCTACCAGGCCGAATGGTTACCTTCTTCACCGGGAAGACGCTGGAAGGGTTGGGTTCCTCCTGATAAAACGAATTGATATCCTGGTGCAGCGTGCCCCGGAAATACACGTTGAGCAGCTGCGCACCGCGGCAGATACCCATGAGGGGTAGCTTTTTCTTTACGGCCTGATCGATTAGCTGAATTTCCAGGTGGTCCCGCGCCTTGTCCAGCCCCCACACTTTCTTGCGGCTCGCCAGCTTGCGCAGCAAAAACACTGCCGGGTAATACACCCACCGCACCAGTCGTCCCACGCGCTGCCACCATCTTTGGCGCGGGTACCGGACAGTCAGGTTCAGGTATTCTTCCAGCACGTTCTCCTGCTGGTAGGTGCTGGGGTCCACATCGGCGCCGCCCCCAATGATCAGGCCCTGCAAGCCATCGGCCGTGCGCGGATTGCGCGGCGTAATGCGCACGGGCTTGCCACCGGCCAGCCGCACGCCCAGGGCCGTAAATGCCCACGCCATACCCCCCCCGCGGTCGGGGCCGGTAATGCCGATGGTCGGTCGTTCCCGGTCAATGCGGTATGTGGGTTTCAGGTTAGCCATTGGGCAGTGCACTTCGACCACTTGCTCTCGAAGCCAAGCAGCGTGTCTTGCTTCAGGAACAAGTACTCCACACTCATGTACGAGATGCGGTCGGGGTCGTTGGCCAGTTCTTCCACCACCACCCAGTTGTTCCACTCCTGCGCCAGTGTCCAGTCGGGCCGGGAGATAGAGCAATTTGGCAAGCGGTAATGAAACGTCAGCCGCGGTTTGACTTTGCCCACATCGCTGAACCGCCCGACTACATCGGGCCTCAGGGCCGCAAAAAGCGGGTACATATCCAGCGGCCGGTTGCGGTCGGGGTTGTGGCGGTGATAATCTTCGATCAGTGTTTCCAGATCGGGCTGGTAGCTCGCCGGCAGAATCAGCGCCGCGTAGGCCCCCGGGTATGGATCAATGAACGGGCTTAGGCGCCGCGCCAAGTCGGTTTTGCCAGCTTCCAGCAACCACGGATGCAACAGCACAATGGCCCGCAGGTAACGCAAAATAGTGGCCGCATCGGTGGCTGGCAACTCCGCGTTGATGTGCGTTCCGAAGGCATTGGTCGGAAACGCCTCCGTACCCTGGGCACCGTGCTCATGCAGGGCCTGCCGTAGCCGTTCTAGCTCTGCCAGGGCTGTGCAATCCACGGGGGGCGTACTGATTTCATAAGGAAATATCTTCCCTACCACCCCCTCCAGCAAGGCTTCCAGGCCTTCCTCCAGGTTACCCTCGCCTAGCTTGATGTCCTGTAGCCGGATGTCCAGCTTGTCGAACGGTTGTTTGTATTTCTTCTCGGTAAGCAGGGTCAAATCGAATTCCAGCCCAAAGTCACCGAGGCGTGTGTTCACCACTTTCTGCGCAAAGCGGTGCTCCTTCTCGATGTCGCCGCCATATAGCTGCTGCACCAGCCGCGCCGACTCATCGATGCCCAGGTGGGTGTATTCCAACTCGAAACCTACGCGGCGCAGGTTGCCATTTTCAGTGTGTTGAACCGGCAGTTCTTTGAATTCCATAGCGCATATACTGCTTACCTGAATTACTAATCAGGCAAAGCCTTGAAGGCAATTTGCCACGGTATCTAACGGCAGGAATCAGCCGTTGTTACCACGCATTTAGCTGTTATTTATACTTATCTATCAACAACATATACTCACCTTCACCAAGGTGTTTATGGCTCCATAGGCCAAGTCGATTTTGTTTCAAAAGCCCAGCCACTCAAAACAAACCGGGCTCCGCAGTAACTGCGGAGCCCGGTGAACAAGGCGTGTGGTGCGTATCCAATGGCTATTTACGGGGCTTGCGGTTACCGGTATGGCCGTCGCCCCGGTCGCCTTGGCCGGGCTTGCTGGTCCGACTAGAGTTGTGCCGGTCGTCCTGCGAGAGGGAACGGTTCAGATCGACGACACTGGTAAACTGCCCTTTCTCGTTGCGGCGTACGTAGCGCTTATCGCCCGGGGTGGGTTCTATTAATTGACGTTTCGACATGGCGGTGCTGGAAATTGGTACGCCTATTCTACGAGTCAAAACGAGAATTGGGCATATCCCTATGTACCAGCTTTACCAACTCTTGATGTCTGCTTTTTTTCAACCCTCCGTATATTTTTGAAAATCATAAAAACATACAGTTTATCTTCTTCGACGGGCACCCGGTACGCACCTTTGGCTTGCATCAGATAAGCGGCAATAGCAGTCATATTCCACCCATCGGTTAAGCCGGCCGTCCAATACGGATTGCTGAGCTTCTCGAACTCCTTGTTGCAGCCAAACTCTCGGACGCGGCAAATTTCCGAACTTACTTTTTCATCAACGTAGGCATTATCCCAAGCCCAAAGCCACGTGTTCGTTTTTGTTGAGACTGACCCAACCTCTTCGTAATCAATTATCAAGTCGGGCATCCCGTCGCCACTAAACGTAAGCTTACCGGTATTCTGATCGTAATACCAGTTCGGATATTTGCTGAGTTGATAAAGCGAATCACAGATACTTTGCTGTTGATTCAGGTAAGCGCAAGACTTGTTCGCCAGTTCATCAAATTCTTGTGCTTTATTCTGCTGCTGCTCGGCGGCGGTTGACTGCTCCGAGAAATTAGCGTTACTAATGCAGCTGGACAGAGCCGTAAATAGTAAACATAAATTCAAAGACCTAAGCCGCACCCGGTTCAGCAACTGCGTTGAGTGTTTCATTGCAAACCTTGCAAAGTCGTCCTGGCCCCCTACCGTCCCAGCATCTTCGCCACGTATTTGCCCACGATATCAAACTCCAGATTCACCTTATCGCCAGACTGCAGGTGCTGGAAGGTGGTGTGCTCGTACGTGTAAGGAATGATGGCCACGGAAAAGCCGTCATCGGTGCTGTTGAAGCATGTGAGGCTCACGCCGTTGATGGTAATCGAGCCCTTCTCAACGGTGATGCGGCCGGGGCCGGGCTCGTGGCGGAAGCGGTACAGCCAGGAGCCGTTTTGATCTTCCAATGATTCGCAGATGGCCGTGAGGTCTACGTGGCCCTGCACGATGTGCCCATCGAAGCGGCCGTTGGCGGCGAGGCAGCGTTCCAGATTCACCTGCCGCCCGGGCGCCCAGGTGCCAAGGTTGGTTTTCTGCAGCGTTTCGTCGATGGCGGTAACGGTGTGCGTGCCGGCCGCGGGGTCTAGGGCTACCACGGTGAGGCATACCCCATCGTGAGCTACGCTTTGGTCGATTTGCAACTCCTGCGCGAAGGGTGCCTGAATGGTAAAGTGGCGGTTGGTGCCTTCGGTGCGCACCTCAGTAACGGTGCCAAGCGCTTCGATAATGCCGGTGAACATAGCTTCTAATATGCTGGTGTGAAAACGTGCTGATGTGCTAATGATGTGAATGCTGAAATGTTCAATCTTCCCACGCTGATCTTTGGTACAACATCACTATCAAACCCATTAGCACTTTATTTTCCTCTGCCCTCCACGATAATTTTGATGGTATAGAGCATCACCCGAAAGTCCATGGCCAGGGACATGTTTTCGATGTAGAGGATGTCGTATTTCAGGCGCTGCACCATTTGCTCCACCGTTTCGGCATAGCCATACTTGACCTGGCCCAGCGAGGTGATGCCCGGCCGCACGCGGTGCAGGTGGCGGTAGTGCGGCGCTACTTTGGTGATTTGATCGATGAAAAAGCGTCGTTCGGGGCGCGGCCCCACGAGGCTCATATCACCTTTGATGACGTTCCAGAATTGCGGCAGTTCATCGAGGCGTACCTTGCGCATGAAGCGGCCCCACGGCGTGATGCGGGGGTCGTTCTTGCTCGACAGGGCAGGTCCAAGTCGCTCGGCATCCACGTACATCGAGCGAAACTTGTAGATCTTGAAAGGCTGCCCGTGCTTGCCGATGCGCTCCTGAGCAAAGAAGATCGGACCCGGCGACGAGAAGCGCACCATCACCGCGGTAAAGGCATAAACAGGCCAAGCCAGCAGGATGAAAAGCGCTGAGCCCACAATGTCGATAGCGCGTTTGGTGACTTCCTGCCACACCGGCAGCAAATCTTGCTTGATTTCGATGAGTGGGGTACCAAACAAATGGTTCACCTTCACCGAGCCCAGCAGAATCTGATATACATCGGGCAGCACGCTAACGCGGGCGGGCGTGCCCTCCAGCTGCGTCAGTACCTGCTGAATCATCTGGTGCTCGGAAGGCTCCAGGGCCACCACAATCTGCTCCACCTTCATCGCACGAATAAGCGCCGGCAGTCGCTCGTAAGAACCGCGCCGGGGCAGTTCGGTGGCCAGGTCCGGATCTACGGCATCATTCACGGGCACGAAGCCGACGATGTTGAGGCCCAGGTGCCGATTCGTGCGCTCCAGTTCGCGGTAGGTTTCCAACGCCAAGGGGCTAGAGCCTACAATCAGGGTATTAAAGGCGATAATTCGGCGCCGAATCAGGCCCTGAATACTAGTAATGGCCCAAGTACGCAGGATGGCCGTGATGCTGAAATGGAGCAGGAAATAGGCCGCAATGGTTTTGTAATAGCTGCGGTAGTTCTGCACGCCCTGATCATCAAGCAGCAGGGCAAAGAAAATAACGACGGCGCCCAGAAAAGAAATGCGCCCCAGCCGGATGATTTCGCCGATGCGCGACTTGCGAAATATGTCCCGGTACTCCCCTATAAGCGTATACAGGATCAACCAGAATGCGGCAATCATCAGGGCCGAGCCGGTGAGCGTAAAGAGCTGGTCGCCGGTGAAGCGGTAACCTTCGCTTATCTCACTAAGCAAGTACTTGCGTAACAGATAAAAGCAAGCCCAGGCCAGCAATGCCGCGCCAAAATCGGCGGCAAGCAGCTTGAGTTTTTGCAGGGAGCGAATCAAAGGGTAAGACGTAGGGTAAACCAGGAATGAAAGACCGTCGCGCGCATTTAAATACTGCGCCGACGTAGCTTTGCGGCAGGAAACGCCCGCCGAAGCCGCGCAAAGGTAGGGCTGTTTTTAACGAACCTAGCATGTCGCCTTTCGCCCAGCCTACGCCCTTCGATTCGTACCGCCACCGCGGCCAGCGCCGCACCTTGGTGGAGGAACTGCGCCGCAAAGGCATTCGCGACGAGCGGGTACTGGCAGCCATTGGTACGGTGCCGCGCCACCTGTTTTTTGAACATGCCTTCGAGTCGCACGCCTACCTCGACAAAGCCTTCCCGATTGGGCAGGGCCAAACCATTTCGCAGCCTTATACCGTGGCGCATCAGACCGAGCTGCTGCGCGTGGAGCCCGGACGGCGGGTGCTGGAAGTAGGGACCGGTTCGGGTTATCAGTGCAGCGTTCTGCTGACGCTGGGCGCCACCGTGTATACTATCGAATACAACCAAGTGCTGTTTGAGCGCACCCGCAAGCGCCTGGCACAACTTGATTACGCTGGGGCACATCTATTTTGCGGCGATGGTTCGGTAGGCCTGCCTGCCCACGCTCCTTTTGAGCGCATCCTGGTGACGGCTGCTGCCCCAGCCCTGCCCCGGCCCCTGCTGGAGCAGCTTACCATCGGGGGCATACTGGTAGTGCCAGTGGGTAATGAACAAGTGCAGCGCATGGTGCGCGTAACTCGAGAATCCTACGACGGCTTCGCCCGCGAAGAGTTTGATGAGTTTCGTTTCGTGCCGCTGCGCGGCGCAGCTGGCTGGGGTACTTAAGTACAATCCGGCTTAGAAGAATACCTCGAAAACTATGTACCTTGGGCAGCCGCTTTTTCAGGAAGAATGCTGCCCTTTTTTGTTGTATTTGGGCTGATTCGGACTGCTTCTTTTTTATTCTCTCACTTAACCTCATACATGCTACGCAAAACTTTACCCACTCTGCTACTGGCAGTTGGCGCGTGGCTGGGCATTGCCGGTTCGGCATCGGCTCAGCGCAACGCCCGGCCAGAGCACACCTACGGCTTCCGCTGCGCCTTCGACAGCGTGCAGCAGGAGGAATTTCGCCGTAATCCCGGCGCAGCCCAGGAGTACCAGGACTTCCTGCGCCGGGTAGCCAACATGACGCCTGCCGAGCAGGCGCGCGTGGCCGCCCTGCCCGACGTGACTGTGCCAGTAGTGGTACACGTGCTGCACACCGGCGGCGGCAACAACATTACGGATGCGCAGATCTTTGACGCGCTACGCATCATCAACCGCGACTTCAACAAGGAAAATCCTGACACGGCGCAGCTCGACCCGCGCTTCAGCCCCATCGCGGCCCGCGTTGGCTTCCAGTTCCGTCTAGCCCAGAAAGACCCTAACGGGCAGTGCACCACCGGCATCACGCGCACTTACTCCACCCTGACCTCGGTGGGTGATAACAACGTGAAGGACGTGATTCGTTGGGATACCAACCGCTACCTCAACATCTGGGTGGTAGACGATGCCAACGGCGCCGGCGGTTACGCCATTCTGCCCTGCGGTGGCGGCTCTACCCGCGACGGTATCGTGATTCGCAACACGCAGTTTGCCAGCATCGGCCGCTCGTGCGGCAATAACTTCTGCATCCGTTCGCTCACGCACGAGTTGGGTCACCACTTCGGCCTGCCGCATACCTGGGGCGGCTCCAACACGCCGGGACTGGCTTCCAACTGTAACCTCGACGACGGCATTGCCGACACGCCCAACACGGTGGGCGCTACGGCTGGCTGCAACTTGAACCAGGCCGATTGCGGCCCGGTGGCCAACGTGCAGAACTACATGGATTATGCACCGTGCATCAGCATGTTTACGCA
This sequence comes from Hymenobacter sp. FMD4, assembly GCF_058932745.1. Taxonomy (NCBI): domain Bacteria; kingdom Pseudomonadati; phylum Bacteroidota; class Cytophagia; order Cytophagales; family Hymenobacteraceae; genus Hymenobacter; species Hymenobacter sp. FMD4. Next base: position 143,313 of record NZ_JBZYWH010000009.1, read on the forward strand.
GGGGCAGAAGGCAGTGATGCGCACTTCGCTGACCCTGGCATGCCGTTCCACGCTGGTATCGGCCGCCAACCTGGTAGCCACCGGCACCAACGATGGTTACCAAGCTCCGCCCTGCCCGCCCGTGGCGTCGTTTACGCAGTCCAACACGACGGTGTGCGCCGGCGGTAGTGTGCTTTTCATTAACTACTCCTACGGCAACTTAACTGGTGCTCAGTACCAGTGGAGCTTCCCCGGTGGCACCCCGGCTACGTCTACTCAGACCAATCCGCTGGTAACCTACAACACGCCGGGCACTTACGACGTGACGCTGACCGTGACCAATGCCAACGGCCCCGGTGTAACCACGCGCCAGCAGCTCATCCGGGTATTGGGTCTCAATGCCAGCTTCCCGGCGCCTTACCTGGAGTCGTTTGAGGACGTGAGCTGGATCAACAACCCCACCGATGCCGACAAAAACTGGCGTAACGAAACCAATAACGCCAACTCGGAAAGATGGCAGCGTATCACGGGTGTTGGCTCCAACGGCAATGCCGCGCTGCGCTTGCGCAACCCCAACATTCCGAACGGTACCACCACCACCCTGTACTCGCCGGTCATCAATCTGACGACGGGCACCGGTCCGTACAAACTGTTCTTTGACCGCGCTTACGCCCGCCGCCTAGCTACCTCTACCGATCAGCTGCGCGTATCGTTCAGCTCTGACTGCGGCGTGACGTGGACAAACCCCGTGACTTACGGCGCGGCTTTGCTCGTCACGAACACCAGTGGTCAGCCGATTACGACCAACTTCGTTCCAACCGCTTCGGAGTGGGCCACTACTTCGCTCGACATTCCCGCGGCTTTCCAGAACAGCACCAGCTTGGTAGTGCGCCTCGAAGCCGTCACCAACAACGGTAACAACCTGTACATCGACAACTTCCGCATTCAGGGCCCGCTCAGCACCCGTGCGGTTGATATGTCGTCGCGCGGCATCAGCGTGTACCCGAACCCCGTGACCCAGGAAACTGCCGTGCAGTTTACCCTTGAGAAGGCTGCCTCCGCTCAGGTACAAGTGCAGGACCTGCTGGGCCGCACCGTGCTCAGCACCGAAGCCAAGAACTTTGCTGCTGGCCAGCAGCGCATCGAGTTCGGCTCGGAAGGCAAGCGCCTCAGCCCCGGCGTGTACGTGGTGCAGCTCACCTTGGGCCAGGACCGCTACACTTCCCGCATTGTGGTGAAATAAGCGCTTTCGCTCTTACTGACGAAGCCCCCGCGCCGCTTGGCGCGGGGGCTTTTGTTTGACCGATACCCCGCCGCTGCCGCCACCGCCGCTATCTTTGCGGCCGATTTTTGTCGCTTTACATTCTGTTTTCCCCGACCATGCGCAAACAAAAGCCTGTTGCGGAGTCCTTCGTGCGAATGACCGAGCTGGTGCTGCCCAACGATACCAACACGCTCAACAACCTGATGGGCGGCCGCATGATGCACCTGATGGACATCGCCGCCGCCATTTCGGCGCAACGCCACTCCAACCGCATCGTCGTGACAGCCTCAGTCGACAACGTTTCCTTTCGCGAGGGCATTCGCCTGGGCAACGTAGTGACACTGGAAGCGCAGGTGACGCGCTCCTTCAGCTCCTCCATGGAAGTGCACATTAACGTGTGGTCGGAGGACATTCCGAGCGGCACCAAGGTCAAGTCCAACGAAGCGTTCTTCACTTTCGTGGCCGTGGATCAGTCGGGCCGCCCCATCGATGTGCCCGAAGCAGTTCCCGAAAGCGACGAGGAAGTGCGCCTCTACGACGGTGCCCTACGTCGCCGACAGCTACGTCTGGTGCTGGGCGGCCGCATGAAGCCGCAGGAAGCCACCGAGCTGAAAGCGTTATTTGATATGGAATAATTGGAGCTGAAATAGCTAAATTCACGAAGCCCCAAGCGGCCCGTACGGCACCCTCGTACTGAATTTAGCCGCACTCACTCCTTTTAGCTACCTTTTGTCTCGTGGACGAAGCTACGCTTGCCTTCTATCAGCAGCTTTACGCCGGCACACCGCTCTATGTAGTGCCTGAGCCCGCTGCTACTGCTGCAATTTCGCCCCAGCCGGCCCCAACCGCGCCACCGGCAACTGCGCCGGCGCCTGTTCCCGTCGTAGAAGTACCCACTACTCCTGTTTCGGCTGCGGCTGAACCGCCCCAGCCGACGGCTTCCGGCGGGCCGGACCGCCTGCCGTCCCTGGCCGATCTGAAAGCAGCCCGTGCTGCGGCAGCCGGAGCCAGCATGCCACCGACTCCGGCCGTAGCTCCGGCACCTGCGGCCGCCGTTAGCGCTTCCCCAACACCGCCGCCGGCAGTGCCAGCTCCGCCTACGCCCCGTGCCCCCGTGCCCTTTGATACGCTCGGCTCCAACGCCAATGGCTTGGTGCTGCTCGTGCGGCTGGAACACGCCGACCGCTTGCCCCGTCTGCAGCGCAACGTGTTTCTAAACAACATGCTCAAGGCCATTCAGCGCGTCATTGAGGAGTGCGTCATCGTGAATATTCGTTCGCCCTACCCGGTGAGCCTGGAGGATCTGCGCGCGCGTGGTTTGGCGGTGCAGGAGGTAATTGGTTTCGGCAAGAACCTGCTCGACGTGGCTACCAAGCGTACCCAACCCTACGAGCCCGTTCGTATCGGTGACGTGGCCTATCTGCCCGCAGCTGAGATTGAGCTGATTGAGTACGACAACGCCCGAAAGAAGCAGCTTTGGCAGGCCTTGCAGCGCATGTTTCTAGCGTAGCGCAAAGCATTTACGGATAACAAAAGGGCCGCAACTACCGTTGCGGCCCTTTTCCATTTAGCAAATGGAGTATTTGCCGGTTATTTCAGCAGTTGCGCCAGCTTGGCCTCTAGCGCCGCGCCGCGCAGGTTCTTGGCGATGATCTTCCCTTGCGGATCGAGGAGGTAGTTCATCGGAATCGACTGAATGCCGTAAACCTGGCCAGCAGCGCTTTGCCAGCCTTTCAGGTCCGAAACGTGCGTCCAGGCCAGCTTATCAGCTTCAATGGCCTTTACCCACTTGCCCTTGTCCTGGTCAAGCGAAACGCCAAACACGGTGAAGTTCTTAGCCTTGTACTTGTCGTAGGTGCGCACCACGTTGGGGTTCTCCTGGCGGCAAGGGCCACACCAAGAAGCCCAGAAATCCAGCAGCACATACTTGCCACGCATGCTGCTCAGGGCTACGCTCTTGCCATCCGGGGCAGCCAGGCTGATGTCGGGGGCTACGGTACCGATGGCGGTTTTGCGCATCGGCTCCAGCTTCTGCACCAGGGCCGTAGTGTAGCGCGAGTTGGGCAGCGCTTTTTTCAGCTGCGTAGCCACGGAATCGGCAAAGCCGAAGTTCGCGTCGGCATCAAACAATTGCTGGTTGCCGAGCACGAAAGCCGACACGACCGAGGTGGGGTTTTTCTTGATCAGCGTTTTTAGCTCGGCCGTACCGCTCGCCTGCAAGGTGTAGAAACGTTCTTCCAACAGCTGCATAGAGTCCTGGCGACCAGCTTGGGCGTTGGTCTGGTAGCGCTGCATGATGCCTTCCAGACGGCCTCGGCTGCGCTGCATGCTGCGGGTGAGCTGCTGAAGCAGCTCCGAATCCTTGGAGCCCTTCACAGTGTAATCGGCGTTCAGCTTGCTCGCGTCGCCGGTCAGCTGCAGCTTGGTCTGGTTGTCGAGGGCTACCAGCACCTGGTTGGGCTCATCGAGTTTGATTTGGAAAAGCGAAGGCTCGGTGGCCGTGCCTTTGAAGGTAAAGCGACCCTGCGCATCGGTCTTTACCGTATCGCGCGAAACAAACTGCGTTTCCGTCAGCTCGGAGAGGTACACCTTGGTACCAGCCTTGGCATTGCGCAACTGGCCCGTTACGACAAAGCCAGCGTTGCCGGCGGCCGAGTTGGTGGAAGTAGCATCGTTGCAACCCGTGGCGAGGTTCAGCAGCGAAGCAACCAGAATCAAGCTTTGCATAGAGTATTTCATGAAATCAGAGGGGGCGACGGCACGTCAACGTCCGCCGGGCAGAGAACATTGCAAGTTGCCGATTTGTGCGCATTTATGCACCAGCTTCTACACCAACACTGCCGCTGCCCGACGGTTGCTGTTTCAGCCGGGCTCAGCAGAACGTTTTGGATTTATTAATCTGGCAAAAAGCGAACGTCCACAAACCAGCAACTGGTTTGTGGACGTTCGTTTGAATGCAAAAACTTTTTACGCCTGTTCCAGCTTGTCGCGCAGCAGTTGGTTCGACAGCTTCGGGTCGGCTTTGCCTTTGGTCAGCTTCATCAATTCGCCCATAAACATACCCACCAGCGACTTTTTGCCGGCCCGGTACTCAGCCACCTTCGCAGGGTTGGCGTCGAGCACTTGCTGCACCATGGCTTCCAGCTCTCCGGCGTCGGATTGCTGCAGCAGGCCCAGCTTCTCAGCCGCTTCAGCCGCCGACTGCGTGGGGTTTTCGATCAGGTACGGAAACAGCTGCTGCCGCGCCACGGTGTTGTTCACCTTGCTTTCGTCGATGAGGCCGATGATGTCGGCTACGTGCTGCGCCGTGAGCGGAAACTCGCTCATGGTGAGGGCACGCTCGTTGAGGAAAGACTTCACCGGACCCGACATCCAGTTAGCCGCGGCCTTGGCGTTGGTGGTCAGGCGCGTCAGCTCGTCGAAGAACAGGGCAATGTCCTTCTCGGCGGTCAGCACGTTGGCGTCGTACGCCGAGAGGCTTAGCTCGCCGGTAAAGCGGGCATAAAGCTGCTGCGGCAGGGCCGGCAGCGCGGCTTGCACGCGGTGCAGCCACGCGTCGTCCACTACCACCGGCGGCAGGTCCGGCTCCGGGAAGTAGCGGTAGTCGTTCATCGTCTCCTTGGTGCGCTGGGCCTGCGTGGTGCCGGTGGTGGCATCGAATCCGCGCGTCTGGCTCACTACCTCTTCGCCGGCTTCGAGCAATTGAATCTGCCGCTCGATTTCGTGCTCGATGGCGCGCTGCACGTTGCGGAAGGAGTTCATGTTTTTCACCTCCACCTTGGTACCGAACTTATCGGTGCCTTTCAGCATCACCGAAATATTGGCGTCGCAGCGCAGGGAGCCTTCCTCCATGTTGCCGTCGCAGATATCGAGGTACTGCACCAGCTTTTTGATTTCGGTGAGGTAGGCGTAGGCCTCGTCGGCGTTACGGATGTCCGGCTCCGACACGATTTCAATCAGCGGCACGCCGGCGCGGTTCAGGTCGACCAGCGTTTCTACCTCGCCGGCCAAGTGCATGGACTTGCCCGCGTCTTCCTCCATGTGAATGCGTGTGATGCCGATGTGCTTGGTAGCGCCATCGGCCAACCGGATTTCCACGTGGCCTTTGGTGCAGAGCGGGGTTTTGTCCTGCGTAATCTGGTAGCCCTTGGGCAAGTCGGGGTAGAAGTAGTTTTTGCGCGCAAACAGGTTGTCGCGCGTAATCTGGCAGTTGGTGGCCAGGCCCATCTTGATGGCGTACTCCACGGCCGTGCGGTTGATGCGCGGCAGCGTGCCCGGGTGGCCCAGCGTGATTACCGACAGGTTGGAGTTGGGCAGAGCGCCGTACTCGTTTTCGTCGGCTGAATACATTTTGCTTCGCGTCAGCAGCTGCGCGTGCACTTCCAGACCGATGATGGGCTGGTATTTTGATTTGATGCTTTCGTCCATAGGAATAGCCGACCGGCCAGGCGCGCAGTGGCGGCGCGGCCGTCGAAGCTGCAAGTTAGAAAGCCCGGCGCTTTTCCGTATTGCCTTAGCGCCGGGAATCGGTTTTGGCGCTTGCTTCTTATTCCAAGCGAAACGTGACGGGCACGCTAAAGACCACTTCGGCCTCTTCCCCATCGAGCCGGCCAGGCGTCCAGCCGCGGAGGGTATTCACCACCCGCAGCGCCTCTTTATCCAGCAGCAGCGTGGCGCTTTTGGTTACGCGTACGTTCTGCAACTCGCCTTTGCTGCTAACCACAAAGCCCACGTAAACGGTCCCCTCAATATCAGCCTTTAAAGCCGCTTTGGGGTACACAGTTCGGGTGGCCAAGGCCCCGTGAAGCCCCGTCATACCGCCCGGAAATTCCGGAAATACCACGTAGGCTTGACATGGCATTGGTTTACCATCGGGCGTAAAGCACTCGCCGCTGAGGAGCTGGCCGTTAGCATATTCCTCCCGACGCCTGACTTGGCCACTGGGATAGTAGGTGCGCAGCATCCCGTGGCGCTTGCCAGCCATGTACTCCTCCTCCGCCATCACCTGCCCTGATTCAAACCAGCGCATTTGTTTGCCTTCCAGAATGCGCTTGGTGATGTGCGCATACGGCATGGTTTCCCAAACCTTGCCCGATGGGTAGTAACTGGTGATGGTGCCACGTATTGAGTCTAGCGTCACTTTTTCAGTACGAAATTGATGGCCGATACCAAAGCCATTGTCACTGTTAATACCCAGTTTTTGGTAATAGTCGTTGATGCTCTGGCCAGTTGCGGCTCCGCTGGCCAGGGTCAGGCAGAAAACGCCGGCCAGGCGCAGACTTCTTTGGATGCTAAAATTCATGATTACACTGCCCATCGGCAGTGAGGCAGGTAATGAGTGTATGAGGTATGCTCAGGCTTGGCCTCTGAGCTAGTCTTCCGATGCCATAGCGGCCCGACGCGTGGGATAATAGAAAAAGTAGCCTTCCATCACGTAGTGAACGGCCTGACCTTCTTCGGTGGCCGGCGCGAGACGTGGTAGGCGGCGTACGGCTTCCAGCGCCGCGGCACTTAGCGCAGTATCATCGCTGCCAAGGATGCGTGGGTCGCGCACGTAGCCGAGGCTATCTACCCGGAAGGCAAGGTGCACCGTGCCGTCGGTGGGGCGGCTGTAGCCCTTGGGCAGAAACTGCTCGAACTGCCGCTGCATGGCCTTGAACACGGCCGCCTGATCGGCACTTTTACCGGCCAGCCGGGCAGCGGTGCGGTACGGCGGGCATTCTTCCACCGACTGGCCGGTGGGCAAAAAACACTCGCTTTTGACCAGGGTGCCGACACGATTTTGTTGGTCCCGGCGGCGCTTGCCGTCGGGGTAAAAGGTTTTCATCGGGCCATCGAGCTTACCGGAGCGGTAGCTCACGTCTTCGCGCAGCTGACCGCCGGGGTACCACTCGCGGCTGCGGGCGTGCAGTGCCTCGCCGGGCAAGTCGCTGCTGAAGCCGGCATCGAGTAGCAGTTGCCGGTCCTGCACCGTGTAGCGCCGCACGCGCCACTTCACGCCCAGGCTATCGGCCTTGCGAATGATGTCGTAGCAATAAGCGCCGGAGGCATTGGGCAGCGGCACTTGGTACCGGTCGTAGTAGCGAATGCCTACCCGCTGATTTTCCATCTGATCAAGGGCCGTAATTACTTTGGCCTGGGACCAAGCCGAAGTAGCGGTCAACAGCAGAGCGCCCAATACGCTCAAAGTGCGGCGCGAGGCCGGAGCAATAACTAGCACAGACATGCGGGCAAGATAAGGCTGAGTGTCACGCTTTGCGCTACATGTCCGCCGAATCAACAGCGAAAACTACCTGTAGTTAGCGGCGGGCACTCATGAATGGTTTTGCGCTTGGAGCGGCATAGTCCAGAGGTAGTCAAAAGAACACAACAATGAAACCAGAAAGTCAGGTCGATAATAATCGCCCGTAGCCCTTTTTAATCCTAAGGTGAAGTTCTTCCCTACTCGACCGCTGCTACTGGCGCCGGCGCATAGGCTCGTAGACCACGTAACCCTCAATTGGATCGTGCGTGGGTTGGCCCTCTTGCGTGGCTGGCTCGAAACGCGGCAATTGCCGAATGGCTTCGAGCACGGCCTTATTTACCACTTCGTCGTTGCCGAGCAGAATGCGCGGCTTCCGGGCATAGCCCAGGCTGTCGACGTAAAATGCGTAAAAAGCGACGCTCCGCTCCAGCCCGGCGTACTGGGCCGGTAGGTATTGCGGGTACTGCTGGCTAAGCCAGCCCGCTACGTCGGCGATGCTGGCATCTTCGAGCTTTAGCTGCGCGAAGGTGTGATAAGGAGGGCATTGAATCGGGTCGCCGGCGGCGCTGAAGCACTCCAGGCGTACCTGCTGCCGCTTCCAGTAGTCAGCGGCCCGGCGCAGCTCGCCGTTGGCATGGTAAGTCCGCAGCTGCCCGTCGAGCATGCCTTTGCGGTAGGTCATTTCTTCGCGCAGCTGCCCGCCGGGGTACCACTCGCGGCTGCGGCCTTCGGGGCGGGCCCACGGCATAGTACCGCTGAAGCCGATATCGAGCACCAACTGTTTCTCTTTCAAGCCATATCGCCGCACGCGCCAGTTCTCTCCGGCACTGTCGCGCCGCTGAATCAGATCGTAGTAAGCCGCTCCTTCGGCGCTGGGCAGCGGGGCCCACCATCGGTCGTAGTACCGAATGGCGGCAGGCTTGCCTTTCAGCTGATCGACCACGGCCACCACGGGCAAGCCAGCCTCATGGGTAGCCGACACAAAAAAGAAGAGTATACCCAGCGTCGTGAGCCAGCGTGCCGTGGAATTATAACGCATGCAGCATGAAAAGTAAAAGCCCGTACCTGCTTTTGTGCTAGGTACGGGCTTCGGGCCTGTAGGGCTACACGCAGGGCTATTCTACCAGCGGAATGTAAGTGGCCATGAAGGCATTGCCGGCCCGGTTGTAGGCGTCCACGTACTTGTGGTTGTTGGTGTTGTAGTAATTGATGTAGTTGTTGAAAGCCGTTACATCAGCCTTCGTCAGCTGGTCTTTGCGCTGGATCAACTCCTGCATTTTCACCAGCTGATTGGAGCATAGGCCGGCGTAATAATTGATCAGGTTTTTGGCGGCGTCGCGGTACTGCGCATCCTTGCCGCGGAAGGCGGGCACGGTGGCCAGTTCGGCCAAGGCCTGTTGCGCATCGGCCAGCAGCTGCACGCGGGCGGCTTCAAAACCGGCAGCATCTTGGGCGCTCAAGGCGTCGTTGAGCTTAGCGCTGGCTTTTTCGGTCCGAAACTGCGCCAGAAACACTTTGTGCTGGTAGGCATTTACCTCCGATACCTGCCGCATGAAGTTGGCCAGCTTGCGGCCCTCCGCATCGGTGGCTTCTGACAAGGTCATGCCGTGGCGCTTGGCAAAGCGCTTCTGCGCCGCGTCTACCGAGTCATTGACTACCTGCAGCTTGGCTTCGGCAATTTCCTGCAGCTTGAAATACTGCTCCATGTTTTCGATGGTGGCTGTACGCGTAGCGGCCATCATGTCCACGGCTTTATAGTCTTCGGAGTAGATCTTGAGCAGTTGGTAAAACGCCTCGGCGGTTTGCTCCTTGAAGCCTTTGTCGTCCTTGTAAGCCGGCATTTTGGCCAGCTTATTCAGGGAAAGCTCGGTCTGCTTTACCAGATCCAAGCGCCGGGCATCGATTTTCTTCTCGTTGTCGGAGTGCGCGGCTTTGCTGATGTAACGCAGATTTTTCTTCAGCATGGCGCGCTGCTCGGCCACGATGTAGTTGTTGTAGGCGCCGGGGTCGGTGAAGGTTTGGGCCGAGGCGGTGGTGGAAAGGCCAATGGAAAGTGCGGCTGCTAGGCCAAGGGTAGAAATGCGCATAGAATAGGGTTAAGAATGGTACAATCGAAAATCAAAGCGCTGAAGTAGCCGGCTTTTTCCGGGGTTTCGCGGGCCGTCCAAACAGGTCATTGATGACGAAGCTCAGAGGCACGGTATACTCCACTGAGACCAATCTTTCATCAATTCGGCCAGGCTTCCACTTGGGTTGATTAGCGACGACGTGCAGGGCCACTGAATCGAGGGCCGGGTGCAGCCCCTGCCTCACCACCGGGTTGACGACCTGCCCCAGCGAATCCACGCAAAACCCTACCAAGACTTTGCCCTGCACCCGCTCCCGCAAGGTCTCGGGGGTGTAGCGGATGTTGCGACCCAAGTAGTTCATCAGGCCGTTCATTCCGCCGGGTGGCTCGGGCATTTGCACGAAAGCGAAGAAAGGCACCACCCGCCCATCGACTGCGTAGCAGGTACCGCCTTTTGATTTGTTGGCTACGTACTGCTCCTGCCGTTTTAGCTGGCCCGTGGGGTAATAAGCAACTAACTCGCCTTCCTGCTTGCCGTGCACCCAGGTTTCGCGCCAGTGCAGCTGCCCGTTTTTGTACCAACGCTCAACTACCCCGTGCACTATGCGTTTGCGGTGGTGCTCAAAGGGCATAGTCTCTAGCTTCACCCCTGCCGCATCGTACCTGTGCTCTACGGCCCGCAAGCTATCAGCAAACTGCGTTTCGACGCGCAGGGTAGCGCCTTCCGCCGACGGGAGTTTCTTGTTATTGGCACCAAAGTACTCTACCACTGTACGCGGCTCATTCGATATGGAGGCCTGTTGAGACCAAGCCACCGCGGGCAGCGCCGACAACAGGGCGCCCACCATGAAGCGGTAAAACGGATACATGAGAAAGGAATTAAAGCACGAACAGCTCAGCGCAGCTGTTGAATAGCCTGAATTAGCCTTAACGAAATTAACAGGCGACCAGAGGACGTACAAGTTTTGTCCTGCCCTCCCCATAAAATACAGCGGCCGTAGTCTGCTTACACAAACTACGGCCGCTGCGGTACTTTACAACTTGTTAGCCTAGCTGCCCGCTAATCAGCCCTTCGGCCTTGCCAATAGCCGCATCCAGCCCGGCCACATTCTTGCCGCCGGCCGTGGCGAAGAACGGCTGACCGCCGCCGCCGCCCTGGATTTCTTTGGCCAGCTCGCGCACCAGCTGCGTGGCGTTGAGCTTACCGCCTTTGGCCAGTTCATCATCGAGCATCACGGCCAGTTGGGGCTTGCCATCGACTTCGGCGCCGAGCACCAGCACGAGGTTGGGCACCACTTGGCGCAGGCCAAAGGCCAGGGTCTTGAGGCCGTCGGCCGAACGGGCGGGCACTTTGGCGGCGAGGAAGTTCACGCCGTTCAGCTCTTTTACCTGGCCGGCCAGCTGGTCTTTCAGCTGCCCGAGCTGCTGCTGCTCGGCCTGTTCCAGCTGCTTGCGCAGCGTGGCGGTTTCTTCCGACAGCTTCTGGATGGTGGTGGTGAGGTGCTGCGGGTTACCGAGCAGCTCGCGCACCTGGGCCAGCAGGTCCATTTGCTCGTCGATGAACTTCTCGGCCAGCTCGGCCGTCACGGCCTCGATGCGGCGCACACCGGCGCCCACGGCCGATTCGCTCACGATGCGGAAGAAGCCGATTTCACCGGTGTTGGGGGCGTGGATGCCGCCGCAGAGCTCCACGGAGTACTCCGGGTCGAAGGTGATGACACGCACGTTGTCGGCGTACTTCTCGCCAAACAAGGCCATGGCACCGCGGGCGCGGGCCTCGTCCAGCGGCACGCTCCGCTCCTCGCCTAGCGGAATTTGCTGGCGAATGCGCTCATTCACGATGCGCTCCACCTGCCGCAGCTGGTCGTCGGTGACTTTGGAGAAGTGCGAGAAGTCGAAGCGCAGCAGCTTTTCATTCACCAGCGAGCCGCGCTGGGCTACGTGCGTGCCCAGTACCTGCCGCAGGGCCGCGTGCATGAGGTGGGTGGCCGAGTGATTTTTGCGAATCTGCTCGCGGCGCGCCTGGTCGACTTTGGCTTCCACGGGCGCGTCGAGGTCCTGCGGCAGATCCAGCACCGTGTGCACGATGAGGTCGTTTTCCTTGCGGGTGTCGATGACGCGCACCTTGGAAAGCGGCGTGATGAGGTAGCCGGTGTCGCCCACCTGTCCGCCCGATTCGGCGTAGAAAGGCGTCTGATCCAGTACCACGTGGTACTCGGTTTTGCCTTTCTGCGTCACGGCGCGGTAGCGCAGAATGCGCGCCTCGGCCGTGGTGGCATCGTAGCCCACGAAGCGCGGCAGTTCCTGCGAAGGTTCCACGATGGTCCAGTCACTCTGCTCCTGCTCGGAAGCGTTGCGCGAGCGGGCCTTCTGCTGCTCCAGCTCTTTCTTGAACTCGTCTTCGCTCACGGTCAACCCTTTTTCGCGGGCCAGCAGGGCGGTGAGGTCGAAGGGAAAGCCGAAGGTATCGGATAGCTCGAAGGCCGATTTACCGTCGACGTGATTGCCGTTCTGGCGGAAGCCTTCCTCCAAGCTATCGAAGCGGCGCAGACCGTTTTCGAGGGTGCGCAGGAAGGCAATTTCCTCTTCCTCAATCACGCGCGTCACGAACTGCTGCTGTTGCTTAAGTTCGGGGAAGATGCTGCGCATGTGGTCGGCCAGCACCGGCACCACTTTATAGAGGAAGGGCTGCTTCTGGCCCAGCGACGAGAAGGCGTAGCGCACGGCGCGGCGCAGGATGCGACGAATCACGTAGCCAGCCTTCACATTGGAGGGCAGCTGCCCGTCGGCGATGGTGAAGGCGATAGTGCGCACATGGTCAGCAATAACGCGCACCGCAATGTCGGTCTTCTCGTTTTCGGTGGCGGGCTGGTCGTTTACGGTGGCCGGGGCGGTGCCGTGGTACTGCACGCCGGCTTCCTTGGCGATAAACTGAATCAGCGGCTGGAACACGTCGGTGTCGTAGTTAGACTTTACGCCCGACACGGCCATCATCAGGCGCTCAAAGCCCATGCCCGTGTCCACGTGCTGGGCCGGCAGCTTGATCAGGGACTTATCGGCGCGGCGCTCAAACTCCATGAACACGTTGTTCCAGATTTCCACCACCTGCGGGTGGTCGGCATTCACAAGCTCGCGGCCGGGAATGGCGGCCACTTCGGCCTCGTCGCGCAGGTCGATGTGGATTTCGGTGCAGGGTCCACAGGGGCCGGTGTCGCCCATTTCCCAGAAGTTGTCCTTCTTATTGCCGGGCAGAATGCGGTCCTCCGTGGTGTATTGGCGCCACAACTCCTGCGTCTCGGTGTCGGCGGCGAGTTGGTCGCCCTGGTCACCTTCAAAATACGTCACGTACAGGCGGTCCTTCGGCAGCTTGTAGACTTCCGTCAACAGTTCCCAGGCCCAGGCCACAGCTTCCTTCTTAAAGTAGTCCCCAAACGACCAGTTGCCGAGCATTTCGAACATGGTGTGGTGGTAGGTGTCGTAGCCTACTTCTTCCAGGTCGTTGTGTTTGCCGCTCACGCGCAGGCACTTCTGGGTATCAGCGATGCGCTTAAAGGGCGCGGGCTTGTTGCCGAGGAAGTAGTCCTTGAACGGCGCCATACCCGAGTTGATGAACATCAGCGTGGGGTCGTCCTTCACCACGATGGGGGCCGAGGGCACGATGTGGTGACCTTTGGAAGCGAAGAAATCGAGGAACTGCTGGCGAACCTGGTTGGCTGAAGGAAGTGACATGAGCGGCTGTATTGCCAAGCGCTTGCCTGGCGAATCGTTGGGTATCGGTTGGAACAAAGCCGCTGCCGAAAAATTGGCGGCGGCCGGGTTTTTGGCTACTTTTCGGCTTCCGAAGCCAGCGAAGCAGCCGTAGAAAGCCCTTCCGGCAAAGGTAGTTTGGAGAAGTGAGAAATGGGAAGTTAGAACCGAGCCTGTTCTACTGCGCTTTCTCCCTTCATTCTCCCACTTCTCACCTCTCAGGTCTCACCTATAGTACTATGCCCTACAAAGACCGCGACATCGAGAAGCAGTACTTTACCATCGGTGAGGTGGCCGCGCAGTTTGATGTAGCGCCGTCGCTGATTCGCTTCTGGGAAACCGAGTTTGACGACCTCAAGCCGCGCAAAAGCAAGAAGGGCAACCGCCTGTACTCGCCGCAGGACATCGAGATATTCCGCACCATCTACCACCTAGTAAAGGAGCGCGGCTACACCATCCCGGGGGCCCGTGAAATCCTGAAGCAGCGCGGTCCGCAGCTCAAGGAGCGCGTCGACGTGATTCACTCGCTGGAAAAGGTGCGCAATTTTCTGGTGGGGCTACGTAAGGAGTTGGAGGCCGCCACCAAAAACCAAAGTACCTGATGCCAGTGGCGTACTAGACTAGTAGTGTCACGGCGGTTTATATCCTGAGTGCTTTACCCCCTACCGATTCGCGTGTTTCCATCATCTACGGCTGATTTACAGGCCGAAATTACCCTCTCGTTGCTGCCGGGCATCGGCCCGCTGCTCACGCGCCAGCTGATCAGTTACGCCGGCTCCGCTGCAGCTGTACTGCAGGCTCCGGCGGCTAAGTTGCACAAGATTCCGGGCGTAGGCCCAGCCACGATTACCAATCTGCAAAACCACACCGCTGCCCTCCGGCAAGCCGAGTTGGTGCTGCGCCGGGCCGAAAAAGACGGGGTACAACTACTGCACTACACCCGCCCCGAGTACCCCGCCCGCCTGCGCCCGGTACCCGACGCTCCGGCCCTGCTCTATTACCAAGGCACTGCCGACCTAAACGCCCCGCGCACCCTGGCTGTGGTGGGCACCCGCCAAGCTACCGATTACGGGCGCGAGCAAACCGAGAAACTCATCAAAGGTGTGGCCGGTTACCAGCCACTCATCGTCAGTGGGCTGGCTTACGGCATCGACATTGTGGCACACCGCGCGGCCCTGCAGGAGGGCCTCCCGACGGTGGGCGTCATGGCCACCGGTCTGGACATCATCTACCCGCCGGCGCACCGCCGTACCGCCGAAAAGATGCTGGAGCAGGGCGGGCTGCTCACCGAATTCACCTTCGGCACCCAGCCCGATAAGTACAATTTTCCGGCGCGGAATCGGATAATCGCCGGCCTTTCCGATGCGACGGTGGTGGTAGAAGCGGCCCGTAAAGGTGGCGCGCTCATCACCGCCGAGCTGGCTCAAGATTACAACCGTGAAGTGCTAGCCCTGCCCGGCCGTCTGGATCAGCCAGCCTCCGAGGGCTGCAACCTTTTGATTCGCAACAATCAGGCGCTGATCTACACCGGGCCTTCGGATATCGAGCAGGCCCTGAACTGGGACGGCGCCCTGCAGCCTACCGCCGTGGTGCCGAGCCTGAACCCCGCCGATTTCACGGCCGATGAGTACCGGCTAATCGAGATTCTACTAGTGGCGAAGGAAAAACAGATCGACGAGTTGAGTTGGGAGGCGCAACTGCCCATCAACCAAGTTTCGACGCTGCTGCTAGGCTTGGAGTTTCGGGGGCTGGTGCGCGCCTTGCCGGGTAAAAAGTTTGCGCTGATCTGATGGATGTAGCCCTGCTCAACGGTCAACTGCTGCCTGCGGCAACCCTACACTTGGCACTGCCCAACCGTGGCTTGCAGTTCAACGACGGGTTCTTCGAAACGCTGGTGTACCGCGGCGGCCGGGTGCAATGGCTGACGCATCATTGGGCCCGCATGCAGCAAGCCAGCCACGCCCTAGCACTGCGGCTTCCAGCAGCGCTGAGCACGCCAGCCGATCTGGAGCTGACCTTAAACCAGTTGGCACCGCTAGTGGCTTCCCCTTCTGGCGAAGTTCGACTGCGCTTGCAGCTGTGGCGGGCGGGCGGCGGCCTCTACGCCCCTGCTACTGACCAGTGTGATTGGCTGGCCACCGCTGCGCCTTTCACCTCCAATGACAGCCCGATTCTGCGGCTGGGCTTTGCCGGCAGTGTGCGGACGCATTTATCGCCTGTATCGTTTTGCAAAGGGCCGTATGCCCTCCACTACGTATTGGCCGCGCAGGAACGTGACGCGCGCGGCCTCGATGAATTGCTGCTGCTCGACGCACACGGCCACGTAGCCGAAGCCGTGGCGGCGGCCGTGTTTTGGATCAAGGACGACGTGCTGTTTACCCCAGCGCTGCAAAGCGGCTGCGTAGCCGGGGTACGCCGGGCGCATTTGCTGCACATAGCTCAGCGCGAGGGCCTAAAATGCCTCAGCGGCCTGTACTTGCCCGAGGAAGTAAAGGCCGCTGAGGCGGTGTTTGTAGCCAACGTGGCCGGCATACGGCCTGTTGAGCAAGTAGAGGAAAAATCAGTTGGCTCGGCAGCGCATGGGCTGCTGCAGGCGCTACGCCGCTGGGAGGCCGCGTAAGCTACCTGCTGTGGCTGACGCGCCGCCGAAGCATGCGCATCCATTCGGCATGGTATTCAATCAGATCGGCTTCGGTCACGTTGTTGGCTGCCAGGATTTCGGAGCGCGGCTGGCGACCAAGCTCAAGGGCATACATGGCAATCAGGACGCGGTGCCGACGAGGAAGAGAACAGCCGGAGTTTTCGGCAGTAATGGGCAAAAGGTATGGAGTGTTGAGGGTCACGGCGCTAATGAAGGGCTGCACCGATGGATTGGAATCTAACGGGCAGGATGGTTTTCCCTGGATACAAAGATCAAACCTAAACCGGTTATTACGGTTGAGGTTCATCGAAGTATTTCAGTTGAACACCCAATTATTTGTACAATAACGCGCATTAGCAAATAAACATTGCTTAAACCACATGAAAATGTGATTAGAGTTTTCAAACCCCACACCATAAGGCAATAAAATGCTGATTATTCACAAATAAAACTAGACTATTCTTCTTTAACAGTCATCAGACATAAGCGTACTTCAACCACAATCAGCATGAAATAATACTATTACTTCACAATCAATTCTAAGTCCTACTCTCCACCCCCTCTTCTCCTACTTCAGGACAAGGCCAACATATAAAAAAACCGGCGCCAACGCACTTGATGCGCCGGCGCCGGTTATAATGCACCTTCGGTACCAACAGATTTTTTTAGCCCCCCGAAAAGGCTTCTTCGAAACCCTTTGGCTATACCGCTACGGGCGCCTTAATGGCGGGGTACGGATCGTAGTTTTCAAGGCGAAAATCCTCGTAACGGAAGCCGAACAGATCCTGCACTTCGGGATTCAGGTGCATCTGGGACAGCGGCCGCAGCTCGCGTGAAAGCTGCAGGCGTGCTTGTTCCAGATGGTTTGAGTAAAGGTGCGTATCGCCCCCGGTCCAGATAAAGTCGCCGGGCTGCAGGCGTACCACTTGGGCTACCATCAGGGTAAGCAAAGCGTAGGAGGCAATGTTGAAGGGTACGCCCAGAAAGACATCGGCGGAGCGCTGATACAGCTGGCAGGAAAGCTTGCCATCGGCCACGTAAAACTGGAACAGAGCGTGGCAGGGCATCAGGGCCATCTGATCGAGCTCGGCCACGTTCCAAGCCGACACGAGGATGCGGCGCGAATCGGGCGAGCGGCGCAGTTGGTCCACCACCTGCTGCATCTGGTCGATGTGGCCGCCGCGCCCGTCGGGCCAGGAGCGCCACTGCTTGCCGTACACGGGCCCTAGCTCGCCTTCAGCGTTGGCCCACTCATCCCAGATGCTCACGCCGTGCTCTTTGAGGTAGGCAATGTTGGTATCGCCGCGCAAAAACCACAGCAGCTCGTGGATGATGCTCTTCAGGTGTACTTTCTTGGTGGTGACCAGCGGGAAGCCCTGCTGCAGATCAAACCGCATCTGGTAGCCAAATACCGACAGCGTGCCAGTGCCGGTGCGGTCGGTTTTCTGAGCGCCGTGCTCTAAGATATGGCGCAGGAGGTCGTGGTATTGCTGCATGGGACTGACTTGGGCTTGGAAACTCAAAAATAAAGGCCATTCACCCAATGCCGGTTTGCTTAGATGGTTATTTCACTGGAAACCCAGCCGACCAGAAACTCACCCAAGGAGGACGCTACCCACTCGCGCTTCTGCGCCACTCCGTACCAGACATAAATATCGTTTGAGCGCGTGCCCTGCCCATCCAGTAGGTAGCCGAAATAGTCCCCGGTATAGGCCGGGGTCACCAGCAGCATGTCCTGCAAGCCATTTGAGGCGTCAGCTCGCAGGCTTTGATTTTCCGCCAGCAGTTCTTCGGCCGGCAGCACTAAGTAGCCGATGCTTCCGATCTTGTCCATTTCCTCGGCCAAGCCATTACTGGTATAATAGAATGCCCGAAGCTCCGCTGGCAGCTGTAGCTTCAGCATCGTTTCTAGGTGCGTCAAGGCCTGCTCGGAAGCCGGTGGATTACACTTTATTGAAGTGCCGTCGTGAGGCTTAGCCAACCACTCTATCGTCGTTGTCCAGTTCATGGCGCGGGGAATTAAATAAGAGCGTTGAGAATGAAGCGGCTCTTTAAAATGCAGAAAATAAAAGCAGCCCAACTATCGGGCTGCTTTTATTTTCTGCGCCTCGAAAAAGCGAATTACACCAGGGGCATTTCCTTAGCTTTTGTTTCGTGCCGCTCCACGGCAGCCCGGATTCGTGAAGCCAATGCATAAAGCTCATCGAAGTCAAACTATGTCGTCCCTTGCCTTGTGCTGCTAACAATACATAGGAGGTGGCACAACAACAGCATCGGGGTTATAAGGAAATAGCTGATCGTCAAAAAATGTCTCTAAACGTGCACACTCGGAAATAATGAATTCAGAAAACGAAGGCCACTTGTTTAATACTTCTTTCGCGTGCCGGGCTGGTCGGCGCACTACAGTGTCAGAACTGGAGCTCATACACAACCTAGATCCATCGCAAAAATACCCACCTATGGCAATTTCATCAGCGGGCAAGCCGTAGTGCCGCAGTGTTCTGGTTTCGGCTATCATATCAAACGGCTGCCAAACGTCCAATCCAGTTCGTATGTAGTTTTTCCGATAGCCATATAATGCTAGCTCTCTTGAAAACAGACTGACCCCATTGTAATGCTGTAGGAAAACCTTAATTAAGGCGGGAAGCTTAATGCCTAAGCCACATTCTAAGGTTGCGACATGCGCATCTAGCAAAGGGGCAAAAAGTAAATGGTGCCATGCCTCTGACCCAATATGTGGCACGTGACCGTACAACTCAACCCGGTTCTCGATTATACGAACGCCTTCGTGAGCTGCTTTAGCAGCTACCTCTCGTATTTGCCGGATGTGGTTTGGAATGGTCATCTTGAGATAGGTGGATCTAATAGATTGCAAGAGCTTTGCAAAAGTATGTAGTTCAATTGTAGTTAGGTAGCGACGACAGGAGGCAGAGCCTGTAAACTCTTGCGCTGATGACCTGATTGAGACAGCCGAAGGCTCCAATTTTCTTATATTTTTTTCATGCTGGATTTAATTACTTATAAGCACGAGAAATAACCCTTGTAAGGACTAAACAGTACTACTTTTACGACACTCCACATCAACATTATAATTACGCTTGTGGCATGGTGTATATCTTCCCTACCAGCCTCTTTATCCAGTAGTTACCGGTTTTATTCTTACCTGAATACAAGTCCCAACCAAACCCGTACTGCTGCTTTGCCGAGACTTTTGCCCCTGCTTCTAGTTGTCTTTCTTGCTTTTTTTTCTACCGCATTTGCTGTAGCTCAAAGCACGTATCGTCAGGCCAAGCCCAAACCCGGTGATGGTGTTGGAACGCTGTTGCAACGCTACGGCCTGGACCCGGTTCGGGACAAGAAGCGGTTTATTGACCTGAACCGCAGCATTATGGGGCCACGAGGAAGTCTTGTGATGGGCAAAATGTACCGCCTGCCTCCTCGTCAGCTTGCGGCGAAAAAAGCGGCCCCGGCTGCCGCCGCGAAGACCAGCACGAATGCGGCTCCTTTGACAACCCGGCAGCTCTTCGGCCCGAAATACGGTTCCGTGTCGCCACGCAGCCAGCAGCTACGCGGAGCAGTATACTACCTGCTTTCGGGCCATGGCGGCCCTGACCCCGGCGCCGTGGGCCAGTACGGTTCCAACAAGCTGGCGGAAGATGAATATGCTTACGACGTAACGGCACGGCTGGCGCGCGTCCTGATGGAGCATGGCGCCAAGGTGTACCTAATTGTGCAGGACCCCAACGATGGCATCCGCGACGAGGCAGTGCTGAAGATGGACAACGACGAAATTACCTACCCCAACCTTACCATTCCGCTGAATCACGTGGCGCGCCTCCGCCAGTACGTGGCAGCCATCAACCGGCAGCACGGCCGCCACAAGGGCGCGTACCAGCGCATGATTACGCTGCACATCGACAGCCGCAGCGCCGGCTTAAACACCGACGTGTTTTTCTACCATCACGAAAGCAGCGCCGTGGGTAAGCGGCTGGCCAACAATATTCACCAGGAATTCACGGCCCGCTACAAGCGCAGTCAGCCTACGCGCCCATACGTGGGCACGGTATCGGCACGCAGCAGCCTTTATGTGGTGCGCAACAGCCACGCCCCGACGGTATTCATCGAGCTGGGTAACATTCGCAACGATAAAGATCAGCGCCGCTTCGTGCTGGCTGATAATAGACAGGCGCTGGCCAACTGGATCTGTGACGGATTGATCAAAG